>CACYPH010000022.1 GCA_902776185.1 uncultured Ruminococcus sp.
AGCGCAATCTTTACGACCTTAACAACCTTTCTAACTTCCTCCATAATTTCATCGCTGTTATTCAGGTTACAGAGTTATTGCAGAATTAGATTCACGTGCTCTTGCTGCGTCCGGAAACACCGCCCGCGGTCAAATTTGCTTTTTCAGGCAAACTATGGTAATATAGTATCTGTATCATTATGCGCAGAAAAAAGACCGAAAGGTGATTCGATGGATATCAGAACCGGCGACGAAATAGAGATGAAGAAGCCACATCCCTGCGGAAACAACCGATTTGCGGTTCTGCGCGTCGGTATGGATTTCAAGATCCGCTGTACCGCGTGCTCCCGCGAGGTCATGCTTCCGCGCAAAAAGGCAGAAAAAAGCATCCGCGCCGTCTACCGCGACGGTGACAGGCTCCCTTTGGTAAAGGGAGCTGTCAGCAAAGCTGACTGAGGAATTGCAGTATGGAGCGAAGCGACCAACTGATTATTTTAGTTTCTCGCTATGCTCGATCAATGATACAATTCCTCCGCTTCACTTCGTTCAGCACCTCTCTTAGCAGAGACGGCAGACCCCTCTGGGCTTCGCCCATCTCCCCTGGCAGGGGAGTCTCCTTTACCAAAGGGAGGCAAAACGATCACCAAAGAAGGACAGAACTATGTTCAAACGATTAGATATTTTTGACAAACGATATAACGAACTCGAGAAAAGGATGTATGAGCCGGACGTCGTGTCCGACCCCGAGCAGTACCAAAAGGTCATGAAGGAGTATTCCTCTATCGAGCCGGTGGTAAAAAAATACCGCGAGTATCAAGCCGCTCAGCAAACGGTCGAGGATTCCCTGTCGATCCTCAACGATGCATCCGCCGATGAAGAGCTTCGCGAGCTGGCGTCCCTCGAGCTGGACGAAGCGAAAAAACAGCTCCCCCTGCTCGAAGAGGAGCTGAAGATTCTCCTGCTTCCCAAAGACCCGAATGACGACCGAAACGTCATTGTCGAGATCCGCGGCGGTACGGGGGGAGAGGAAAGCTCCCTTTTCGCCTACGACCTCTTTCGGATGTACAGCATGTATGCCGAACGCAAGGGCTACAAGATCGAGATCGTCAGCCTCAATGAGACGGGGCTCGGCGGCTACAAGGAAGTCAGCTTTATTGTCAGCGGACAGGGCGCCTACAGCCGCTTTAAGTTCGAGAGCGGCACCCACCGTGTCCAGCGCGTTCCCCAGACCGAAAGCTCCGGCCGTATCCATACCTCGGCGGCGACTGTCGCCGTGCTGCCGGAAGCCGACGACGTCGAGGTCGATATCAACCCGAACGATCTTGAGATCGACACCTTCCGTTCCTCCGGCGCGGGCGGTCAGCATATCAACAAGACGTCCTCCGCGATCCGCATCACCCACAAGCCAACCGGCATGGTGGTCGAATGTCAGGACGAGCGATCTCAGTACAAGAATAAAGACAAGGCGCTGAAGGTCTTAAAATCCCGTCTGCTCAAAATGGAGCAGGATAAGCAGAACGAGGCGATCGCCTCCGACCGCAGAAGTCAAGTAGGCTCGGGTGACCGCAGTGAGAAGATCCGCACCTATAATTTCCCCCAGAGCCGCATCACCGATCATCGTATCGGGCTGACGCTCTACAAACTCGACGAAGTGATGAACGGCAGCCTTGACGAGGTGATCGACGCTCTTGTCACTGCCCAGCGTGCGGAGCAATTAAAAGAAAGTATGAACCAGTGACAGTTAGGAGTTAGAAGTTAGGAGTTAGGAGTTTATCCATCCTCAAATAACTCCTCACTCCAAACTCCTCACTCCTCACTAAAAAAGATGAAAACATTGTATTTGACAAACAGTGAATCGGATATCAAAACCGCGGCTGCCATCCTTCGCGACGGCGGCTTGGTCGCTATGCCGACGGAAACGGTGTACGGACTGGCGGCGAACGCATTGGACGGCAACGCCGTGCGCCGCATTTTCGAGGCAAAGGGTCGCCCGATGGATAACCCCCTGATCGTCCATATCGCGGATGTTTCGGATATCGAGCGCCTTTCCCTGACCGCCGATTTTCCCGAAAAAGCGCAAAAATTAGCGCAAGCCTTCTGGCCCGGTCCGCTCACGATCATCATGAAAAAAGGCGCGGCCATCCCCGACGAAGTCAGCGCGGGCCTTTCCACCGTTGCGATCCGCCTGCCGTCCCATCCCGATGCCCGCCGATTGATTGCTGAAAGCGGATTGCCCCTTGCGGCGCCCTCGGCGAACACCTCCGGCAAGCCCAGCCCTACGACGGCACAGCACGTGATCAACGATATGGACGGCAGGATCGAAGCCGTCATCGACGGCGGCGCGTGTGATGTCGGGGTCGAGAGCACGGTCATCACCGTTGCGACCGATGTGCCGCGCATTCTCCGCCCGGGGATCGTGACCCGCGAGGAGATCGAGGCGGTCATCGGCGAGGTCGAGGTCGACAGAGCCGTCCTCAACAAGCTCGAGAATAACGAGAAAGCCGCGTCACCCGGTATGAAATACAAGCATTACGCCCCGCGCGCAAGGGTGATCCTCGTGCGCGGCAGCGACAAAAACTATACCGATTTCGTCAACCGCTGTTTCAAACGCGACGGCGACTGTGCCGCCTTATGCTATGCGGAGGACGTCGAAAGCATCGCCGCCCCGAACGTGTCGCTGGGGAGCAAGAGCGATTTAAAACAGCAGGCGCAGGCGTTGTTTGACGCTTTGCGCGCTGTCGACGAGCTTGACGGCGTTACCACCGTCTATGCCCATTGTCCGACTGCTCAGGGCGTCGGCATGGCGCTGTATAACCGCCTGATCCGCGCCGCGGCATTTCAGGTCATCACCCTGCCCGATAAGCATATCATCGGGCTGAGCGGCCAGACGGGAGCGGGCAAAAGCGAAGTCGCCGCGATTCTCCGCGAGCTGGGCGCAGGCGTCGTATCTGCTGATATCGCCGCCCGACAGGCGGTCGAAGAAGCCGACGTAAAAGCCGCTCTCTCTGCGGCGTTCGGCGATGTGCTGAATCCCGACCGCAGTCTGAATCGCGCCCGCGTTGCACGCATCGCGTTCTCGAGCAAAAAGAATCTGCGGCTGCTCAACAGCATCACCCATCCGCGTATTGTTGAGATCATGCTCGATATGGCGGCGGGGTGTGAGCAGGATATCGTGATCTTTGACGCGCCCCAGCTGTTTGAAGCCCGCGCCGACGTATTCTGCGAAAAAAACATCTCTGTCCTTTCCACGCGCGAAAAACGCCTCGAGCGCCTCATCCGCCGCGATCACCTGCGGCGCGAGGAGGTCGAGCTTCGGATGTCCGCTCAGTACGACGAAGAGTTCTTTATCGCACATTCCGATCGTATTATTGATAATAACGGAACGGTCGAAGAGCTGCGCGCGCGCGTCAAAGAGGTCTATGGGAGGTTAACCGATGGAACAGCATAATCCGACTGCGAACACCCGTCAAAGGCAGACCCGCAAAAAGAATAGGGGACACGGATGCCTCGGCTTCGGGATCACCTTTTCGCTCCTCGCGATCGCGATCATCGCCGTTTTGCTGTTTACCACCGACATTCTCAACGGACCGAAGTACAAGGTGCTCAGCCTGATCTACCAGCGCCGCTATACCGCCGAGGTCGAAGCCGCCGCAAAGGAATTCGACGTCGACGAAAGTCTGATCTACGCCGTCATCCGTACCGAAAGCGGCTTTGATCAGAATGCCGAAAGTCATGCCGGAGCTGTCGGGCTGATGCAGCTGATGCCCGATACCTTTACGTGGCTGCAGGAGCACAAGGACGGTCAGGTCATCTATACCGACGACGCGCTGTACATCCCCGAGATCAACATTCGCTACGGCACCTATTATCTGTCCTATCTGACAGATCTCTACGGCGACGTTCCGACTGCCCTCGCCGCCTATAACGGCGGCACTGCCAACGTCGATAATTGGCTCAAAGATCCCGATTATTCGACCGACGGCAAAACCCTGACCGAGATCCCCTACGCTGAAACCGGAAACTACGTCAAAAAGGTCGCACATGCCCAGGACCGTTATCAAAAGATCTACAATATCCGATAGATCGCCCGTTTTTGATTATTGATAAACCATTTTATTTGATATATAATACTATTGAAAAAACATACGGAGGTAAATTATGAGTAACGCAAAAGAGCTTCGCGAGAAGCTGATGATGAAAGACAGAAAGGGAGCTGCGACCTACAGCCCCGAGATCCTGAAAGAAGCCGACGATTTCGCCGCCGGCTACAAGACCTTCCTCGATCATTCCCGTACCGAGCGCGAGGCGGTCGCCTATATCAAAAAGCTCGCCGAGGAAAACGGCTTTGTCCCCTTTGAGCAGGACAAGCAGTATAATCCCGGCGACCGCGTCTATATTATCAACCGAGAGAAAGCGATCGGGCTTGCCGTCATCGGCAAAAACGGTACATCCGACGGCGTGCGCCTTGCGATCGCCCATATCGATTCGCCGCGCATCGACTTAAAGCCCAACCCGCTCTATCAGGACGGCGGACTGGCGCTTCTGAAATCCCACTACTACGGCGGTATCAAAAAGTATCAGTGGACGACCATCCCGCTTGCGCTCCACGGCAGAGTTGTCAAGCTCGACGGTACGACCGTTGATATCCGCCTCGGCGAGAACGACGATGAAGAGTGCTTCATCATCACCGATCTGCTGCCCCATCTCGATAAAGAGATGGCGACAAAGACCATGTCAAAAGCCTTCACCGGCGAGGATCTCAATATCCTGATCGGCTCGTATCCCCTCGATGACAGCGACGAAAAGGACCTCATCGCCCTGAATGTTATGAAGCTCCTCAATGATCGCTACGGCATCACCGAGGACGATTTCCTCTCTGCAGAGCTGAATTTCTGTCCTGCCTACAAGACCCGCGATATCGGTTTTGACCGCTCTATGATCGGCGGCTACGGCCACGATGACAAATGCTGTGCCTATCCCTCAGCGATCGCCGCATTCGACACCAAGCTCCCCGAATGCACCTGTATCACCTACCTGACCGATAAAGAGGAAACCGGCTCCGACGGCAACACCGGTATGCAGTCCGATTTCCTCAGATATTTCATCTACGATCTCGCGAAAGCCGACGGCAACGAGGGCTATCGCGTCCTCTCTAAGTCCAAGTGCCTTTCCGCCGACGTCAACGCCGCGTTCGATCCGACCTACGCCTCTGCGTATGAAGCAAAGAACTGCTCCTATGTCAACGAGGGCGTCGTCATCTCTAAGTACACCGGTCACGGCGGCAAGTACGATACCTCCGACGCGTCCGCAGAGTTCATGGGCGAGATCCGCGCGATGCTCAAAAAGAACGACGTCAAATGGCAGGTCGGCGAGCTGGGCAAGGTCGATGTAGGCGGCGGCGGTACGATCGCCAAATACGTCGCCAATATGAACGTCGACGTCGTTGACCTCGGCGTCGCGGTCCTCAATATGCACGCCCCGATGGAGGTCATCTCTAAGCCCGACCTCTACATGGCATATAAGGCGTTTTACGGATTGTTCAACTAAAAGGGTCGATCCTATGAACATCACCGTTCGCACTGCTATCCGCAATGAACTCGATAAAGTCAACCTCCTGCGCCGCCAGGTGAACGACGTTCATGTCAGCGGCAGACCCGATATCTTTCGTGCGGGATTCTCGGATGAACTGCGCGACCATATCTATGAGCAGTTCGATTCCGGCGAGTACGCGGTGATCGTCGCCATAGCAGACGACAGGATCGTCGGCTTTGCCGTGACGACGGTCATCCATAAACCCCTCTCGCCGTACAACAACGCGCGGAGCTTTTACCGCGTCGATGAATTCGGCGTTGACGAGGAGTACCGCCGCAAAGGCGTCGCGACCGCGCTGATCGCGTATATCAAGGATGACGCCAAGGCAAAGGGTCTCGACCGCGTCGAGCTGGATATGTGGGAATTCAATGAGGGCGCGCTCGCGTTTTACGAGGCGGCGGGATTTCGCACCTACCGCCGCTATATGGAGATGGATGTATAAAGAGGTTGAATATGTGCTTTATCTGTGAACGCATCGATTTGATCAAAAGGGGAGAGAACCCGTATTTTGTCAAGGAGCTCGAGACAGGTTACGTCGTCATCGGCGACAACCAGCGCTTCTATGGATACACCCTGTTTCTCTGCAAGCAGCATGTCAGCGAGATCTTTGACCTCGACCCCGAATTCCGCGCAAAGCACCTGACGGAAATGTCGCTGGTCGCACAGGCGGTATCCGCCGCCTTTCCCTGCGACAAGATGAACTACGAGTGTCTCGGCAACGGCGAAAGTCATGTCCATTGGCACCTCTACCCCCGCCGCGCGGGCGATCTGGGTGAGTACGGCGTGAACGGCAAAGGCCCTGTATGGTGGCTGCCCGTAGAATCACGCTGGTGGGAGAGCGACCGTATCGGCGGAGATCTCCTCGAAGAGATGAAAGCAAAACTCCTTTCAGAATTAAATCAACTGCAATAATAAATGACCTGCTGTCAAAACAGCAGGTCATTTGTTTTACCGACTACCGACGAATTATTTTCTGGATTGATAATCCTCTGCGATCTCCTCGCTCCAGCTCGCCGCGAGCGGCGCACATGCTCGGGCGCATCCGACCGCCTTGCTGACAGCGTTGAACACCACCTTGGTGCCCTTTTTATCCGCGTGATAATTGACGGCTCTGTCCTCGCTGATGCCGAAGTGCTTCGCGGTCTCGACCGCGTCGATATTCGCCCCGATGAACAGGAACTCCCATCCGTCCTTTTTCTTGTCCTCGATCATCTTCTTGACCTTGTCGGAGGAGTATTCCTTGCTGGCGTTCTCCAGCCCGTCGGTCGTGATGACGAACATCGTCGTTGCGGGTATATCCTCTTTTCGCGCATACTTGTGGATATTCGCGATCTTGCTGACAGTGCATCCGATCGCGTCGATCAGCGCCGTACATCCGCGCACGGTGTAATCCCTGTCGGTCAGCGGCGCGATATCGCTGAGCTTCTTGCGGTCGTGCAGGGTGCTGATCTCGTGATCGAACAGCACGGTCGTGACATAGCACTCGCCGTCTTCGTCCTTTTGCTTTGCGATCATCGAGTTGAAGCCCCCGATGGTGTCCTCCTCGAGCCCTGCCATCGAGCCGGAGCGGTCGAGGATGAATACCAGCTCGGTCAGGTCGTTCCTCTTTTCCTTTGTTACATTGTCTGTTGCGGGAATGTCGATCTTCTTGACGGGTCTGCCGAAAATTCTTTTGATAGTCATGATAATACCTCCTGAAAATATGGAAAAATAATAGCGGTTGAAAGGTTTCCCTTTACCTTACAACCGCATTATAGCGTATTATCATTTTCTTATGGTCGCCTGAGAAGCGACAAATGAGTAAAAAAGAAATCTCTTTGTTAAATGGATTTGAATGAAAGACTTGCCCCTCATCAGTCAGGCTTTGCCTGACAGCTTCCCCCCGAGGGGAAGCCTAGATCACTTGCTGGTCATATTCATAGAGGGCGCAGTTCAGCTCATGGATGCTGTATCGCCCATTCCTTAAGAAGTATTCGACGATCACATCGAATTTGGAACTTCGGCTCAGCGCGTATCCCGCCTTTCTGAGCATCTCGACCGCCTCGTCGTAGGACAGCTGAAGCGCCATGCAAAAGGCGATCGCGGTATTTTTCTTAGGCTTATACTGCGGGTTCGAGCGGATCTTTGAGAACAGCTTGCGGTCGACGCCTGCGCGCTTGTAGCACTCGCTGTCCTTTATGCCCTTCTCGTCGATTTTTCTGAGCAACATTTGCTGAAAGCTCTCGTCCAGCATCCCGAATTCTTTCTCAAAATCCGGCTTGATCGCCGTCGGCATCGGCATCGCCTGCTTTGCCGCGCCGTACATCGGCTCGGCGTATCTCGCAGAATCCGCCGATTCTCTCGCGGCAGCCCGCGGCGCCCTCGGCACAGAGGGCTCATGATATGCGGTCGCTTCATCACATATGAGATCTTCAAAGGGCGATTCGTAATTCTCGCGGATAAATCGGTCCAGCGCACTTTTTAATTGCATCGGAAGTTTTCTCTTGAACAGCATCCCGTCACCTCGTTTCATCGAGAGTATAACACATCAAATCGTCAATTTCAATCGTTCACACGCCGTATTTTAATTTGATTCGTCCGAGCTTTTCGCCCATCGGTTTTCTCAGCAGGAGCAAAAAGGTGACGTTCGATACCGCATACAACACCGTATACGGGATCGCGGACACGATCGCCGTAAGGTACAGCGCGGGAGAAAAACTGCCGTTGTACCACAGCACCGTCCAGACGTCCATCATCATCGAGTAGGCGATCCCTGCCAGTACGCCGTAGCCGATCAGCAGTACGCGGCTTTTTCTCAGCGGCTCGCTCAGATATCCCGCGAACAGCCCGATCAGCCCGAACCCGAGCATCTGGAACGGCGTCCACGGGCCTTGACCGAAGTAGATGTTCGATACCAGCACGCTCAGCGCGCCGCAGAGGAATCCCGCCTCTGCGCCGAGGTACATCGCCGCCATCACGCACAGCGCCGTGATCGGCTTGAACAGCGGGATGAATCGCCCGATGACCGCCAATGCCGTCATCACCGCGACCATCACCATCCGCCGCGAGCCGATGTTTTTCTTTTCGATACCGGTCATGAACAGCACGATCGACGCGATCGCCACGCCGAACGAGATGATCAGATAGCGTTTTTCGTCAAATACCGTCGCGCCGAGGATCACCAGCGCGGGGATAACCCCGAACGGGATGACATATCTCAGTACCGTCCGTACGGTTTGATTTTTGATGATCGTCATGACCGACCACCGCCGATCATCACTGCCGCCGCATCCACGGTGTAAATATTTCGGCAGATCCCGCGCGTCATCCGCGATACCGCCGTCGTATAGTAGCGGTTGCCGTTCATAAAGTCAGCAGTATCCTCACACGCCGCGATACCGCCGTCAAAGAACAGCGCACATCGGTCGGCGCACCCTGCGGCGAATTCGATATCGTGGCTGATCAGTACGATCGTCATGCCGTCTGCTTTCAGCGCTCTCAGCAATTCGCCCAGCCGTTCTTTTGAGTCAGGATCGAGTCCCTTTGACGGCTCGTCGAGGATCAGTACCCGTGGCTGATTTTTCAATGCCTTGCACAGTGCGGCCAGTTGCCGCTCGCCGCCCGAAAGATCGTACGGATGGCGGTCATAGAGGGGAGAGAGGTCGAACGGCAGTTTTTCGATGACTGCCTCACAGCCTTTGAGTTCCTCCCGCACGGTCGCTCTGAGGAATACGCTCTCGACGTCCTGCGGCAGCATGCTCAGATTTCCTTGGTACAGAGTGCCGTTTTTGTATTCTCTGAGCGCTTTGCCGAAGAGTTTTACCTTGCCGCTGTACGGCTTTCGAACGCCTGCCATCACCGCCGCGGCGGTGCTTTTTCCGCATCCGTTCGCCCCGAGCACCGCGAAGATCTCGCCCTCGTTTACCGTCATGCTCAATCCGTTCAGAATATCTGCGCCGTCCTTTTCGTAGCGGAAGAATACGTCTTTGAGTTCCAGTGCGGCTGTTGTGCTTTCAGCCTGTGCCTGTGATATCGTTGTTTCCTTAGAAACTGCTGTCTGTTTGAAGAACTGCCGTCCCTCGCGTACGCTCAGCGGGCAAGTTCCCTGACTGCCGCTTTGGATAAACACCCGCGCCGCCGCGGTCAGATAGGGAAGATATGGACTGTTTCTGTCTATCTTTTGAGCGATCACACGCGGCGCATCATCACAGACGACCTTTCCTTGATCCAGCACGATCATCCTATCGCACAGCGGGAGCAATTCCTCCGCCCGATGCTCGCTGATGATGACCGTCACGCCGGTCTCGCGATTGAGCTTGTACAGCGTGTCGACAAACCGTGCCGCCTCGATCGGGTCGAGCTGTGCGGTCGGCTCGTCGAGGATCAGCACCTCGGGCTCTGCGACCATTACCGCCGCCAGATTCAATAATTGCTTCTGACCGCCCGACAGCTCAGATGTTCGTTTTCGATACCACGGCGCGATCCCGAAGTACGCCGCAGTTTCCGCGACCCTGCGCGCGATCTCTGCTTGTTTTTGACCGAGGTTCTCGAGCGTGAACGCCAGCTCGTGCCACACCTTGTCGGTGACGATCTGTTCCTCGGGATGCTGGGCGACATAGCCGATCTTTGCGGCGGATTCCCGCGCATCTAACGCATTTATCGGCTTTTCGTGAAAGAGGATCTCGCCCGTCATCTCGTCGTTCTGCATCAGCTCGGGCTTGAGCAATCGCAAAAGCGTGCTTTTTCCTGAGCCCGTCGGCCCGACCAGCGTGATGAATTCGCCCTGATCGACAGCGATATTCACTTTGTCCAGCGCCTTATGATCGCTGTTTGGGTACGAAAAGCTCAGCTTGCGGAGCGTAAATACCGCCATCGGATCGCCTCCTTTGTGTTGATGATGACCGGCAAGATTGCCAGTATACCAAAGCCGGTATAACCAATGATGCTCACCGGCTCAAACAGTTTCATTTCGATTATCGGGTACCATTCGATCGCAGCGGCATTCAGCCCGACGATCTCGATGGTCGCCGCAGCGGCGCACACCGCTATGATCGCGATATCACGCATGCGGATATGATATAGCTTAAAAGACGTTCTCCGTCCCGTGCCGTAGCCCCGCGCATCCATGGTCTCTGCGGTGATGATCCCGTTTTCGAGCGCCCACGTGATCAAAATCGACAGCACCCGTGCGCGACCTCTGACAGCGTCGATCAGGTTGCCGTCGTCGTACAGCCCGAGCGCCCTTTGCGACGATTGGATCTTTCGCCACCTGACCCTCAATAGCTCCACGTATCGGATCGCCATCGAAAGGATCAGCGAGAGCTTCGGCGACAGCCGCCCAAATAGATAGAGCAGCTTGTCGCTCGTCATCGCCTTGCTGAATGCCCTCAGCCAGTACAGCGCCGCCACGGTCATCCCCGCTGCAACTGCGCCGTAGATCGCCGCCTCGGCAGTGATCGGACGGTCGTTGAGATAGAACAGCACCGTCATCCCGTTATGATTGACAAGCGGATTCACCGCCGCCAAGATCACGAACAGTATCAGCGAAAAGAGGTGCGGCTTGACCCCGCCCTTTGCATACAGCGCGTAGTTCAATATGGAGGCGACAAGCGAGATCCCGATGATGATCGGGTTCATCGTAAACATGGTCACCGCCGTCACGCACAGATAGTAAACCGCGACCGCGATGGGATTATATTCGTGAAATTCCCGCATGCTTCCTCCTTTCTGATTTGTCGGTTACCCTATAAATCTTTGCCGATATTTTTGGTATACAGCCATTCGATGGTTTCGCCGCCGTGCAGGGCATAGCTCTGACATCCGACGTCGGGGAATTCTCCGTCGACCTTGTACATCCAGCCCGACAGGTCGCCGTAGTCGAACTCATACAGATACTCGATCCCCGCGATGTAGGCGTTGCCCGCCGCGCCGCGGTTATCGACCTGAAAATCGCATCTTCTCGACGCTTCCATCAGGATATCGTAGACGGTGTCGCCCTCGGCGACCGCAAAGGTCGTGTCGTCCAGAATGATACAGTCCTCGGGAATGTACTCCGGTTTTTCGTCCTGAGCGAGCGTATCGCATCGGACGCTGATGGTCACCGTGCCGACCGTGTCAGTCTTCTCTTCCACGGTATGATAGCTCTCTGTGCTTTCAAAATTCGTCAGCAGGATAAACAGGATGCCTGCCGCCGCTAATATTCCGACCGCGATAAAATGCTTCTTGTTCCGCTTTTTGAGCAGATAGAGAATGACCGCCGCGAGGATCGCCGCCGCCAGAATCCCGCCGATCGCATAGGGCTTGTAACTGCCTTTTTCCGTTGGCGGTTCTTCTTCGATTTCGGCAGGCTCGGTCGCCGTATCGGTCGACTGGAAGAGTCCCGCGCCCCTGCCGGCATCCCTGACGGTCGGACCTTCTGTCGGCGCATCTGTTGACTGAGTTGCTTTTTCAGTCGACGTCGCTGTCTGCGTCGAGGGCTGTGCTTTCTTCTCGGTTGCGCCGGGATTCTTCTGATCGCTGTGATTGTTGATGTAGTTGTATTGCTGCGGCTGAGCGTTTCCCCTCTCTACGTAGCCGCCGTTGTTATCGTTATTCTGCGGCGTATCATCGCCGCTTTGCTCGTAGTTGTTTTGATCGTTGTATTGCGGGGCGTCCTGCGATCGATCGGACTTCTTCTGCGGCGAATTGCCCGATTGCTTTTTTGGGGTGTTCTGCGCGCTTTGCGAGCTGTCCTTCGGCTTTTCCGACTTCTCCTGCGCTTTCTGATACCGATGATCCAGCACGTACAGCGGACCTTGTCCCTTTAAATGCCGCATATACGCTGTCAGCGCATAGAACGCCTCCATCGTCGCGGTCTCGTTGAAGCCTTTGCCTGCGAGATGGCAGAACGATCCGTTGCTGTTGCGAAAGCTGAGCATCCCATCGAGCGCACTGTTGCCGTTTTTGACAAAGCGGCTGTCGCTGTTCGCGTCAAAGCCGAGATCGCTTAATGCCGTCACCACCTGTGCGGTGCTTTCGCAGTTCTCGACGCCCATACCGATGAACCCGCCGTCCGACTGCTGTTTGTTTGACAACAGCGTCAGCGCCTTGTTCACCGCCGTTTTGACATTCCCGTTCGAGAGGTAATACGGCGCGAGCGCCTGCAGTACCATCGCGGTGACGTCGACGTCTCCGCGCTCGCCGATGACCGCCCATCCGCCGTCGGAGAGCTGTTCTGCGAGGATGGCGTTCACCAATCCGTCGGTCGAATACAGCTTGCTTTGACAGCCGTTGTTGAGGAGATGCAGTCCGAATACCAAGCTCATCAGTCCCAGCCCGCCGATCGCCTCGTCTGCGACCTGCGAGATGTATGCGTTATCGCTCCCCGCCGCGATCAGCGACAGGGCGTATTTCTCGCGCGATGTCGCCGAGTAGATCTCGTTGTTTTGCAGATAGCGCAGCAGTGCGCTTTCGTAGGAGGAAAAGTCATAATTTCCCTGCTGGCTGAGCGCGATAACATAGAATTCCGCGCTGATCCCCGCGTTCTCGCACAGCCCGTTATTGATGAAATGCTGTGCATTTTTGCCGTCCTTATAACCGACGATACCGTCGCAAAGGTTCTGCACCTCGGCGACGGTATAGGTATGGCTGCTCTGAGCCGCGGCAGGGGATACCGCGGCAAAGCATACTGCCAGACACAGCAGCAGGCACAGCAGCTTATTTTTCATGATCATTTTCTGCTATTGACTTCGCCGATGCCCTCAGCTTCCGTCGGCAGATCGGCGAGGTGACGCTGGATCGCGGTCGCGTCGAGGATCGTGATCTTTTCATCCTTGTCAACATCCGCCGCATCCTCGTCAAAAGAGGTCGTGCTCAGATCGGCAAGGTGACGCTGGATCGCAGTCGCGTCGATGATTGCGACAATACCGTCGCTGTCTGCATCGCCGAGGATGTAGCTGTCGGGATCCTTGATACCGCTGACGTCCGCCTTGAATACCGGCGGGGTGATATTGACGTCGGCTGACTTTGCGCTGACGATCGCAGTGCCGTTTTTGCTGAAGGTCACGTTCGCTTTACCGTCTTCATCGGTCTTGATACCGGTCATCTCGCCGTCGATGGTAATCTCAGCGCCTGCGAGCGGCTTGAATACCGGCGAATAATACTCGTCGTATTCGGCAACGTAGGTGAGCGTCAGCTCGACGCCGGCATTACCGTCTACAGAACCCGCGAATATGTCAAAGGTGCTGAATTTGTCGCTCCATTTTACCAAATCGGTGTAGGTGAACGCATAGAGATATTCGCCGTCATTGACACTGTCGAGCAGACTCCATGCCGACGAGCCGTTGAGGTAGTAGCCGTAGCTGCCGCCGTTCGCATTACCCCACAGCTTATCGAGCGATAATCCGTACTCAGAATTTTTGGTGGCGTAGCCTGCGTCTGCGCCGCCCTCGTAGAACTGCTCATGCGCGCAGTACAGCGCGTCGTTGATCGTCAAATCGTTGTCCAGATCGATATCGGTGACGGCAACCTTTTCCGCCGCGACAGGGATATTGCCGTCTTTGTCTGTGATCGTGACATAAACGTCGGTTTCCTCGATCACATATGTTCTAAATACCGGCGCGACAAGGATCTTGCCCTCGACCTGAGCGCTGACGATATTCAGGCCGAGGTCGCTGAACTTGACGGTCGCCTTGCCGTCTTTGTCAGTCTTGATATCGGTTTTCTCGCCGTTGATAGTGATGGTCGCGCCCTCTACCGGCAGGGTGATGGGATTCCATTCCTTGTCATACGCCGCTTCGCTGTAGGTCAGGGTGATCTCCTCATTCTGTGTAACAAGGCCATGGAATCTGTCAAAGTAGGAATAGTGATCCGACCAGCCCTTGAGATCGGTATAGCAGAACGCCGCGATATAGTCGCCGCCCTTGATTGGATCGTCGAGGCTCCATGCGGAAACGTTGTTGACATAGTAGCCGTAGCTGCTGCCGTTAGCAGAGCCCCAGAGCTTGTCGAGCGAAAGCCCGTACTCGGTCTTTTTGGTGGCATAGCCCGCAGCGGCGCCGCCTTCATAGTATATCTCGTGCGCACAGTACAGCGCGTCGTTGATGGTCAGCTTGCCGTCGTCATCAATGTCGGTGACGGCAATATCCGCCGCCGTGATGACGGTTTTGCCGGTCTGATCTGCGATCGTAACATAAACGTACGTAGGTTCACCGGGCAAAGAATCAGCGGTCGCGCCGATGATGCTTGCCGACAGAACCAGCAGAACTGCCAAAATGATACTGATTGTTCTTTTCATAATAACGCCTCATTTCATGTAATAAACTGTCATTGCGAGGGCTTTCGCCCGTGGCAATCTCAACCGAATAAAAAGAAAGGCTCTTTCATCGACGAAAGAGCGTGAAAATCAAAGCGTAGGCGAATCCGCGTACACTTGTATTTGCACGCTTCACGCCAAAGGTACTTTCTGCGGATACGGCAGGTCTCCCGGCTTATGAGGAAGCAACGTTTGTTGCGCGGATGTAAGCCTTCTCAGTTTCCCAATGGCGTTTTATACATCCTCTGCTCAAATACAGTAGTGGCGGCTGCTCCGGACTCGAACCGGATTCCCTATTAATTCAATCAGCGTACAGCGGGCAACACAAGACCGAAGAAAGCGTGCATAGATTAACGAGGATGATTTTCGCAAGACGAGGCGAAGGACGCAGGCAGGCTGACGCCTGCCAAGGACGACAACGAAGTATTGCAAAAATCAGACCGATAAGAATGTATGATTTTTTCGGTATTGGGTTGCATAGAAACCATATCCTTATTCAATTAAGGTCATTATACTATCATCCTCCGAAAAAATCAATATAAAAATATCAGGCGGGAAGTCCCGCCTGATAATCGTTTAGATTTTGATGATCTCGTCGTACAGATCTTTGTTCCTGTTGACGTTCTCGGTGTTGCCGACGGTACAGAACGCCTTATTGTTGACGCTCGCTTTCAGCTTTTCGCCGACAGCGTTGATTTTTTCGAGATCGGCAGAAAGCAGTTCGTCGCGTTCTTTCTGCAGGCTTTCGTCAGTTCTGCCCGAGAGATACAGCACATCGTCGACGATCGCCTGCGCCTGCGGCATCTGCGGGGCGTCGATCGTGCGGATACAGCTGATGATATAATCCTCGACCGCTCTGTCGCTGAGCTTGAGCGTGCTCAAGAAGTCTGCGGCGTTATCAAACGTCGCCATGGTCGCCCCGATCTGCGGATCGCGGTACGACCACATATCGAGCCGCTTTGCCGCGCCGGGATTCGCTCCACAGCCGTATGCGCCGTTTTCGACGCGGATCTTCTGCCACAGATACTCGAGCGACAGGATCTTCTTGCACAGCATCAGCTCGCCGCCCTTGATCTCGCCTGTCGGATAACAGTAGCCGTTGAACACGATATCGCACGGCGCGGTCACCGCGATATTCCCGCTGAGCAGTCCGCTGTGTGCATCATTAAGTTTCTCTGTCAGGTTCGCTTTCATCGGAACAGCCGCGTCATTGATACGGTCATCGGTCTCCCGATCGCACGCGATACTCAGCACCGCTTTGCCGTTTCTGAAACGATTTTGATAAACGGCTTCCAGCTGAGCTTTCAGCCGATCGAACGCGGCGTCGTCCTTTTCGAGCTCCTCTTTGAGCGTCTTGATGCGCGTATAAAAGCTCAGCCCGCGCACCTTATCGTTGATCGCGTCGCGTACGTAATGGTTCGCGGCGGCACGGGTCGCTGCGATCTGGCTGGAATTGTTGATCAGTCCCAGCATCATGTCTGTCGCCATCTGGCTGACGATATCCACGATCGCCTTGCGGTCGTCAAACAGCGTTTCGGTCAGGATCTCTTCCGCTAATCCGCACGCTTTCTCATAATGCTCCGCCATCGCCTTGAAGCGCATCACCGCCGCGCTGATGACACGGCCGTTATTGTCGTAGGTCGAGTGGCTCGCGCCCATCGAGCCGGTGTACAGTCCCAGCGCGGTCTGCAGCTCTTCGCCGCTGTGACGCTTTGTCCCGAGGTTCGTCAGCAGGTTTTCGACAAGGCTCAGATAGAACAGCTCGTCGTCATCCGCGTCCGCTGTGTCAAAATACAGGCTCGCATAGATGATCCCGTCCGATTTGACCGGGTGGTACAGAACCGGCGCGCCGTCCTTTTGACGCAGCTCGGTCTCATGCGCGATCCCCTTGCGGTCGATATCGCTCAGATTCAGATGCGGCGTCGGATCTGTTTCACTGCGCCGATTTTCGGCAGTATAGCCGTCGGGCAGAACTGTCGGCTCGCTGTAGCGGTTCTCGCCCGCCTGCGGAGTCATGACGACCTCGCTCTTGTATTCGTTGTCAATCAGCACGCTTTGGATCAGCTTCTCAAAGTACCCGTCGTCAAGACCGCTCTTGATCGCATCAAGCGCGCTTTCGTATTCCAGATACCGCCACGGCTCAAATCCGTAAAGCCAGCTGTCGGCGATCTGGATGTTGTAGTACAGTCCCTTGGTCAGCCCGGCGCTGTTGCCCTCTCTCAGGGCGAATTCCGCGGTACTCAGCTTTGCGCGCACTGCGTCTTTATCAAGCCCGTTTTTGACAAGCTCTGTCAGACAGTCGAAAATTTCCTTGCGGATCTCGTCGACCTTGTACGCCTGGCAGTGCTGTAATTTGATCGAGAATAACGGATAGCAGATATCCTCGATCACCGCGCAGTCGACCTCGACCGCCAGTCCTTTATCCAAGATCCGCTTTTTCAGCGGGTCATAGTTGGTCTCGCTGAGGATCGCCGAAAGCACGTTCATCGCCAGGAATTTCTCCATCCCGGGCATGAATCCGATCGGAAAGCTCAGTGCATAGTAATCCTCGCCCGGCTTGACCTCGTCCGCGGAATAGGTGCAGTAAAAAGGCTTCTCCTGCTTTTTGATCTGAACGACAGGCTCTTTGACCGCCTCCTGCTTTTCGACGCGGCTGAGATATTCCTCGTCAAGGAAACGAAGTTTCTCTTCTATATTCATTTTGCCGTACAGATAGAATCGGGCGTTTGACGGATGATAGTGCTTCTTATGCGTGTCGATGAATTGCTCGTAGCTGAGCTTGACGATCTCGTCCGGGTGACCGCCCGATACGGTGGTATACTGGCACGGCTCATACGCTTCCTTGAAAACAGCGTTGTACAGTGTTTCCTCCGGATCGCCCAGCGCGCCCTTCATCTCGTTGTACACGACGCCCTGATAGTACGGCTTGCCGTTCTCGTCGACCTCGATGTGCCAGCCCTCCTGACGGAACGCATTCTCGTTATCATAGATCAGCGGGCGGAACACTGCGTCGGTATACACCGCCATCAGGTTCATGAGATCCTTTTCGTTCATGCTCGACACGGGATACATCGTCTTGTCGGGGAATGTCATCGCGTTGAGGAAGGTATACAGCGAGCTTTTCATCAGCTCGACGAACGGATCGTCCACCGGGTATTTTTCCGATCCGCACAGCACGCTGTGCTCCAAGATATGGAACACGCCTGTCGAATCCTTTGACGGCGTCGCAAAGGTGACCGAGTAGGTCATGTTGCGGTCGTCGTTGTCGACGTAGCACAGCATAGCGCCGCTGTGCTCATGGCGCAGGATATAGATATCCCCGCCGATCTCCTTGATATGTTTTCTTTCTTCCACGACAAAGCCGTGGATACGATCGTTGATATTATATTTCATATTTCACTCCGTCAATTGTCAATTGAAATGATCTCTTCCAGCGCTTCTGCCGCATTCTTGCAGCAGTCCTCACACGAGCAGAGCGTCCGACCTGTCACAAAGCCTTTGATGACCGCACAGATCGTCGCGCCTACCCGCTCCTCGAATTTTCCGAACAGCTCGCGGGAATACTTGTTCATGTTGCTGCCCTTGTATCCGAGCAGACCGAGGATCATCTGGGCGCCGATCAGCGCGCCGCAGGATCCTTTCACACCGCCCATCCCCGAGCCGAAGGTCGAACCCATCGCCATCAGGGTGTCTTTATCCAAGGGCAGTTTGTCCTCATAGGCGAGCAGAACCGCCTGACAGCAGTTGCAGGATCGCTTGAGCATCGCCGCGTTCTCAGGGCGCGTCATATACATCATCCTTTACATATTGTTGGTATTACAAAGTTAATTATGCTACTTTTCCTTTCGCCTGTCAAGGCATGATCCTTGACTTGTGTTACAGCGTTCGCTTATAATGAAATCGAAGTAACTGCACGAAAGAGGTCATATCGTGAAACGTATCAGCTGTATCATCCTTTTAGCATTCATCTGTCTGTCGCTATTCACCGCCTGTTCGGATAAAACCGACAAAGAGCCCGACAACAGCGCCGAACCCAATCAGTCGACGATCGACAAAACCGGTCATCCATTGTTTTTCAAAGATATGCTCAAAAGCGATTCGGTCAAGGCGACTTTTGTCAACAGCGCCACAGATGATCGGGAAGAAACCGAGATGGAACTGTGTGAAGAATCCGACGATTACAATACCTATACCTGCTACGGTGATCCCGAGCGCTTCAACAAGGTCATATTCACCTATGACAAAAGAGAATCGATTGAGTATGCATTCAACGATTACGTCAGCGGCTGGTGTAATTCCGCCTACGGTATCATTCCCTATACGGAGGGTATGGAGATCAGCGGTTCATCCATCGAATACAAAACAGAGATGTTTGACTACGGCGATTATCTGAAAGAGGTCTACATCCGGACGCCAAAGGATTACGACCCGCAATCCGGTGAAAAGTATTCCGTCATCTATCTTTTGGACGGTCAGAATATGCTCAACAATACCGCTACCGGTACCGGATGCTGGAACGTTGCAGAGAGCGTGACAAGCATGATGGCGCAAAGCGATCACAAGGCGATCATCGTCGCGATCGAGACCCCCGAGTCGACCCGATATAAGGAGCTGGTCCCCGATATCGGCGATGTTCAGTACGACGAACAATTCTACGAGGACGGCGAGGGCATCTATTTCTGCGACTTCGTCTGCGATACCGTCATGCCGTATGTGGAAAAGCATTATCACGTCTATACCGACCCTGAGCATAATATGATCGCCGGGGCTTCTCTCGGCGGCGCAGAGAGCTTTTATATCGGCATGGCGCACCCCGAGAAATTCGGCGCGATCGGCGCATTTTCTCCGTCCTTCTGGCTCTATGACGACGCAACATGGGAGGCGTTTCTCTCTCATCAGGATTATCAAAAAGACGCGCCGCTTCTCTATATGTACAGCGGCGGGGAAGAGCTGAGCACCAATGTACATGAGATGCAAAAAGTCCTCAACCGCATCGGCTATCCTCAGGATCGGTCGACGCTTGTCATCTATCCGAAAGGCGAACATTACCTGTTATACTGGCGCGCGATTTTCCCCGATTTTCTGAGATTTGCTTTTGCATAGGCGGGCGCATACGTAACAAACCAAACTCGCGAAGCACCCGATTTTTAGTCAAATATCCGAATTCTCCCCGCGCCTATTGACAAACCCGCGGATTTTGTTGTATAACGCAGGTGTAATCAAACTCACAGGAGGGTATTACTATGGAAAAACGTGAACAGATCTACGAGGGCAAGGCTAAGAAGGTCTATCTGACCGACGATCCTGCGCTTGTCATCGTCGACTACAAGGACGACGCGACTGCTTTCAATGGCCTCAAGAAAGGCACGATCACGGGCAAGGGCGTCATCAATAACAAGATGAGCAACCTGCTGATGCAGAAGCTCGAAGAAGCCGGTATCCCGACCCATTTCGTCGAGGAGCTCTCCGACCGTGAGACCCTCGTCAAGAAGGTCGATATCGTTCCGCTCGAGGTCATCATCCGCAATATCGCCGCGGGCTCTTTCTCCAAGAACTACGGCGTCAAAGAGGGAACTCCTTTTGAGAACCCGACCATCGAGTTCTCCTATAAGAACGACGACCTCGGCGATCCGCTGATCAACGATTACCACGCGCTCGCGCTGAAGCTCGCGACCGAGGATGAGATCGAGCTGATCAAGAAGTACGCTTTCGCCGTCAATGATTATATGAAAGCCTACTGGAAAGAGCGCGGTGTTATCCTCGTCGACTTCAAGCTCGAATTCGGCAAGACTGCCGACGGCACTATCGTCCTCGCCGACGAGATCAGCCCCGATACCTGCCGCTTCTGGGACGCAAAGACCATGGAAAAGCTCGACAAAGACCGTTTTCGCCGCGATATGGGCGGTGTGGAAGACGCCTACAACGAAATCATGGGCAGATTATCATAAGTCATATAAAACCGAGGCTCAGGCTTCGGTTTTTGTTTTACCGCTTTATTGACTAAAAGTGTCGCTTGTGTTAATATATTGTTCGGTGAATCTTGAAATAGGAATCAGGTGCGGACAGCGTCCGCCCGAAACCATTCACCATTCACCATTCATCATTCACCAAAACGGAGTGATTCTATGCGAATCGTTATCAAGGTAGGCACCTCTACCTTAGCCCACAAAACCGGGCTTCTCAATATCAAACGCGCCGAAAAAATGTGCAAGGTCATCTCTGACCTCAAGAACGCAGGTCACGAGATCGTTCTCGTTTCCTCCGGCGCGATCGGCATGGGCCTCGGCAAGCTCGGACTTAGGGAGCGTCCCGACGATATCAGCATCTGTCAGGCGGCTGCCGCTATCGGTCAGAGCGAGCTGATGTATACCTACGACAAGCTTTTTTCGGAGTACAACCATACCGTCGCCCAGATCCTCATTACCGGCGCATTCGTCACGATCGAGGACTACGGCAAGAACCTCAATAATACACTGTATCGCCTGCTCGAGCAGGGCGTTATCCCGATCGTCAACGAGAACGATACTGTCGCCACCGAGGAGATCATCATCGGCGATAATGACACCCTCGGCGCGATCATCGCGAACCGCGTGCATGCCGATTTGTTGATCATCCTCTCCGATATCGACGGCTTCTTCACCGGCGACCCCAACAAAGATCCCGACGCCAAGCGCATCAGCGTGGTCGAAAAGGTCACCGACGAGCTCGAAGCGCTGGCTGGTCAACCCGGCTCGCGCCTCGGCACCGGCGGCATGGTCACCAAGGTCAAGGCGGCGCGCATGGTCACCGAGAACGGCATCGAGATGGCCATCGCGAACGGCAAAGATCCCGATATCATGTACGACATACTGGACGGCAACGCGGTCTGCACCCGCTTTCTGCCGAGAAAGGACTAACCTATGACAACTCAGGAACTACTCATAAAAGCAAAAGCCGCTAAAGGTATCCTCAGCAGCTACACCGTCGCCGATATCGACCGCGCTCTGACCGCGATGGCGGACGCGCTGATCGCCGATACCGACGCGATCCTCAGTGAAAACGCCGCCGATATCGACGCCGCACGCGGTATCATCAGCGACGTGATGATCGACCGCCTGTCCCTGTCCGCCGACCGTATCTCGGGCATGGCGCAGGGCGTGCGTGACGTCGTCAGCCTGCCGTCGCCTGTCGGCAAGGTGCTCAAGCGCGTCGAGCGTCCCGGCGGTCTTGTCATCGAGAAAACCTCCGTCGCACTCGGCGTCGTTGCGATCATCTATGAAAGCCGCCCGAACGTCACCTCCGACGCCGCGGCGCTCGCTTTGAAGAGCGGCAACGTCTGCGTCCTCCGCTGCGGCAAAGAGGCACATCGCAGTGCCGCCGCGATCGTCGCTGCGCTGAGAAAGGGGCTTGCGTCCGCAGGGCTTTCCGAGGATCTGGTACTGCTCGTTGAGGATACGACCCGGGCGAGCGCTAACGAGCTGATGACAGCCGACGGCTATGTCGACCTGCTCATCCCGCGCGGCGGTCCGGGACTGATCAACGCCTGCGTCAAAAACGCGACCGTGCCCTGCATCCAGACCGGCACCGGCATCTGTCATATCTATGTCGATTCCGCCGCTGATCTCGGCATGGCGCTGAATATCATCGAAAATGCAAAATGCTCCCGTCCCTCCGTCTGCAACGCAGAGGAAGTGCTCCTTGTCGCGCGTGATATCGCTCCCGAATTCCTGCCGATGCTCAAAAAGCGTCTGGTCGACGACCGCGCCGAGAATCCTGTCGAGCTGCGCCTTGACGAAGAAGCGCAGAAGATCATCGACGGCACTCCCGCCGGCGAGAACGACTTTGATACCGAGTTCCTCGACTACATCCTTGCGGTGAAGATCGTCGCCGATGCGGATGAAGCGATCGCCCATATCAACCGCCATTCCACCGGTCACAGCGAAGCGATCGTCACTGCCGACGCGTCTGCCGCCGAAAAATTCACCCGCGGCATCGATTCATCGTCTGTCTACGTCAACTGCTCCACCCGTTTCACCGACGGCGGCGAGTTCGGACTGGGCTGTGAGATGGGTATCTCTACCCAGAAGCTCCACGCCCGCGGCCCGATGGGACTTGAGGAGCTGAACACCTACAAATACATCATCCGCGGCAACGGTAATATTCGCTGACAAAAGGCTCCCTTTGGTAAAGGGAGCTGTCCGCAACGCGGACTGAGGAATTGTATGATCGATCGACCGAAGGGAGAAACGAAATAATGTACACATTCGGATTCATCGGCACAGGCAACATGGGCGGCGCATTGGCAAAAGCCGCCTCTAAATCCACCAAGAACATCCTGCTCGCCGACCATTTTGCAGAAAAAGCGGAGGCCTTAGCCGCACAGCTCGGCTGTGACGCCGCCGATAATATCGCCGTCGTCAAAAACTGCCGCTATGTTTTCCTCGGCGTCAAGCCCCAGATGATGGCGGATATGCTGTCGTCGGTCAAGGATGCGCTGTGCTGCCGCGACGACATCATCCTCGTCACCATGGCGGCGGGCTTATCTATCGAGACCATCCGCACCCTTGCGGGCGGCAATTATAAGGCGATCCGCATCATGCCCAATACACCTGTCGAGGTGGGGGAGGGCGAGATCCTTTATTCCCCCGCTGAGAACGTCACCGAGGGGGAGCTTGACGAATTCCTCACCCTGATGCAGTATGCGGGCAAGCTCACCGCGATCCCCGAAAGCCTGATGGACGCGGGCTGTTCTCTCTCGGGATGCGGGCCGGCGTTCGTATTCAAATTTATCCGCGCTTTGGCTCAGGGCGGCGTTAACGCCGGTATCGACGAAGATACCGCGATCGAGCTTGCCGCCCAGACCGTCATCGGCGCGGCAAAATTACTCACCGCAAGCCCGCTCGATCCCGAAACGCTGATCAAAAATGTCTGTTCGCCCGGCGGCAGTACCATCGAGGGCGTCAAGTCCCTCGACGACGACGATTTTGAAGCGATCGTCGCCAAAGCCGTCGCCGCGTCTTATAAACGCAACTTGGAACTCGGCAAGTCCTGACCCCATGGAGGCTGTCATGAATAACACCGGTCTTGTCCTCGAAGGCGGCGCGATGCGCGGCCTGTTCACGATGGGCGTACTGGATACCTTCTTAAAAAACGATATCATTATCCCGAACGTGGTGGGCGTATCTGCGGGAGCGGCATTCGGCTGTAATTACAAGTCCCGCCAGATCGGCAGAGCTTTGCGCTACAACCTGCGCTATTGCGGTGACTGGCGGTACTGCTCGATGCGGTCGCTGATTCGCACCGGCGATCTGTTCGGCGCGGAATTCTGCTACAAGACACTGCCCTTTGAACTCGACCCCTTTGATTGCCTGACCTTCGATACCACCTCGATGGATTTCTGGGTCGTCTGCACCGATGTGCTGACCGGCAAACCCGTCTATCACCGCATCGACCGCGTCGACGATACCTGTATGGATTGGATCCGCGCCTCGGCAAGCATGCCGATGGTGTCGCGCCCTGTCACGATCGGCAGCAGGACGCTGCTCGACGGCGGTATGAGCGATTCGATCCCGCTGAAATTCATGACCGATAAGGGGTATCGCAAAAACGTCGTCATCCTGACCCAGCCGCGCGACTATGTCAAAGCGCCGGCGAAAACCCTGCCGCTCAAAATACTCCTGCACAAATACCCCGCGATGATCCAAACGATGAAGGATCGCCACACCATGTATGCGTTCCAGCAGGCGTATGTGTTCGAGCAGGAGAAGCAGGGCAGCGCATTCGTCATCTGCCCCGAGAAACCGCTCGCTATCTCCCGCACCGAGCATGATCCCGACCGCATCCGCGCGGTCTACGACGAGGGCGTCCGCATCGCGGAAGCGCTGCTCCCGTCCCTCAAAGCCTTTCTGAAAGACGAATAACTATTGAAATAGAGCAAACGGACTGTCCTGATGGGCAGTCCGTTTGCTGTTGGATAGAGGTTTTGAAATGAAGAAGTTTTATGAAAAAGTTTAAGTGGTTATCTGATTAGTTGGATTTGGAACCGGACTTGTCGGGAGGTGTTCCGTGGTCGGAACCGCCGTTGTCGCCGGGCTTTTCGGGAGCGCCGCCGTTTCCGCCGCCGGTCGATACGACCTCGATCGCCGTACCGGTCGACGCTGTGCCCGCGGTGTATTCCTTGCCGTCGACGTACAGCTTGTGACCGTTCAGGTCGATGCTGTCGGCGTCACAGGTCAGCGAGGTGATGTAGCTGTCGGAGGAGAGTACCCATTTTGCGCCGCCGCTGAGCTCTACGTAGACTTCGCCTGCCTGACCGTCGCTGTTGATCGCGCCGTTAAAGGTCGAGCCGTCGGAGAGGTACAGGTTCAGGTTCGATACGTCGTCGACGATCATATCGCCGTTGATGACCTGCTGTTTTGCGTACAGGCTGACCTGACCGCCGTTGCTGCCCTCGCTGCCCCAGCCTGCGGCAGCCGCTCTGAGGAAGCAGCCGTCATTGTCGTTGTTGACGATGTTCGCGTTGATCAGGGTGATGTCGGTCGCAGTGTTGTTGACAAAGAAGACGTCGCCGTTGGCGTTGGTCAGCGTACCGCCCTCCATCGTAAAGGACGACTTGCCCTCTGCCGCGTCGCCGGACATACTCTGGTAGATCATGACCGCCTGATACCATTCGCTCTTGTCGCTGTTCTTGGTATTGTTATCCGCATTCAATGTCACATTTTTCAGCGTCACGCTGTTTTTGCCCTCGACGACCACGCCCTGGGACGCGGTGGACGTCATATCCGCGTTGCTGACGGTGATGTCCGCTGTCGAGTAGATGACCGGTGAACCCGTGCCGGTGGTCGTATAGCTTCCGCCGTCCACATTGACCGTACCGCCGCCGCGGTCGGAACGGATCGCCGCCGACGAGTTGCCGGAGGTCTCGATCGTCAGATTCGTCGCATTCGTCGTGCCGCCGCCGGTCGTCATCAAGCCGCCTGAGCAGTTGCCGCTGGTTTTGATGTACGAATCGCTGATTTCGACCGTCGTACCCTCGCCGTAGCTGAATACGCCGTTCGCGTGTGTGCCGTTTGTGTCGACGACCATTTCGCTGAGCTTCAGCGTCGCGCTGTTGGTGGCAAAGATCGCCGCGTTATCGCCGTAGAAATCCGCCTCGTCGCCGCTGTCGCTGTCGCCGGTCTTGATCACCTTTGTATTGCTGTAGCTTGCGGTCTCGCCGTCCGCGGTGATCGCGTGCTCGCCGTCTGCGCTGTTCTCGATCGTGTCATTGATCGTGACGTCGCTTTCGCTGAGCTTCGCGGATTCTGCCGCTTCTGTCGCCTCAGCCGCCGCATCCGTTGCTTCCTCTGTGGCGGCCTCGGTCTGTGCGACAACTGCCGCAGTCGCCGCAGTTTCCTCGGTATCCTTTTCTGTCGACGTATTGCCGCACGCCGCAAGCGACGCCGTGATCATCGCCGCGAGCAGTATTGCCAATCCTTTTTTCGGTAATTGTTTCATCGTGTGTACCTCCTTTGAGAGTGGTTTTCTTTGTTGTGACTACAAGATACCACCCCTGATTGACGGCAATATGATTGCTGTGTGAAAAGTACGTGAAAAATCGATTGACCTGCGCGCGATTACTTTGTATACTGAAATCAGAATTTTTTACTTTTTGTTGCAACACTTCGGTCGGTTTTCGACACTGTATGAGTGAAACGACGTCGTATGCCCTGAGCTTTCAGGGCGGCAGGAGGCAAATCATGGATGAAAAAATCTTAGTGCAAAGGGCGGTGACGGGCGACAAAGAAGCGTTCGCGGGGCTGTACACACGCTACAAAGACAGCCTGTATCGGTACGCATTCTTCAAGCTCGGAAATGACAATGACGCCCAGGACGCGCTGTCCGACTGTATCGTGGCGGCATACCGCAGCATCGGCAGTCTGAAAAACGCCGCGACCTTCTCCGCGTGGATCTTCCGCATCCTCTACCGCTGCTGTTGTGCCTATGTCAGGGATCAGATCGATCAGAACGCCCGCGCCGATATCGCCGCGCTCGAACGCGTCCCGACAGAGGACGAAAGCCGCTTATCCGTCGAGGTGCAGGAGGCGCTCGCACAGCTCGACCCGCTCGACCGCGATATCGTCCTGCTGTCGACCGTTGCGGGCTACAACAGCCGCGAGCTGTCATCCATCCTCGGGATCAAAGCGGCGACCATCCGATCCCGCCTCTCGCGCAGCCTCAAAAAAATGAGAACCTTTCTGGAGTGACAACTATGAAAAACGATTTTGATTTCATCAAGGATAAAATAGAGGACAGCGGCGTCCATGCGCCCGCTGAAATGGACGAGAGCTTTGTCATCGACAAGCTCGCCGATGTTCAGCCCGACCCGACCCCGGTGCTCACGGAGGTCAAGCCCAAAAAGCATCACTACGCACTGATCTCCGGTATCGCCGCCGCCTTTGTCGCGATCGTCGCCCTCTCGGTTATCGGCGGGATCCTGATCAGTCAGCGCATCACCCCCGTATCCGAGCCGACGGCGTCCGCTCCGTCGATCAAGGCGGATATCCCCCTCAAGACCTTCTCTAGCTACGACGAGGTCAAGAAGCAGGTCAAAGAGATCGACTCCTACAACTTCTCCGGCTCGCGCAACTACGGGATTTGGTCTGATGACAGCGTCGACTATAATTATGAGAGCTATGAATCAGGCTCCGGCTCAAGCGGCTCGTCGGGCAGCTCCTCAGACAGCAAATCAGGCGGCTCAGGTTCCGGCTCGGAATCCTACAGCGAGACCTACAAGCAGGTTGAGGGCGTCGACGAAGCGGATATCGTCAAGACTGACGGAAAGTACATCTACGTCGCCTCCAAAAACGGCGCGAAAGGTATCGATATCTATTCTGCGACCGACGATCCCGTGCGCGTCGCGACCATCTATCCCGATCATCCATCCGACCCCATGAAGCCTTCCGCCAATTACGAAGATGACGACGATCTCGACGTTTTTGTCGAGGAAATGTACCTCTACGGCGACAAGCTGATCGCCGTATGCATGACCCGCGGCGAGCATTTCACCTATAATACCATGGCGGCGGTCTATGATGTGTCCGATATCAAAAACATCAAGCTCGCCGACCAATTCCACCAGAGCGGCGACTACTCCACTACCCGCATGATCGGCGATACCCTCTACCTGATCTCCGAGCACAGCGTCTATGATGGCGATTTCGAGGTCCCCGTCTGCTACCGCGGTGAAGAGGTTCAGGAGATCCCCGTCGACTGCGTCTACTGCACCCCGAATCCGACCGAATCCACTATGCTGATCGTCGGCGGTTACAGCCTGTCGGACGGTTCTTCGGATCTCCAATCCACCGCCATCCTCGGCTCGGTCGAGGACGTTTACTGCAACGAATCCAATATGTACCTGTATACGACCAAATGGCGTTACACGGAGATCGTCGACTATGATTATTTTGACGGCGGCATCATCCCCGATTATTATCAGACAAAGGATTACGAGCCGATCACTACCGATATCTACAAGGTCAGCCTCAAGGACGGCATCGCCTTTACCGCCTACGGCACGGTCGAAGGGTACCTCGACAGCCGCTATTCCCTCGACGAAAAGAACGGTTACCTCCGCGTTGCCGCCACCACAGAGAATGCGATCAATGTCGAGACCAACTGCCTTTATGTCCTCGATGAAAACCTCAAAGAGGTCGGCAGTGTCACAGGCTTTGCCGAGAACGAGAGCATTCAGGCTGTCCGCTATGTCGGCGACGTCGCTTACGTCATCACCTACGAGCAGACCGACCCGCTCTTTGTCATCGACCTGTCTGTCCCCGCAAAGCCCACGATCCTCGGCGAGGTCAAGATCGACGGCTTTTCCACCATGCTCGTCCCCGTAGACGAGAATACCATCCTCGGCGTCGGCGTCTATACCGAGGACAGCGAGTACACCACCATGCAGGTGCAGAACGGCGTCAAGCTCGCGCTCTTCGACGTCAGCGACAAGCTCCACCCGAAGGTACTGGATGAAAAATCCTACCGCGGCTGTGAATCCGAAGCCGTCTACGAACCCCGTGCCTTTGTCTATAACCCCGACCGCAACGACTACCTGATCCCGCTGAACTATTATGAGTACAAGAATGATAGAAATTGGGAATATGCGGATACCGTCGTTCACGGCGGCGCGCTGAACTTCAAGATCGAAAACGGCAAGATCGTCGAGGTCGCCCGCCCCGAGGTCAAAATTACCCGCGACTACGGCGATTCGATCGACCGCTGCCTTTATGTCGGCGACTTCATCTATCTGATCTACAACGGTTATTATGATGAAACAGCCGTCTATGCTGTCAAATATCAGTAAGCTGACGCTTTTTTAACACAAAGAACAGGACTGCCCGCGCAGTCCTGTTTTTGTGTGTCCTCGCTGTTTCTTTCAAATCGCCGCGGATCTTATACTGTTATGTAGTGACCGTTTGTCAATAGGCAAAAGTCACAAATGTAAAAAGGCAGAGGGCGCGTGACAGGAGCCGGTAACAGAAGAATCGGAATTGG
>CACYPH010000023.1 GCA_902776185.1 uncultured Ruminococcus sp.
CAATCTCTCTAATCCATCCATTTTACCACCCTTCTATGTTATACCATATTTGGGCTGTAATAGTATTTACATTTTTATGACAGAATTAGATTCACGTGACATTTTGCTCCTTTTTCTTGACACTGAGGATCGAGGGTAGTATTATTAGTATGTATGAGTGTAATATGGATATTTATGTGCCTGCATTGACAAGTGCGTTGATCGGGCAGTATGAATACGATCCCCGGTGAGGGTGCGCTATGAGGCGGCTCTCACGGATAAGGAGTAGAACAATGGCTGATATTTTTGAAAAGTGCTTTGATTTTACAGCGGTTGAGGAAATCAAAGAAAAAGGCGTGTATCCCTATTTCCATGCGCTCGAAAGCCGTCAGGACGTCGAGGTCATCATGGAGGGCAAGCGCAGAATCATGCTCGGCTCGAACAACTATCTCGGGCTGACGACCCATCCCGACGTGATCGAGGCGGGCGTCAAGGCGCTGGAGCAATACGGCTCGGGATGCTCGGGCTCGCGCTTCCTCAACGGTACGCTGGATCTGCATTTACAGCTCGAGAAAGAATTGGCGGAGTTTTTACATAAGGATGCGGTCGTGACCTTCTCGACCGGCTTCCAGAGCAATCTCGGCATCATCAGCGCGATCGTCGGCAGACACGACTATGTCATCTGCGACCGCGAGAATCACGCGAGCATCTATGACGGCTGTAAGCTGAGCTTCGGCAGAATGCTGCGCTATAAGCATGCCGATATGGAGGATCTCGAGAAGCAGTTAAAGAGCGTTCCCAAGTCTGCGGGCATCCTGATCGTGACCGACGGCGTGTTCAGCATGGGCGGCGATATCGCTAATCTGCCCGAGATCGTCAGGCTCGCGAAACAATACGGCGCGCGTGTTATGGTCGACGACGCACACGGTCTCGGCGTCATCGGCGAGGGCGGCAGAGGTACTGCCAGCTACTTCGGACTTGAGGACGAGGTGGATATCTACATGGGCACCTTCTCAAAATCGCTCGCGTCGCTCGGCGGCTATATGGCGGCGAGCGAGAGAGTCGCGAATTTTGTGCGTCATTCCTCGCGTCCGTTCATCTTCTCGGCGTCTATCACGCCCGCGAGCTGTGCGACTGCGCTGGCGGCGCTGAAGGTGCTGCGCGAGAACCCCGATTTGCCGGATAGATTACAGGCGATCTCTGCGAGAGCGAGAAAAGGCCTGCTGGATAAAGGCATCAAGATCCGTATGAGCGATACCCCGATCATCCCGATCTATACCTACGACGCGGATTCTACCCTGATCCGCGCAAAGCAGCTTTATGAGGCGGGCGTGTATGTCAACACGGTACTGCCTCCTGCGACAGCTCCGACCGAATGTCTGCTGAGAACCAGCTACATGGCGACCCATACCGATGCGCTGGTGGACGAGGCGGTGGAGATCATCGCCGAGGTGCTCAGCCACCCGATCGAGCTGTGATGGAAAAGGTAGCGATCGTCACCGGCGCGTCCGGCGGTATCGGCAGAGAAACCGCGGCGATCCTCAGGGACAGAGGTTGTGTCGTTTACGATTTCAGCCGCAGCGAGAAGCCGCAGGACGGAATCAGGCATATCCCGTGTGATGTGACGGATGAAAGCTCGGTCAAAGCCGCGGTCGACGCGGTGATGAGGGAGAAGGGCAGGATCGATATCCTCGTCTGCTGTGCCGGAATGGGCATCAGCGGCGCGGTGGAATTTACAAAGCCAGAAGACAGCTATCGTCAGATGGACGTCAATCTCTTCGGTACGGACAGGCTCGTCAGAGCGGTGCTTCCCGTAATGCGCAAACAGCGCAGCGGCAGATTAGTCATGACAAGCTCGGTTGCGGGCGTGACCCCGATCCCGTTCCAGACCTGGTATTCCGCCTCCAAAGCGGCGATCATATCCTATGCGATGGCGCTGATGAATGAGGTCAGACCGTACGGTATCAAGGTCGCAGTCGTGATGCCCGGAGATATCAAGACCGGCTTTACTGCGGCGCGGAAAAAATCAGCCGAGGGCAACGACGAATACAGCGGACGGATCGAGCGTTCGGTCAGCAAGATGGAGAAGGACGAGCAGAACGGGCTCTCAGCCGCCTATGCGGGAAAGATCCTTGCGAACGCGGCGACAAAAAAGCGTCCGAAGCTCGTGTGCTCGACCGGCTTTGTGTACAGCTTTTTGTGCACGCTGGTAAAGCTGTTGCCGACACGCTTTGCACAGTGGGTGCTGTATCAGCTTTATGCAAAATAAGATACATCAGATCAGCGGTTCATATGAGCCGCTGCAGGCTGTAGAAAAAGCCATGTTTCGGCTGAAGTCGAAGCATGGCTTTAACATTTGGATTAGGATTTCCAAAAAATGTAAGCAGTTACGAGAGAACGCAATAGAAAAGTCATTAGGTGAGCTATGCTTCTTGCTCTTAGCCTTCCATAATGCCAGTTTTTTGAGATTCATGGCAGCGAACTTAAGCCTGACCCAGTTGGCAACTGCATTCAAGCCTCTGTAGGGAGTGTATCGCATAGCGTGTTTCTCTTTCGCGTCAGCAAATACTCTCTCGATCTTCTCTTTTCTCTCTTTGTACAAATCCGCGTACTCAGGTGTATGACGAATGTCCTCGCACCTTTCTATGTATTCGTGCCAAATGTGCTTGGTCACCGTCTTAACGCAATCTTTTGAAGCTGTGCATAAATGCCTGCTTGGACAATTTCTACATATCTTAGGATCACTCTTGTATTCTCTGTAACCGTCACGGTTTGTGGTACTGTAGTTTAAAATCTGGTATTCGGGACAGATAATGCAGTCGTAGTATTCATCATATACATACTCGTAATACGGATGGTTACCTTTCTTAGTTTGCGGTCTCTTGTACGCTGTGTTTAATACTCTCTTGTCGTCAAATACTTTCTTTGCTATGTGAGGTGTTTTGTATGCGGCGTCTACGGTAACAGCTTTTACTTCGGGGTGTCTTTCTACTACTTTGTCATATACATCGTCAAAAGCTACGCTGTCGTGAACATTGCCGGGTGTTACTTCTGTTTCCAATACAAAACCATTTTTATCACAGGCGGTATGTGCTTCATAGGCAAACTGCTTTTTATGTTCTCCTTTTACGAATAATCCGCTTTCGGGATCGGTCGTGCTTTTTGTAACTTCTTTTGTTTTCTTCTTAGCTTCTTTCTTTCGTCGTTTCAGTTTCTTCTTTGAGGTATTATCTCTTTTCTTCTTCGGCTTGTTGGGAGTATTGTCGTCCTCGTCGTTGGTTTCTTCATCCTTCAACGGTCTCTTTCCATGAGTTATTCTATCCTCATTGATCTCTTCAAGAAGTTCGTCAGCATATCTTTTTGCTGCAACCGGCACTTCTTCCTTGATCTTTTTCTTGGTATTGGCATTCGCCTTGATGTGAGTTCCGTCAATAAATACTGCTTCGGCATTCAGATACCCTGCCTCGGCAACCTCGTCCAGTATCCAGTAAAATACCTTGTCTACCGTTTCTTTGTTGAATCTTTTTCTGAAATTGTAGCTCAATGTGGAAAAGTGCGGTGTTTCATCGTGCAGGCTGTATCCTAAGAACCAACGGTATGCTACATTCATACTTACTTCTTTTGCTACTCTTCTGAGCGAGGTAATCCCATACAAATGTTGAATCAATACCATCTTGAACAGGATTACTGGATCTATGCTCGGTCTGCCGTTATCTTCACAGTACAGATCTTCCACGATCTCATAGATCTTGCTGAAATCCACTGCTGCGTCTATCTTTCTCAGCAGATGATTTTCAGGTACTAAATCTTCTAAACTCACAATTACTACTAACGATCTGTTATTGACGTTTCTCTCTAACATTTCCATCACCGTATCTATTATACCATAGATACGACAAAAAGCCCAGCTTTCGCTGGACCTTTTTCGACAGACTGCAGCGGTTCATATGAGCCGCTGTTTTTTGTTGTTGCATTACTCAGAAAAAAACAGATATTTCTAAAACAGAATTATAATTGCAGAAAAATAAAGGTTTTTTTGCGATATTGTTGCATATTTTTTCAGCTTCGTTTATAATGAACTTATCTATCATGAATCAGTATGTCTGCCGAAAGCCTTTCAGCGGATATTACGATAGGAGGGATTCGGTGTTTTGTCAAACCTGCGGCTGTAAGATGGAGGACGGCGATAAGTTCTGTCCCTCTTGCGGCACAAGAGTTTCAGCGCCCCCGATGACCGCCGTGTCTCCTGAACCCACGCGCGCATATGCCGTACCGACGAAGGAATTTCCTGCGAGACCGACAATAGAATATACCGCGGCAGACAGCGGTATTCCGGAGGAAGAAGCACATCCGACGATGGTGCTGGACGGATATGAAAATCTGTCGTATGCACAGGATCGCTTTGCCGAACCGATGAACCCCGATAATCCCTATCCCTTCGATCAGCCGATAGAACCGCAGGCAAAGAAGCCGGTGGATTATCAGGATTCCTTTGTGATACAAAATCAGCCGCGGTTTCAGGACAGCGGTTGGCGCGATCCGTCGCAGTCGGCACGCAGGCAGTACAAACGGACGACTGCCGGGCGCAGGGTGGTTTCGATTTTGCTGTGCCTGTTGATGCTGTTGTTCAGCTTTCTTGCACTGATCATCGGGACTTGCCGCATCGCGCTGACAGAGAATAATGTTCGCCGAGCCTACCAGAAGGGAACGCTCGCAGATCTGAGCATCACGACGGACGAGGGCGAAAAATCGCTCTCGGAGATCCTGATGGAAAACGTAGTCGACGCAAAGACCAACAAGCTGATCCCGCTGAAAAAGACCGACGTTGATCGTTTTCTGCAGGGCTCGGTCGTCAATAACTTTGCCGAGAATCTGGTCGTTGATTTTACACAGTTCTTTATTTTCGGCAAGACGCCCGGACTGCTGAACAGCAAATCGATCACCGATTTTCTGTCATCCATCAGCAGGGATATCGATCAGCAGATCTCCTATGCGATGTCCGACCAGGATATTCAATATATCGGTCAGCGGATCGACGGCGGCGATCTGAGCTTTTTGAGCATCGACAGCAACGGCGGCTACTTCAAGGTGAAGTACGGCGTAGATCCCTTTATCATATCAAATGCGTTCTCGGTGTGGTCGCTGGCGATCTGTGCGGGACTTGCGGTCGTGTGCATGATCCTGATTTTTGCGGTCAACCACGGCAACGCTCCCGCGGGATTATCCTTCAACGGTACGACGATGATCTTGTTCGGTACATTGAATACCCTCATCGCGGCGGCGCTGCTGATACTCAGCCTGATCAAAAAGATCTTCCTGTTGTCGGAGCTGCTGCGCTTGATCGCTTTCTCGATGGGCGCTGTCAGCATAGTCATATTAATTCTCGGCATACTTTTTGCCGTTATCAAAACCGTATTAAGAAAAAGATTATAACAAAAGGAGTTTACTATGTCGAACGAACTGAATATCCATAGCATCGAAGAAGCAGAAGAATTGATCGCTCAGGCAGAAGCGAAAAAGCAGGAGGTCTATACCGAGATCGGTAAGCAGTATTTCCTCAGACACAGCGCAGACTGTGAGCCGGATTTCAAGCCGTATATCGACGAGCTGGTCGCCTGCTCCGGCGAGATCGCCGAGCTGAACCGACAGATCCTTGCGATGAAGAGCGGTCCGAGCTGTCCGGTTTGCGGCGCGGCGGTCAAGGAGGACAGCCTTTTCTGTACCGGATGCGGCGCTCGCCTGAAAGAAGAGCCTGCGGTCGAAGAACCCGCTCCCGAACCTGATGTTGTGATCTGTTCTCGGTGCGGCAGTCAGATGAAACCGGGAATGCGATTCTGTACAGCCTGCGGCAACCCTCTGGATGCTCCTGCGCCTGCTCCTGCTGAGGATATGACCAAGGAATATATCCCCGAGCCTGTTGCAGAGCCTGCGCCCGTTGCAGAGCCTGAGCCGATCGTCGAGCCCGAGCCGATCGCTGAGCCCGAACCTGTGATCGAGCCGATTGCAGAGCCTCAGCCCTATATCGCTCCCGAACCGGTCGCAGAACCCGAGCCTTATTATGTTCCCGAGCCCGTACAGCCGAATACGTATGTCGCTCCCGAGCCCTCGAATATCTGCCCGAGATGCGGCGCAGTCAGCGCGCCCGGGATGAACTTCTGCGTCAATTGCGGCAATCCGCTGACAGAGGATATCGCTCCCGCGCCGGTACAGGATTACGGCGTACGCCGCTGCCCGAACTGCGGCAATATCTGCGCCAATCCCGAGATGGCCTTCTGTACCGAATGCGGTACACGCCTGAACTGAGCGGGCGATCCTCGGTAAGAGAAGGTTTGTCAGATGTCTAAACCATGTCCGTTCTGCGGTCAGCTGACGGGGGAACAATTTGCATTTTGTCATTGCTGCGGTCATCCGCTGACGGCGGAGCGTGTAGATACGGCGCCTGTTGTGCAGAGCGTTGGTATACCTGCCGGTGCGGTTACGGCCGTTGAGCCGCCAAGGAAAAAGAAAAACCTTGTCGGATGGCTCATCGGCGGGGGTGCGGCATTGATTGTGATCGGCATTGCGATCGCCGTACTGTTGATCTTTCTCGGCGGCGATAAGCTGAAAAGCCCCCAAGCGGTGCTTGACCGCATGATCGATACGGCGCTTGACGGCGAATACGATAAGGCGCTGGATTGTATATATGAATATCACTATTCGCCGGAGTTCAGGAAAGAAGCGACGGATTTGATGGGCGAGCTTCCCGTCGAATCGCTCGAGAGCTACGGTATTGATAAAAGCACCGTCAAATCGATGCTCAGCCTGACGGTGAAGAATCAGGAAGAGGTCGACGCGCAGGACGATGCGGCGATCAAAAAGACGCTGACGGAAAGCGGCGTGACGACCGATCCGATCGAGGAGATCGACAGAGCAGAGGTTGCGATGACCCTGTTCGGTGAGACCGAGAGCATCGATCTGTTCTTTGTGAAGGCTGACGGCGGATGGTATCTGCTCGGATCGGGCGGAGAAATGAATGATTTGGGATTCAATTTGGATCTTTAACCAGATATTTAATGATCGAAAGGATGAAACTTATGTCTAGATTTTGTCAGAACTGCGGCACGCTTGTCGAAGATAACGCTGCTTTTTGCAATAACTGCGGCGCTCAGATGACGGATGGTTATCCCGAGGACCCGGCAACGGTCAGCGCGGGAAGCAATCCCTATGCGTATACCCCTCAGCCTGCTCAGCCGGTCCAGCAGCCGAGCTATCAGCAGCCGGCACAGCAGTCATATTACCAGCAGCCGGTTCAGCAGCAGGCGTATTATCAGCAGCCTCAGCCGCAGAATACCTATCCGTATCAGCAGGCGGCATATGCGCCCGTGCAGCAGCCGAAGAAAAAGAAAACCGGTTTGATCATCACGATCTCCGTTGTGGCGGTTCTGTTGATCGCGGCGGCGGTACTGCTCGTGATCCTTCCGCTGGTTGGCACGGATGTATTCGGACTGAACTGGTTCAATACGGCGAAGCAGAACACACCTGCAGAATGCGTAGAGACCTTTATCGAAGAGCTCGCGGACAACAATATCGACGGTGCGCTTGATTGTATTTACGAAACGAAATACTCCGATTTGATGCGATCGGTGATGAAGACACAGCTCTCCTCTAACTCTGATCTCAGCGGCGTGTTGGGAGAGGCAAAGGCAATCGGCAAGGATAATATCAAGAAGATGCTGGAGGTCACGGTCTCTGAGGAAGAACCGTTGAGTGAGTCCGACTTAGCCGAGTTTAAACAGGAGCTGTCGGCGATGACGATCCCTGTCGATAAGATCGAAACGATCGAGAAGGCGAATGTGAAGATGGTGAATAAGCAGAAGAACACCGATCAGGAATCGACATTTTACTTTGTTAAGGCAGAGGGGAAATGGTATATCCTCGCGATCGGAATGTCGGGCGCTTTAATGTGATGTAATAATATGATGTAAAAAGGTCGGAATATCCCGGCCTTTTTCTTTTGGAAACGGTGTGATCCGTTATAAAAATGTCAATCTTTTAATAATTGTTTACAAAGGGGCAGATATAGTGTATCATTACAGTGGTGTGCTGTGAAATGCACAAGATATGTCATGATTACATCAAAAACAGGAACTAAAAGGTGAGATGAAAAAATGAAGAAAGTACTGATTATCGGCGCGGGGCCCGCGGGACTGACCGCTGCGTATGAATTGCTGGATAAGAGTAAAGATTTTGAAGTCACCGTTCTCGAGGAGAGCGGCGTTTTCGGCGGTATCTCCAGAACCGTCAACTACAAGGGCAACCGCATGGATATGGGCGGTCACCGCTTTTTTTCCAAGGTGCCCGAGGTCAACGAGTGGTGGGAGAAGATGCTCCCCACCCAGGGTATGATGCCCTTCGACGACCGCGAGCTGGGCAGGACTTCTACCGTCAAGGAAGGCGGCCCCGACCCCGAGAAGGTCGACCGCGTCATGCTCCGACGCAACCGCCTGAGCCGTATTTTCTTCAACAATAAATTCTTCGATTATCCCGTCACGCTGAAATTCGACACCATCAAGAACATGGGTCTCGGCACGACGATCGTCGTCGGCTGCAGCTACATGAAGACAGTGTTCCATAAGCGCGAGGAAAAATCCCTCGAGGATTTCTATATCAACCGCTTCGGCAAGAAGCTCTATTCGATGTTCTTTGAGCGCTATACCGAGAACCTCTGGGGCAGACATCCGTCCGAGATCTCTCCCGAATGGGGCGCTCAGCGCGTCAAGGGTTTGTCCATCCGCGCGGTACTCAAGGATATCTTCGGCAAGGCGTTCAATAAAAAGAACCGCAAGGTCGAGACCTCTCTGATCGAGGAATTCGCGTATCCGAAGCTCGGCCCCGGCGAGCTCTGGGAGATCACCGCGGCGGATTTTGAGAAGATGGGCGGTACCATCATCAAGAACGCCAAAGTCACGAAGATCATCAAAGACAAAGACAACAACGTCACCGGACTTGTCTACGTCAAGGACGGCAAGGAAATCGAGATCGACGGCGATTATGTCATTTCCTCGATGCCGGTCAAGGATCTGGTCGAGGGCATGAACGACGTGCCCGACGATATCGCGGCGATCGCATCCGGTCTGCCGTATCGTGATTATATGACCGTCGGCGTGCTGATCCCGCACCTGAACCTGAAAAATGAAACCAAGACCAAGACGATGGGCAATATCGTACCGGATAACTGGGTCTATGTCCACGACAGATCCGTCCAGATGGGACGCTTCCAAATCTACAACAACTGGTCGCCGTATATGGTCGAGAAGGTCGCCGATACCGTATGGATGGGTCTCGAGTACTTCTGCAACGAGGGCGATCAGATGTGGTCGATGACCGATGAGGAATTCGGTAAGATGGGCATCAAAGAGATGGTCACCATGGGTCTGATCGACAGCGAGAATGACGTCATCGACTTCCATGTCGAGCGCGTCAAGAAGGCATATCCCGCGTACTTCGATACATACGATCATATGGATGATCTCAGAGAGTACCTCGATACCATCCCGAACCTCTTCTGCGTCGGACGTAACGGTCAGCACCGCTACAATAACATCGACCACAGTATGTGCACTTCCTTTGAAACAGTCAGGGCGATCCTCGCAGGCAGCACCGACAAGTCCGCGATCTGGAACGTCAATACCGAGAAGGAATATCACGAGGAAGACAAGGGGAATTCCTGAGGAACCATTTCTCTGGGGATCAAGCCCTTATACGATAAATCCTTTGTTTAGGAGCAATCATGAAACAAGATACCAAAAAATCTTTGGAATATATCTTTGATAAGCTGGCAAGGCATCCGTTTTTGAGCGTTGCCGTGATGTGCATACTGTTGTTCCCGTTCGGCTTCTGTGAGGTTTCGAGCTTTACAACGGGCAGCTACATCTACGGCGGCGTTGTACTCGCGCTGATTTTTGCGGCGCTGATCCTGCTGGGCAAGATCGGCAGGAATCTGACGGAAATGGTCGTTATCTACCTTGCCTGCGTCGGCTTTGCTGTCGGCGGGCTGCTGCTGATCTACGGCTATCATAACAGCCCCGCGCTGATCTTGTGGCTCGCGCTGGCGCTGCTGGCGGTATTCGTCGCACTGCTGAGAATGACCGGCAATCTGTCGACCCGCAACTTTATCATGCTGATGATCGCGGCGGGAATCATGCTGCGGTTCGCGTATATTCTGTACACCAACAGCAACGACAGACAGCATGACGTCGGTTACTTCAACTGGACCTGGGGTCACGCGAATTATATCGAATACTGGTACAAAAACGGACTGAAGCTGCCCGACTATGACGTTCGACTGATCTGGCAGCATTACCATCCGCCGCTCCATCACTGGCTGATGGCGCTGCTCTTGAGAGCCTTGACCGATTTCGGAATGGAGTACGCCAAGGCGTGTCAGGCGATACAGTTTCTGCCGTTCCTCTATTCATCACTGACGACGGTGGTGTGTTACCGCATCTTCCGCTACGCAAAGCTCAAGGGGCTGCCGGTGGTCATCGCGATGGCGATCATCTCCTTCCATCCGACCTTTGTATTAATGGGCGGCTTCTTCAACAACGATATGCTGTGCGTACTGCTGATGATGCTGTCGATCATGTTCGCCCTCAAGTGGGTGCGTAAACCGACCCTGCTCAATATCATCCCGATTGCGCTGAGCATCGGTCTGGGCATGATGTCGAAGCTCAACGCGTGGATGGTCGCGCCCGCGGTGGCGATCCTCTTCCTGTATGTGCTGATCAAGAATATCAAGTCATGGCTGAAATATATCGGTCAGTTCGCCGTATTCGGCGCGATCTGCGCGCCGCTGGGACTTTGGTGGCCGGTACGGAATCTGCTGGGCGAGTACAAAATCCCGCTCACCTATGTGCCGTATCTGTCCGAGCAGGACGCACAGTACTGCGGCAATATGTCGTGGACGGAAAGATTCTTCAACTTCGGCAGCGGTCAGACGTCCTTTGTCTACGATGCGTTCACCGACCCGAATTTCGGCGCTCCGTATAATGAATTCAACCCGACGGTCGGTCTGGTAAAGACCTCGCTCTTCGGCGAGGGTCAGACCGCGATCTCCGACGTACATTTTCCGCAGCTCGGTTCGACCGGTCCGATCCTGTTCTGGGTCGGCGTGATCCTCGCGCTCTTGTGCTTTGTCGCATTCATCGTGATGATGATCAGCAAGCGTTCCGGCTTGGACGGTATCAGCAGGATCTTTTTCTCCGTGCTGGCGGTGACGATGCTGGGGTCTTACTACTACTTCTGCATCAAGTTCCCCTTTACCTGCACGATGAATATACGCTATTGCGTACCGCTGATCCCGCTGTTCGCGATGGGACTGGGCTTGCTGCTGCAGAGATTCTCCGGCGACAGTAAGGCGCAGAAGACACTGCGGGTTGCTTCGTATGTGTTGGTTGCGTGCTTTGTGCTGATGACGCTGGTCGTTTATACGCAGATCGCGCTGCCCGAGCCGATCATGCCCGCTGTATAATATAATTCTAATATAGAAATATAGCGCCCGCTGTCAAATGACAGCGGGCTTTCTGTATGCAGCAATTGGCCGCGGATTGGCAGGCAGTATTGACTTTGAGTCTGACGAATGATAGAATATTTTTACTCCGAATATTTTTACTCGACTGAGTATGAGGTGAAAGCAGATGACTGAAAAGATTAGAGCTATCTTTATACAGCAAAAATCAAGCTTGCGTCAAAAAGCGTCAGGCGCCAAGCTGACTTCCCTTTTGATGATACTGATCTCATTTACGATTGTTTTCTTTATTTTCAAAGATATTTTTACATATGAGCTCAGCCATGCGTATACCGCCGATTCGCCGCTGTATTGGGCTGTCGGCAGAGGTATGCTCAATGGGTATAAACCGTATGCTCAAATGTACGAGAATAAACCGATCGGTATCTTTCTGATCTCAGCCCTATCCTTTGCGCTGACCGGAGGAACGGTTATCTGTAATATTGTCAGCTGTCTTGCCGCTTTGATGCTCACGCTGATCCCCGCGGCGGTGTTGCTGTCGGTTTTCAAGCGTTCGGATGAGACCGACGGCGCCCGAAGAACTGCGGCGTTTCTTTCCGTCTTGCTGAGCGGACTGCTGATTGCGGTCTACAGCGAGGTTCGCTCGGGCGGTTTCCAGGTAGAGGCGATCGGAGCGGCTTTCTCCGTACTGTTTATCGCTTTGGTCGTCAAATTAAAGCATGTGCAAACACGCAAAAAGAGGATCATCCTGACCGCGCTTGCGGCGATTGCGTTATGCTGTGCGGTGATGATCAAGGAACCGTTCGTGATCGTATCGGTTTTCGGCGCTCTGTTGTTTGCAGACGATCTAAAACAGTTTATCAAAAATCTGGTGATCCCCTGCGCCCTCGGCGGCGTTTTGACGCTGCTGCTCCTTACCGTATGCGGCGTGATCTCTCCGTATTTTTCGATCTATATCAGCCGGATGTTCGAGACAAGGATCGGGGGAGAGGAATCCTCCGCATTTTCCAGAGCGCGTGATTTATTGCGCGTCATCAATGATGTCAAAGGCTTCAGCAAATGGCTCTTCTATGTGATACTGCTGTTCTTTGCACTGACGCTGCTGCGCGCGGCGATCGTTAAAAAGCAGAGCGCAGGACGCGTATTCTTCCATGTCATTAAGGTAATCGCCGCTGTCTATGCCGCGTCTTTCTGCGTGGGTATGGGCGGACAGTACTACAATCATCATTTCATCTTTGCGGTACCGATCTACTGCGCGTTTGTGATCTACGGCGGCGCGCTGTTATTTGAGTATCAGCCAAAGAAGGGAGCGGTTCGCAACACGGTGATCCTGCTTCTCGGCGTGATGATGCTGATCACTTCCGTGAGTATCGGAAATAAATACAGCGGGGATTATACCGAAAAGTATAACTCTATCAGCGATCAGGCGGAATATGTAGATTCTCTGTTGGATTATTATCAGGAGGACCGCTATCAGTATATCGGCTTCAATGGAGAAGATGTGTTTATCGGACTGACGAAGCATTCTCCGCTCGGCCCTGCTTTTGCGCAGGATTCCGATAATTTCCAAACGGACGATACGTGGTTTGCAGAAAAGCTCAAGGAACAGATCGACGAGAGCAACATCGTTATCGTCAGGAATTTCACCGCGCCCGCGGTAGATGAGTACATTAAGAACAAGCTGGCGACGGAATTTACAACAGTTCCTTCTTCAAGGCTTTTGACGGATCCCCCTGAAGGTTTCCATTATACGATCTACTATCGGATTTCAAAATACGGATACTCATAAAACTATCACCCGGATGATTGCAAGGATCATCCGGGTGATGCTGATTATGTGGGCGCTCTCCGCTGTTCCTCATATAACTCCTGCTCACCTAACCATCTACATGATCTGCAGTCATTACGATGGTCCCTGTTCGCTCGTCGTTATCCGAGGGCTGCGAGCCTCGGCGCTTCGTTGTCACGCCTCGTTGCTCTCCGCTGTTCCTCGTATAACTCCTGCTCACCTAACCATCTGCATGACCTGCGGTCATTTCGATGGTCCCGGTTCGCCCGTCGTTATCCGAGGGCTGCGAGCCTCGGCGCTTCTTTTAGCAGCCGCAGCCGCAATCGTTGTTGTTGCTGTTGTTGCCGCAGCAAGCCCACAGAACGATCAGAAGAATGATAATACCGCAGCAGCTGTTGCCGCCGAAGAAACCGTTATTGTTACACATAATTTTGCCTCCTTTCGGTTACACCTTATACTATGCGAAGATGGAGACGGGGTGACAAATCAGTTGATCGATATTTATCATCGGGCAGAAAGAAATCAGCTCAAATCCTTTTGAATCCCATCTGCATCATCGGATCTCTGTCAGAAAAAAAGATTGACAAATGCAGGGCTTTTGTGCTAATATTAACAATTGTGGAAGACTGCGCTCAGGCGTGGAAAATCCACCGTCAAAATGTGCTAAAAAGTCAGATTTTATCGGACTGATTCGTGCATTTTGCCGTTCATCGCTTTAGTGTGATAAACATTTCGGATGTTTGCTTTCTGTCCGTTATGTTTTTCATAATCGCGGCGGCTGAAAAATTTTCGCCCCGCAGTTCAATTCTTTATCTCTTTGGAAAGGAGGAAAAATATGCCAACCTTTAATCAGCTGGTTCGTAAGGGCAGAGAGGTATCTGAGAAGAAGGCGAAAGCTCCGGCGCTCCTCAAGGGCTGGAACTCGCAGAAGAATCGTGCGATCGATCAGAATTCTCCTCAGAAGCGCGGCGTTTGTACCGCCGTCAAGACCGCTACTCCTAAGAAGCCTAACTCAGCGCTGCGTAAAATCGCCAGAGTTCGTCTTTCTAACGGTATCGAGGTCAGTTCCTATATCCCGGGCGTAGGCCACAACCTGCAGGAGCACTCGGTAGTACTCATCCGCGGCGGTCGTGTTAAGGACCTCCCCGGTGTGCGTTACCACATCATCCGCGGTACTCTGGATACTCAGGGTGTTACCGGTCGTATGCAGGCCAGATCAAAGTACGGCGCAAAGCGTCCGAAGAAAAAGTAAGGAATTGACAACTCAAAGAAACTAGGATTTCTTGTTCTGTATTGTTGCAGGGTTTTTATAGATGACCTCTGCGGCACTACGGGAGTTTGTCACTTTCGAGTACCATTGATTTCTCATTTATTGTGAAGGAGGGAAGTAAAGATGCCTAGAAGAGGTCAGATCGCAAAACGTGATGTTTTGCCGGATCCGGTTTATAATTCAAAGCTCGTTACTCGTCTGATCAACAATATCATGCTCGACGGTAAGAAGGGTGTTGCCCAGAAGATCGTTTACGGTGCATTCGATATTATTGCTGATAAGACCGGTAAGGACGCTCTGGAGGTTTTCGAGCAGGCGATGGATAACGTCATGCCCGAGCTGGAGGTCAAGGCTCGCCGTGTCGGCGGTGCTACCTATCAGGTACCGATCAAGGTCAGAGAAGCCAGAAAGCAGACTCTCGGCCTGCGTTGGTTAACCGCTTATTCCAGAGCGCGTTCCGAGCGCACTATGAAGGAAAGACTTGCCGGTGAGATCCTTGACGCAGTCAACGGCGCGGGCGGCGCGTTCAAGAAACGCGAAGATACCCACAAGATGGCTGAGGCTAACAAGGCGTTCGCTCACTATTCATGGTAAGCTGTTCCTTGCGGTGAATAGGTTTCATCATTGTCAACGGATGCGTGATAGTATCGGGTGCGGGTGTCCCGCCATCCACCATTCACCATTCACCGTTAACCATTCACCAAACTAAGGTATATGAAGTTCAGATGAATCGCGTATGTAGATACGCACCACATTGAAGGAGGATATTATGCCCAGGCAGGTATCACTTGAAATGACAAGAAATATCGGTATCATGGCACATATCGATGCCGGTAAAACTACAACAACCGAGCGTATCCTTTACTATACAGGTATCAACCACAAGATCGGCGAAACCCATGACGGCGCTTCGACGATGGACTGGATGGATCAGGAGAAGGAGAGAGGTATCACCATCACCTCCGCCGCGACCACCTGTTTCTGGAAGGATAACCGCATCAATATCATCGACACCCCCGGACACGTCGACTTTACTGTTGAAGTTGAGCGTTCGCTGCGCGTACTCGACGGTTCCGTAACCGTTCTCTGCGCGAAGGGCGGTGTCGAGCCCCAGTCCGAGACTGTTTGGCGTCAGGCGGATAACTACAAGGTTCCGCGTATGGTTTACGTCAACAAGATGGACATTACGGGCGCAGATTTCTATCACGTGCTTCAGATGATGCACGACAGACTTAAATGTAACGCTGTTCCGATCCAGCTCCCCATCGGCTTTGAGGATACCTTTACCGGTATCGTTGACCTCGTAGAGATGACCGCCGAGACCTATACAGGCCCCAACGGTGAGAACCGCGAGACCATCGAGATCCCCGAAGACATGAAGGATCTGGCGCAGGAATATCACGAGAAGCTCATCGAGTCTGTTGCGGAAACATCCGAAGAACTGATGGACAAGTATTTCTCCGGCGAGGAGCTGACCATCGACGAGATCAAGGCTGCTATCCGTAAGGCGACTATCGCCAACGAAATGGTTCCCGTTTGCTGCGGTACTTCTTATCGCAACAAGGGCGTTCAGAAGCTGCTTGACGCAATCGTTGATTATATGCCCGCTCCCACCGATATCCCCGCGATCAAGGGCGAGGATGTAGATACAGGCGAAGAGGTCGAGCGCCACGCGAGCGACGACGAGCCGTTCTCGGCTCTCGCGTTCAAGATCGCGACCGACCCCTATGTCGGTAAGCTCTGCTTCTTCCGCGTTTACTCCGGTAAGGTCGAGAAGGGTACCGCAGTGTACAATTCCACCAAGGGCAAGAACGAGCGTATCGGCAGAATCCTTCAGATGCACGCCAACGACAGAAAGGATATCGACGTCTGCTATGCAGGTGATATCGCTGCCGCTGTCGGTCTGAAGAACACCACCACCGGCGACACCCTCTGTGATGAGGATAAGCCTGTTATCCTCGAGAGCATGGAGTTCCCGGAGCCGGTTATCAAGGTTGCGATCGAACCCAAGACCAAGGCAGGTCAGGAGAAGATGGGTATCGCCCTCGCGAAGCTCGCCGAGGAAGACCCGACCTTCAAGGCTTACACCGACGAGGAAACAGGTCAGACCATTATTGCCGGTATGGGTGAGTTACACCTTGAGATCATCGTAGACAGACTTCTTCGTGAGTTTAAGGTCGAGGCGAACATCGGTAAGCCTCAGGTAGCGTATAAAGAGACTATCCGCCGCGAAGCGGAGGTCGACCAGAAATACGCCCGTCAGTCCGGCGGTAAGGGTCAGTACGGTCACGTTAAACTCCGTATCTCCCCGAACCCGACCAAGGGCTATGAGTTTGTCAACTCCGTTGTCGGCGGCGCGATCCCGAAGGAATATATCCCTGCTGTTGACGCAGGTATCCAGGGCGCGATGCTCAGCGGCGTACTCGCAGGCTACAACGTCGTAGACGTCAAGGCCGAGGTATACGACGGCTCTTACCACGAGGTCGACTCGTCCGAAATGGCGTTCAAGATCGCCGGTTCTATGGCGTTCAAGGAAGCGATGAAGAAGGCAGACCCGGTTCTGCTCGAACCGATCATGAAGGTCAGCGTCGTCGTTCCCGAGGAGTATATGGGCACCGTCATCGGTGACTTCAGCTCCCGCAGAGGACTGGTCAAGGGCCAGGAGGTCGACGGCGGTATCGCCAGACTTTCCGCAGAGGTCCCGCTCTCCAATATGTTCGGCTATGCTACCGACCTGCGTTCTAAGACTCAGGGCCGCGGCAACTACGTCATGGAGCCCTCGCATCATGCTGAGGTACCCAGAAACGTCGGCGAAGAAATTATGTCCGAGCGTAAGAAGAAAGACTGATCAGGTCTTTCGACCGCAATCGACACAACAGGTTGAGCATATTATACTGTTTCAACACAAATAGTTGTGGAAATTTGCAAAAAGCTATTGCAATTCGTGCTAAGAATTGATAAAATAACCGTGTTAGTTCATTTGATTTAACAATTAAAGGAGGATTTTTCCCAATGGCAAGACAAAAGTTTGAAAGAAACAAGCCCCATGTAAACATCGGCACCATCGGTCACGTTGACCATGGTAAGACTACTCTGACTGCTGCTATCACAAAGGTTCTCAACTTCGGCGGTTCTGCTGACTTCGTTGATTATGCTAACATCGATAAGGCTCCCGAAGAGAGAGAGCGTGGTATCACAATCAACACCGCTCACGTTGAGTACGAGACCGCTAAGCGTCACTATGCTCACGTTGACTGCCCCGGACATGCTGACTATGTCAAGAACATGATCACCGGTGCTGCTCAGATGGATGGCGCTATCCTTGTTGTTTCCGCTGCTGACGGTCCTATGCCCCAGACTCGTGAGCACATCCTGCTCTCCCGTCAGGTTGGCGTTCCCTATATCGTCGTATTCATGAACAAGACCGACCAGGTTGACGACGAAGAGCTCCTCGAGCTGGTTGAGATGGAGATCCGTGACCTGTTGAACGAGTACGAGTTCCCGGGCGACGACACTCCCATCATCAAGGGCTCCGCTTATCTTGCTCTGACGTCCACTTCTACCGACCCCAACGCTCCCGAGTATGCTTGCATCCATGAGCTGATGGACGCTGTTGACGAGTTCATCCCCACACCTGAGAGAAAGGCTGACCTGCCCTTCCTGATGCCTGTTGAGGACGTCTTCACCATCACCGGTCGTGGTACCGTTGCTACCGGTAGAGTTGAGAGAGGTCAGATCCGCACTTCCGAGGAAGTTGAGATCGTCGGTCTGAAGGACGAGAAGCGCAAGGTTGTTGTTACCGGTCTTGAGATGTTCAGAAAGACTCTGGACTATGCTGAGGCTGGCGATAACGTAGGCGTTCTGCTCCGTGGCGTTCAGAGAACCGAGATCGAAAGAGGTCAGGTTCTGGCTAAGCCCGGCACCATTCATCCCCACACAAAGTTCCGCGGTCAGGTTTACGTTCTGACTAAGGACGAGGGCGGCCGTCACACTCCGTTCTTCAACAACTATCGTCCCCAGTTCTATTTCAGAACCACTGACGTTACCGGTACCATTTCTCTGCCCGAGGGCACCGAGATGTGCATGCCCGGCGATAACGTCGAGATGGACGTTGAGCTGATCACTCCTATCGCTATCGAAGTTGGTCTGCGTTTCGCTATCCGTGAGGGTGGCCGTACCGTAGGTTCCGGCGCTGTTATCGCGATCAACGAGTAAGCAGCAGCTTGAAGCTGCACCCGGTTTCGCCTTTTGAAATGTATGCAGCCAACTGACGTACATCAACGGCGAAATCAAAAGTTGATATGAAACACAAAGCATCCCGTCGAGTTTTCTCGGCGGGATTTTTGTATATTATTGTAGGGTACGGCATTTGTGACGTACCAAAAGTGACGGACATTGAAAATATCGGAAGGGTTAGATAGAGACGAAACGTCTCTGCCGTGCGGTACGTCGACAAGCGCTGTACCCTACAATACGAGGTATCGGACACGCGTGTCGACGTCGCACCTATAAGGATAACACCAACTCCAGCAAAGGACAAATAATCCTTGCAATTTTTACCGGTTCGGTGTAGTATATACATAAATAAAGTTACGGAGGTACGCTATGCTGAACAACGAAGATTTTGCTGAGGAATATGAGGCGGAGATCATCACGCTGGAGGATGACCTCGGCAACGAAAAAGACTTTGAATTTCTCGATACCGTCGAGTATGACGGCGACGAGTATATCGTTCTGCTTCCTGTCGAGGAGGACGAGCAGAATGAGGTGATGATCCTGCGCGTGGATTCGCTCGACGATCAGGACGAGCTGTATTCCGGCATCGATGACGAGGAGATCCTGCAGGCTGTTTTTGATATCTTCAAGGACAGATACAAGGACGATTTTGATTTTGAATGAGGTTTGTCAGCAGAACGGCTGACAATCGGAGGCGAACTATGAAAAAATGGATTTGTATGCTGATCGTGACAGCGATCGCGGCGCTCATGCTGACCGCTTGCGGCGAAAAGCCGAAGCAGTTCGATCGCGTCGATGTCGGCAGCATCAAGCATATCACGATCTCGGTCGACGGCGATGAAGAGCCGGAGAATGATATCGTGAAGCGCACAGGCATCACAGAGCTGGTGGATCTGTATAACACAGCGAGATTCTATGAAACCGACGAGGTGAAAGCGGACGACTTGAAAAAAGGGGATACGCTCTACTTCTTCCGGTATTATGATTTTGACGAGAAGCTCGTCGGCGAATGCGTGATCTCTCCCGACGGCTATCTGTATATGCCGGATGATACGGACACATTGTATCTGATGAACAACGACTTTGATGAGGATATGGTCAAAGACGTCATCAAGCAGTACGATATCAATTCGCGTCAGCCTGTGATGTGACACAGGTTTCGGATAGAAAAGGAGATTGCATATGAGCACTTTGAAAAAATATTGGCCGACGATCCTGATCATTTTGCTGGAGATGGTGATCGGCGTATTGCTGATCGTCGACGCAGAAAAGCTGACCGTGGCTGTATTCACTCTGTTCGGAATCGCGCTTTTGATCCTTGCGCTGGTGATGCTGGTCCGCTATCTCAAGGCGCGTAAAGAGGAGGAGGAAAGCGTATTTACGCTGATCACCGCGATCTTTGCGTTTATTGTCGGACTGGTGCTGGCAGTCGGCGCATCAATGCTGGTAGAGGTCGGCGCAAAGCTGTATGCCATCTTTTACGGTGCGGTGATGATCGTCAACGGCGTCATGAAGATCGGAGAGTATATTTCGCTGAAAAAGCAGGGCGCCGCGGCGTCGGGTCTCCGTATCGTCAGCGGTATCCTGTCGATCGTTCTGGGCGTGGTTGCGATCGTATTCAACGATCTTGCGCTTGCGACCATCGGCATCATTATCGGCGTGACGCTGCTGGTGGAAGCGGTGCTGGATATCGCGACATTGGTGATGGCGCACCGCCTGAATAAGAGCCTCGGTATTTATGACACCTCGGGCGATGACAGTGATTACGACTTAGAGTAATATCAATCAAAACAATGACGGCGCTGTACGGAAATGTACAGCGCCGTTTTTTCTATGTTATATTTGTGGAATAGCAGATAAATCAATTCTTGCTCCGCCGTTGAGCTGCGTTAGATGAGTGGAAACTTTTCAAAAGGCGGGACAGGGTGAAGCTTCAAGCTTCCGGGAAGAATTTTTCGTGGATCGCAGAAACAGCTTTGTCAGCATCGTTGACGTCGATGATAACGGAAACCTTGATCTCGGAGGTAGCGATCATGCGGATGTTGATCTGCTTGTCGTAGAGCGCCTCGAACATCTTGGCAGCTACGCCAGCGTGGCTTTCCATGCCCGCGCCGACGATAGACACCTTGGCGACAGTGTCGTTATAGTCAACAGCTTCCGCTCCGACGGCAGCGGCGAACTTCTCGCAGATCTCCTTTGCCTCAGCGCCCTTGCCCTTGGCGACGGTGAAGGCGATATCCTTGGTGTTGTGTCTGCCGACAGACTGGAGAATGACGTCGACGTTGATCTTCTTGGCGGCAAGCTTAGAGAAGAGCTTGAATACCATGCCGGGACGGTCGGGAACGCAGGTGATCGACAGACGGGCGACGTCGGTGTCCTTTGCAACGCCGCTGATTAACATTTTTTCCATTTTTACCTTCTCCTTTACGATTGTACCGGAGGCTCTGGTGTAGGATGAGAGAACCTCGAGTTCGATGTTGTATTTTTTCGCCATTTCTACGGAACGGTTATTGAGTACCTGTGCGCCGAGGGTGGCAAGCTCGAGCATCTCGTCATAGGAGATCTCCTTGAGCTTAATCGCATTCGGGACCTTGCGGGGGTCGGCGGTGAATACGCCCTCTACGTCGGTGAAGATCTGACACAGGTCGGCATCGAGCGCCGCGGCGATCGCAACCGCGCTGGTGTCAGAGCCGCCGCGACCGAGGGTGGTGATATCCTCATAACGGGACAGCCCTTGGAAGCCGCAGACAACGACGATCTTCTTTTGATCCAGCTCGCGGCGGATACGGTCGGGGGTGACGCGGCGGATACGCGCCTGCGTGTGAGAGCTGGAGGTCAAAAAACCTGCCTGCCAGCCAGTGAGAGAGATCGCGGGGAATCCCATCTCCTGAATACACATCGCGAGCAGCGACGCGGAGATCTGTTCGCCGGACGCGAGCAGCATATCCATCTCGCGCTGAGTGGGCTTTGCGGTGATCTCTGCCGCTTTTTCGATCAAATCGTCGGTGGTGTCGCCCTGAGCGGATACAACGACCACGACGTCATTACCTTTTTTGTAGGCTTCCGTGACGATGGAAGCAACATTACGGACTCGTTCGGCGTCCTTGACGGATGAACCGCCGAACTTCTGAACTATCAGACTCATATACTCCTCCATATATGGATAACGGAGAACGGAGAATGGAGAATGGTTTCGGGAAATGCTGTCGCATTTTGGATTGATAAATAATTTGAGTGAGGGCAAAGCCCTCCGTCAACCATTATCCATTAACCATTAATCATTATCCGAAATTACAGGTCTCCGATTCGGATCTTCGAGATGACCTTGATGCCTTCCTTGTTGAGGTCGGCGAGCTTTGCATCGATATCGGCTACTGCCATCGGTTCGGTGATGAACGCAAATTCGTTCTCGGGCGCGGACGCCTTGTGAAGAATATGGATATCGCCGAAAGCGTCTTTTGCCTTATAATATGCATCGATCTTGTTGTTAGCGACTCCGCGGATGAACATAGCGGTGACGCTCTTCTCGGCAGGCAGAACACTGCTGTTGTCGGAATCGACCCAGAACAGATGCTTGCGGGCTTTGAGATGCTTGACGCAGTCGATCATATCCGCTACGACCGCAGAGGCGGTGGGCAGCTTGCCGGCGCCTTTGCCGTAGAAGACGACATCGCCGGTACAATCACCGCGTACCATGATGCCGTTGAATACGTCGTCGATATTGGCGAGCTGGCTGTTCATGGGGACGAACATCGGCGCAACGATGATGTCGATGGTGTCTTTATCAACGGTTTTGACAGAACCAATAAGTTTAATCACGCCGCCCCAGATGGATGCGTACTCGACGTCCTCAAGGGTGATATCGGTGATGCCCTCGGTACGGACAGCGTCGGGATAGATGTGCTTGCCGAAGGCGAGGGACGCAAGGATGCAGATCTTGCGGCACGCGTCATGACCTTCGACGTCAGCCGCGGGATTGCGCTCGGCATAGCCCAGCTCCTGAGCGAGCTTCAGGGCCTTTTCAAAGCTCATGTTCTCGCGGATCATCTTGGTCAGGATAAAGTTGGTGGTGCCGTTGAGGATGCCGGCGATCTCGCTGACATTATTGGCGACCAGACACTGGTTCATCGGACGGATGATCGGGATGCCGCCGCCGACAGATGCTTCGAAAAGGAAATTCGCATTCTGTTCGGAAGCGATCTGGAGCAGCTCTGCGCCGTATGCCGCGACCAGCTCTTTGTTCGAGGTGACGACGCTCTTGCCCTTTAAGAGGCATTCCTTGACGTATTCATAGGATGGATGCAATCCGCCCATGGTCTCGACGACGATGCGTACCTCGATATCGTTGCTGATGTCTTCGAAATTCTTCGTGAAACGATCGGCAAAGGGAGAATCGGGGAATTCACGCAGGTCGAGGATGTGCTTTATGTAGATTTCCTCTCCGACTGCGGAGAAGAGCTTTTGCTTATGGGTAGCGATGATTTCCGCTACGCCGCCGCCGACTACGCCGTGGCCCATAATCGCAACAGGTATCATAGTTCATCAACCTTTCGTTATATTTAGTAGTCAGTGAACGAGGGGCGATCGCTGACCGCCCGCACGTTTCACAGATTTGAAGTTTTGGTTATTTGATGCGGAACAGCGTTACGCGCCTTCGCCGCCGTCGGGAGCGACACTCTCGCCTCCGTCGGGAGCGACACTCTCACCGCCGTCGGGTGCGACACTCTCGCCTCCGTCATCCGGCGCGCTGCTTGCGCCGTCGTCAGCGCCGCTTTCTCCTGATGCGGAGCTGGACGCCTGTGAGGATGCCGAGGATGAGGAGGAATTGGGTCCTGTCGTTTCATCAGAATCCCCTGATGCGCCGGGTGAGTCGGTCGCGTCGGGATCTGCCGTCGCGTCTTCGGTCGCCGCCTCGGTGTTCGATTCGCCGGGCTTCATCACCGCGATATGGTTGCCGTCGCAGTAGTCCGGCATATCGGACGCGGTGTAATAGCCGATACCGGTTTCGGTACAGAAGGATGACGCAAGCATACCGGAGCCTTTACAGTAGGTGGCGGGAATGATCGTATCCGGAACGTCGAACTCTTTGTACTCCTTGCCTTTGAGGTAATTCGCCATGACCTTTTGCCATGTGACGGTCGCAAGCGCCGTATAGGGGACGGTGTCAGGCTGGTCATAGCCGACCCAGCAAGCCATCGCGCAGTAGGGCGATGCGCCGACGAACCATGCGTCACGGTCATAGTCCGTGGTACCGGTCTTGCCGACGATCTCCCATCCGTCAATGTCTGCATAGGACGAGTTGGTGTGGGTGGAGGTCTGGACGTTATAGCGCAGGACGCGGTTCATTTTGTAGGCAGTTTCGGGGGTGTATGCCTCGATCGGCGTATTGTTGCGGTTATCGATGATGATATTGTTGTTCTGGTCGGTGATGTAGTAGTAGGTGTAGGGCTTGTAGTAATTGCCGCCGTTGCCAATGTATTCCATTGCAGCAGCCATCTCACGCACGGTGACGCCGCCCTCCATACCGCCGAGTGACAGCGAACCGACCATATCAGCGTCTGATTCGGCAAGATGCTCAAAGCCGAGGTTGGTGATCGCCTGATTGAAGGCGTCCTTGGTGCCGACAAGCTCCATGGTCTGGACCGCCGCGGCGTTCGATGACCACGAGAGGGCTTCGGGCATGGTGACATAGTTGAAGTAGCCTTCGTATGCGTTGGGCGGGCCGGCTACCCAGCCGCCGTAGCCGTCGGATTTCCATTTTTCGATCGGCTGGTCGGTGACGACGGAGGAATAGTTGTAGATACCTCTGTCAACCGCCATGGGGTAGGGGATGATCGCCTTGATGGACGATCCGGGCTGCAGGACGGATTGAGACGCGCGGTCCCAGTCAAGCGGGCCTTCCTTTTCCTGAGAGGAGCCGACCGTCGCGATGACTCTGCCGTCGTAATCGACCATCGTCATACCGATCTGCAGGTCATAGTCGTAATTGTTGTTGAATTTCAGCGCTTCCTGCTCGATCATTTCCTGTGCCTCGGTATCCATCGCGCAGTAGATCTTCAAGCCCTCGGTGTAGAGCTTCATGGAAGCGGCGGATTCGCTGATATCGTAGTATTTTGCCAAGTCGCGGCAGAGGTCGTAGTACATCTGGTTGATATACCAGTTCTGGACGTTGGAGGAGGATTCCTCGTCCTCGTCCTCATTATCATCGGAGAAGCCGACGAATTCAAGGTTATCGGATTCTTTCAGCGCCTCCTGGAATTCTTCTTCGGTGATGAAATCCTGATCGCGCATCTCGCGCAGAACCGTTCTGCGGCGGTATTCGTTATTCTCGGGATAGATCAGCGGGTTCCACTGAGAGGGGTTCTGGGTGATGCCGGCGATCGCCGCACACTCGCAGACGGTGCATTGGTTGATGGGCTTATCAAAGTACAATTCACTTGCCGCCTCGACGCCCTGGCAGTTATTGCCGAAGTTGACTACGTTGAGGTAGGCTTCGATGATCTTGTCCTTGCTGTATTCTTTTTCGATATTGATCGCGCGGAAGATCTCCCTGAGCTTACGCGTGAGCGAAACCTCGCTGTCGTCGGTGAGATTCTTGACAAGCTGCTGGGTCAGGGTGGAGCCGCCGTAGTTGCTGGAACCGGATACCAGCGCAAGCACTGCGGAGCCGGTACGCTTCCAGTCGACGCCGTTATGTTCAAAGAAACGCTTGTCCTCGATCGCGACGATCGCGTCTACCATCGCCTGCGGGATGTACTTTTCATCTTCCTCGTAGGTTTTGTCCTTATCGTAGAGGTTGACCCAGATGCGGTTTTCGGTGCCGTACAGCGTTTGGTACGGATCCTTTCCGAAATCGCCGGTGGCGGGATCTTTGACATAGATGAAGGAGCTTTGGTTCAGCGAGCGCGCCGTCAGGTCGATACCGGTAGGTTCGTTCGCAATATTGAAGATGAAGATGCCGACGGAGATGCCGACGATCAGACCGGCGATCGCGCCGATCAAGAGGACCGTTGCGATAATACGCCAGATGCCGCTGAAAAAGGCTTTGATCGGGGACCTTTTTCTCGGCTGGACGTCGATTTTATCGGTATATTTACTGATGTCGGTTTTTCTCATAGATCCGACCTCCTGTCATTTGTCAACCATGTTTTGGGACATAGTTACACATATATCAAAATTATATCACTTTTCAAGAAAAAAATAAATATCTATTTTAAAAATAACGGAGATTTTTCACAATCAACCGCCCTGAAAAATAGGAATATTATCTAAATATCATGCCAAAATAAGGAAGAGGTGAAAGTTTTGTGAAAAATATGAAATGGCTGGTCGGGATCACCGGGATCATCCTGATCGGATATACCATCCTGTCCGCGACGCTTATGCCCGGCGACGGAGGCAATTTTCTGACAAACGCCAATATCGCACTGACCGAGCGTGTGCCGATGTATACGGCGCGGGAGGAGGGCGACAGGATTGTGATCTATGCGGGCAGCAGACTCTTGGCTCGCACCGATACCCACGTGAGCAGTCTGCCGAAGATCGACCGCATCAGATTGCGGGAGGGGATCAATTTTAGTTCCGAGAAAGAATTAAAACGTTTTATGGAGGATTATTGTTCGTAACCGGACCGGCAGTCAGCTGTCGGTCTTATGTGCGGACAAGATCGGAAAGTTTTTCTGCGTTATATGAGGGAATAACCAAAATCCGCCGGCAAAACTGCCGGCGGATCGGGTAGTAAGGGTTTCTTACTTCATGCTCTTTTCGTAGGACTCGATCATTTTCTTGACCATCTGACCGCCGATAGAGCCTGCCTGCTTGGAGGTCAGGTCGCCGTTGTAACCCTGCTTGAGGTTAACGCCTACCTCGGAAGCAGCTTCCATCTTAAAGCGCTCGAGAGCTTCCTTAGCCTCGGGAACAGCAATATTGGATCTGTTAGCCATGTCGTTTTCTCCTTTTCTTTTTTGCGGCGGAACATCGCCCCGACCCAAAAGGGCTGGCGATATCCCTACCGCCCGAGGCCATGTGCGCCTTATTCATAGCGGCTTTTTTGAAGCACCTTTGCTTTGTCCGTCGTAATAGAGGACCTCGGCGCTTCTTGTCACGCCTCGTTGTCCTCCGCTGCTCCTCGTATAACTCCTACTCGTCTGATCCGCGCCGTCGCTTGTCACGACTTTGCGGCTCAGTCCTCGTCCGTCGTTATCCGAGGGCTTCGGACCTCGGCGCTTCTTGTCACGCCTCGTTCGCCTACGCTGCTCTTCAAATAACTCCTGCTCGTCTGATCTGTTCCGTTGCCGCAGGCAACATAACAGCTCAGTTCTCGCCCGTCGTTATTTGAAGGCTTCGGCGCTCGGCGCTTCTTGCTCGCTACGATAGTATTGTGGCACATGATAAAGGAGATATAAGTAGAAATTTCTGGGTGAACTTTTATGAATCAATTATGATTATATTGCTTGGCGGCTTTGTTGCCGTTATTCATCTTTTTTGCGCAAGCTACGAATATACATAATCGACGTAATCAGCACGATTAAGATAAGCACATGCAAAATGGTATGATACACATCGGGAATATATCTTCCGTCTGTTTCAAGCCACTTTAAGGCCTTGGAAAAGTATTTGATTTTTTCTTCGGTTTTTCCCATTATACCGGAGCCAAAAATCGTATACCATTCGTGGGAAAGAAATTGGGTGATAAACCAAAGTGCCGTAAAAACCGCAACAGTCCATTTTCCGATTTTTCCTTAAAAACGAATAACAGTACTGTTGCTGAATATATTAGAAAAAACACCCCATCGTCTTGATAAGAACGTGCCACCAAAAAGCTGTTACCGAAGTACACGCCTATCATATCAAGGAAAAACCATATAAGAAGTATAATTTGAAAAACTATACAAATTCTCTTAGATCTAAACATTTACAACATCTTTCATCCTTACTCTTTTTTACTCGCTCATTATCTGTTTCAGCGGTATTCTTTTCATTGACTGACCGTAAGCAAACATGATGCCTTCATACACAACAATGAAAACGCCGAGTGTAATAAAGCATACCGGAAAGTCAAATTCGTATTCGGGAACGCCCTCGACGCCCGCAAAAACGATATCGACCATAATTCGCAGCAAAGCGTACTGATAAACGGAGCCGATGACAAAGCCGATATACGCCGCAGGGCGGTAGCCGTCGAGAACAGAGCGCTTGCAATCGCTGCTGTCATAACCGAACACGCGCATCATAGCGATATTCTTTTGATTGGAACGAATGACAGTGGTCACGGCGATATACAAGGTAGTGAACGCGAGTACAACGCCGATAATCAATATCATCAAGCCCATCATTTCACTTGACAAATCCTTCATACTTGCCGACATTTGTATCATAGCCGAGAAGCAGAACGAGGAA
>CACYPH010000024.1 GCA_902776185.1 uncultured Ruminococcus sp.
CAAAATCCGTAACAGAATAATTGAAGCCTATGTGTTAACCCCTCCGCAAAAGAAAAGCGGAGGGGTTATGTTTATGGGGCGGTTATTAAGCGGTTACGTATATAAGGGGGTTAATGCTTCATTTGATGTTTTTGATAGTTCTTCAAAATCATCGAGATTGCCACATCGTCTGAGGTAGTCATAACCGCCGTCGACGGCAACTGCTCCGCATTTGCAAAACTTGAACTCATGAACACTTTTGCTTTCGATAACCTCTCCGCATTTTTTGCATCTGATTGCATTACGAATAATCATAGAATCCTTCTTTCGTTTAAGTTTGAATCATTGAACGCTCAGAAAAGATACTGATACTTATTCCTTTGGTGATACAGGATATCTCTGGCTCGCTCGATGGTTGATTTAGGATAATACTCCGCTACTTCGTTGAGGGCGTTATCGATATCCGCTTTGGTGAAGGTGAAATGTACCTGTGAACCATAGAGAGCTTCTGCTGCCTCTAATTGAATGTCAAAGTCTGCATCAAACGGTTTTGCCTTTACCTTTCCGATCAGATCATAGGTGTTTTCTGTCAGCGGATAATCCCCTGTTGTATCGGCGAGGAGTGACAGTCCGAAATCGAAGTACGGGCAATAGCGATACTCACCGGTATCGTCGTTCAGGATAAACGCGATATTATTGGTGTGGCGATCCTCGTTGAGGAAGAAGGCATCCAGCGCGAGCATCGTGGTTAGGTACTTGCCGACATCCTTTAACCCGGTGACCTTCTCGACAAACTCAACCGTATGCCTGATCTTATCCTCCGGCTCCAGATAACGCACCAGCTCTTTGGCGAAAGAATTCGCCAGCCATTGCTTCGACAAATGCTCGAGCGTGACGATGCTCTCGTTCTTTGCTTTGAAGTTCTTGGAAAAGCATCCGGGGATATCCTTTCCGTCAAACGTGATAAGGATAGGGGAGTAGGTGACGAAATCCTGTATATTCGATTTGTGCAGCAGGCGTGACACGACAACCTCACACAATCCCTCATAACCCATGTGGTCAGCTTTGTACCAGTTGCCGTTCACCAGCCACTTCTGCTGATTGCCTTTGGATGAGGTCGCTTTCGTGTCAATCAACGATTCGTTTGTCAGATCAATTCGTTCCATCACAGCGCCAGCCTCGCTTTCCTTGTGAAATTGATATATTGGTTATCCTCGGCGGTTCTTCCTTTGGTCATTTCGATGATTTGTATCGGATCATAGTGATCGACGCCGATATGTCGGAGGATGGATTTGCTCATCGCACGGGTGCGCGGAAAGCACCGATCCTCTAAGAACGCTTCAAAGTCATCCCAAGTCGGGTTCTCGTTGACGCCGAACGCTCGCTTCATGATGTCGTCGGTGCGGTTTACGATCTTGATTTTCTTATGCTCAAAATCCACATAGATCTCGGTGCAGACCTTCTGGCGGAACATGAAGTCGAGCCGCATGACATAGCTGTCGTCCAGAGGGTGATTGAGATATTTGGAGATCGTCTGTCGGCTGACGCCGAAATGCTCGGCGATCTCCTTTGTTGTTTTGCCGCACTTTTGCATTTCGATGATCGTCGCAATATCCTGTTCGGACAAAGACTTCTTCCTGCCGCCGCGAAGTCGTCCGGCGATCTTGCGCAGTTCGGTCTCATTATCCGTGCCGAAGAGCTCCATGCATAGCTTCCTGTAATCCATCAATCTCACCTTACTATAATAGTGTAAATAAACAACATTTACACTATTATAACCAACAATGTGAGCTATGTCAACTCATTATTGAAAAAGAGCAGAGCGGTTCGAAATGAGCCGCTCTGCTCTGAAGTTTTTTATCCTTTTCGTCTTTTATAGTCAGAAATAGTTCGAAGAAAATCTTCTGATTCAAAGTACGGATTGTTCTTATCGCCTATTATCTCAATAAGCACAGCGTCTTTATCTTGTTCCAGGACTCTAAATGAATCTCCTATATTAAAAGTTTTCCCTTTATTATCAACCCCTATTTTTTTAACTCTAAAAACCATTTTATTATCAGTTATTTCGCACCTATTCTTTCGTTTATTAATGCAAGTTACTACTCCCAAAGTTATAGCAGAACAAATTATGCCCCCTGTTCCAGCGACTTCTACAACAAAAGCAATTGGTCCGCCAACTTTTTTCATAATGGTAGTTAATGTTTGATAATAACCTAAATTCGACATTATTTCTCCTTTCATAGTATAAAGATTAGATTATATGAATTCAATAACAACAAAGTACTAAAGAATAGACTAAGTTCATTTCTCAGGGATTTCAAATTATATTAGCAACAACAAGTAATCTTTATGGAATTATTAATCATCGAAAATCGGACAACTTGTTTTGCAGTACGGATAGGGTCCGCCACAAGCAGCACAACCTGACGGAACGTAAATATAATATACTTCGTTGGCATTTTCTTTGTCTTGACTGTTTTCTGACTGAACGATCATAGATAACATAGTTGTCATTAAGTCATAGTTATTACGTACACGCATTGATGTCACCTCCTTAATGCGTCGTGATATACAAGGATAATTGTATTGTCAATTTGGCTCTCATAATGTATAACCAAGTATACAGTATTATTTCGAAAATACTTATACTGTCAGAATAAAACCGGCTATTTGGCACCGATTTATACTGCGGGAATAAAAGCCGCTTATTTGCGCTTACGAGCTTCTTTTCTGATTGTACCGATCTTTTTGTCGGAACGTGTTTTGCGACCATCCTTGTTTCGGATAGTACCGAACGGAAGACCGTGTTTTTCCTCAAATGTTCTTACTCGGCAATCGCTTCTGGTTTTTCTCATCTTTACAAGCCTCCTCTCTTTTTGAATTTGCAGGAAATGATAAGCCTACCTGTTTTGAATACTCAGGTTGATTCTTTATCTGATTTAGTAATCGAATCGACATGATTCTCTCTTTCGTATTCATTCTCATCAGCTCCATATCTTTTCTGTATGCATCTATTATAGCTGAACTACCGATTCTCCGAAATGACAATCGCTATGGAAAAGGAGGGCCTATTTCTGCAATAAGTGCAAAATAAAAAGCACCATAGTCCGCAGACTACAGTGCTTCGATTACTTTTTGAACTTTTCGTATTGTTCCTTATTGATCTTACCGCTTGACAACATCTTCTCGACCCAGAGTTGAAGCGCTTCAACGGTTATATTAATTCGCTCTAGTTGTTGTTGAATATCGATGAATTCTTCAATCTCATTATCGGATATGATTCCGTCGACGATGATATCGATCAAGCTGTTCTTTTTCTCATTAATGGCATTTAATGAAGAAAGCATTTCCAGCACAATTTGAGAAACATCTTTTATCCGTATTTCCGGTACGTATTTCTGTCCGATCGGGCACTCATTGGAACAATAATAATTGCAAAGGTCAGGCTTTTCATATTTTTCAGACATTTCAAGGACCTCATCCGGTCGGATCAGGAAAGTACCGCTTTCGATTCTCTCTATTCGCTCCGGAGCAATACCGATCAGTAACTCACTCGCTTTTTCTCGGCTGTAATTTTTCTCTTCGCGCGCCAGCTGATAGATGCTTTTATTCTGCTTTGTTGATTTTCTCGCCATAGGATTTCACCTTTATACATTCATTGTATATGTCATATTATAGCTCATATAGGAAAATAGTCAATGTCTCAATGGGTGATAAGTTTTATGTATTGATTCAAAATGGTGTAGAAGTGAAGAGAACGGATAGATTTTAAATACATAGATCAAGCCCGCTGTGAAGATACAGCGGGCCAATCTTATTCTATTGGTTTATCAATGCTGATATCGCGGCATCAAAAGTCGAGCGTTACAGCGCTGCCCTGAGTCACCGGCACGTCGTCAAGGTTCGATAATTTGACATTGAATTCCACCGTTTTGAGGCTCTTCGCGTCCAGTGAGTCGTTCTCTTCGAAATACTTATTCAGGGATACGGATACCACGTTTTTCTTACCCATCCATATCAGATCGTACGCGACATAGGAGTCGTTGACGGCTGTACCGTTGAGCTTCAAGCCGGATAAATCGACGTTGATCGCCTGATCCGCTTTGTTTTCAAATTCGAGCATCAGGTTGGCGTCGCCGTCTTTATTCGTAATGACCGCCTGAGAGATCAGATTCACATTCACTTCGGAATAAACCGTGTTTTCTGACAGAGAATTCAATGTGATTCCGTAGGCGTTTTGGAGTGCGTTGCCTTTGATCGTTTTGAGGAAAGTATCCTCGTTATAATCATAATCATCCGCAAATTGTGTCTTGACGAAAGCCATTTTGCTGAGTTCATGATTGTAATCGTCATCCGAAATATCGAAACCGATCCCGATATCGGCGATCTTATTGACGCCGTGAATCTGCAGTTCGGCGTAGGAGAAAGAGATACTTTCCTCTGCGGTAGCGCCCGGATCAAGATCACAGCTCAGATAACCTTCGCTGATCATATACCCATTGATAGAATTGCAGCCATATCCCGACGTGCCGGCATACACCTCGCGTTTTGCGTCGGATTTGTTCTCCAGCTTCAGGGATAAAGTCACCTCATAATTGTCGTAGGTGAGCTCTGTAGCGGTGATTTTGACGTCGAACGTGTCTGTCAGCGGGGTTTCTTCGATCTTGCCGGTTTTATCAAATTCCGGAAGGATGTCGTTTGATTCCGCAGCATTGTCAGTATCAGACGATTCCGAATCGGTATCAGCCTGTGATGAATTCGATCCGTCGGTCGATGTCCCGCTGTTTGAACATGCGGTAAATGTAATGGTCAGTGCCAATACCAGAACAACCGCTAAAACTGCTTTCAAATTTTTCATGACCATTTCTCCTTATTGGTAGTGTATTCGGTCAAAACAATTAACCGTGTACATAATATACACGGTTTCGGAATAAAAAGTTATTCCCGCAGAATAACTTTTCACTTTTCTTTTTGTTATGATAGTGTCAGATCGCGATGATGCCGATTTCGTTCAGCTTAAACATCACAAAGAACAGGATCACTCCCAGAATAATACACAGCCATCCAAATAGCCTGTTCAGCCTTTTCCTGGACAGCGGATCCTTTGCCATCTTCAGGCTGTATTTGCCAACGTCACCGAACAGCAAATACGGGAACAGGGTAAAGAATCCGAACACAAGGACAGCAAAATATACCAAAGCAAATATGTGCTGTATCGAATGTTTGGTGTGATGTTCGGGACTGAATATATAGAAGATAAAAATGCTCAAGCATAAGAGATAGGTTATGATCGCTAAAGTTGTTATCAGCTTCGGAAAAAAGTGTTTGGAGCGATAACCCGGCAGCGGACGGAATCTCATACTTTCGATTTCACTTCTGCCCATTAGTTTGATATATCTTCTGTCGTTTGTCAGAACAGCGCGCAGATGATCGATGTTTTCATATCGATTGTTAGGATCAAGCTCAATACAGCGCGATATTACCGAAGTCAGCGATCCCTGATGCATTTGTTCGTTCGGCAGTTTGCCTGTTAAAAGGAAATTCAGCAGAACGCCGCAGGAGTAGATATCGGCTTTCTCATTTGTCTGCTGAAAGCCGAACTGTTCCGGAGCGGTATAGCCGGGTGTGCCCATGATCTCCGTATCATGATTCTGATTTGCTTTCACGGTTCTGGAAATATCATAATCAATGATCTTAACGCATCCCGTATTGTCTAACATGACATTATTCGGGTTGATATCTCTGTGAACGATGTTGTTCTGATGAAGCGCTTTCAAGCCGTTGCATACAGATACAATGATCGACGAGGCTTGCTTTTCGGTAAACAGCCCGTGCTGTTTGACGGAATCAGAAAGAGTGATCCCGTTAACATATTCCCCGAGGGTAACGCATAATCCTCCGATGATGTCGGCGTCATAGATCTGCATTAGGTTCCTGTGACGGATTCCGCATAATCTGCGCATGAGTTCAATGGAGGAAGGCTCCGAGAATCGCTTTATCATATACTGACCCGAGTAGATGTTTCGCACGATCACCATTTCGGAAGATATTTTGTTCACTTCTTCAATTGCCCACAGTTTGATTCTTTCGTTCTCGGTCATCTTTACACCCATTCAATTATCATTTGCTTTTAGCAATAATTATGATAATATATACGTATCTCCATCATTATCTGTAAGACTATTATAGGAGGAAGCAGTGAAAAAATCAACCGACGAATTATTAAATCAACTGAAAAAGAAAACAAATATAGAAGAGTTTTTCAAGGAAAACGAATCTGAGCTGATTTTTGACAGCTTATCCGCAATGGTCACATTCTATATGAGTCAAAAGGGCTTGAAGAAAGCCGACGTAGTCAGACGTTCTATGCTCGGCAATTACGCGTACAGCATCATCAACGGCAACAGAAAAAAGCCGGAAAGAGATAAGCTGATCATGCTCTGCTTCGGACTGAAGCTCACATCCGAGGAGGCAAATCTCTTACTGAAAAAGAGCTCCAACGGTGAACTGTACGTCAGAAATCCCCGCGATCTGGTTTTGATTTATGCCTTAGACAGAAATCAAAGCGTGATCGAAGCGAACAACAAACTGGAAGAATTCGGACTGGACGAGTTACCGTTACCGTGATAACAGAGGGGGCGTCCTTTCGACGCCTTAGTAATTTAAAACATAAAAAACGGCTGATGCAATCGAAACTGCATCAGCCGTTTTTCTTATACCATATAGATCAATTCGTTGCAGACGATTTCCTTTGCGGCGTTGCGGATGTTGTTCATCCTCGCGACCCAAAGCATTTGATCCTGCGCTTTCAGGGCTTCGGTCACGCCCTGCTGTTCTGCCATCTGTCGGACGAGCATTTCCTCCATTTCGAGTGCTTGATTTTCGATGTCTGCAAGATGTTCGATCAGCTTGCAGCTTGTCAGCAGGTTATAGTAAAGGATCTTGTGATGGTTCTTCAGGAATCTACGTCTGAGGTGCGCATATACGCCGAGCTCGACCTGCGGTTGCTCCGGCATGGTGAGGTTGGGCAGGTTATAGTCGCCTTGTCTTGTATAAGTGATATTCATAATAAAGCCTCCAAACAGTAATTATAATTCTAAATTAGCATTAAACTATATGTTTTCCGGTGTTTTTAGGCTTTTTTCGTGAAATGATAGTAAAAAACGAGTAGAAAATTTGTTCTAAAAAGTCGAATTTTGCCGATAAACAAGCCAAAAAATTAAAGCAAATTGACTGTAAAAAATGCCCCTTTTTTGCCAAAAATGAGGGTAATTTTACCTTAATTCAAGTAATCCGATCTTGTGCGATTTTTCATTTTCAAATGCTTAAAAACCGCATAGATAAGCCATTTTCGCACACTTTCAGACTTTTTGGCAAAGAAAAATAGGCAGTTCGAAAACTGCCTATTACTGGTTGCGGGGGTGGGACTTGAACCTCACGACCTCCGGGTTATGAGCCCGACGAGCTACCAACTGCTCCACCCCGCGATATCTGCCTTTCAGCCTCTATATGTTACCACTGTTTCGGCGTTTTGTCAAGGGCGAAAGCTGTCGAGGATAGGTTGTTGAAAAGTTTTTGTATAATTTATGCAAAATAGGCGCTTGTTTTTATTGACAAGTTAGCGTTTTGTGATAAAATAAAAGGTAAACTGGGGAAGTGTAAAATGCTGCAGTGGCGGATCCGCACACTGCCCTGTGAGGAGGCGTCGCGATGAATGAAAAATACCGCTTCGGCGCGGTGATTCCCGCAGCGGGACTCAGCTCGCGGATGGGCGCATTCAAGCCGCTGCTACCCTATGGCGACAGCACGATCATCGAAACATCCGTCGGCTCGGCGATACCGTATATCGCGACGGCGTCAGTTATCGTCGGCTATCGCGGAAACGAGGTAACGGATGTACTGAAAAAACGCTTCGGCGATCGATTGACGATCGTGACGAATCCCGACTATGCCTCGACAGATATGCTGCGGTCGGTACAGCTCGGACTGCGGGCGATGGGGGAGTGCGACGCATTCTTTCTGCTGCCGGCAGATATGCCGCTGATCGCACCGTCGGTATATGAGGCGCTGATATCCTCATTCAATAGCGCGTGCGACGTCATCTATCCCGTCATCGACGGACGCAGGGGACATCCGCCGCTGATAAACGCGCGGCTGATCGAGCCGATTCTGGAATACAAGGGTGACGGCGGACTGCGGGTGATCCTCGGCGATCGCCGGATCAAAGAGGTCGCGATCAACGATAGAGGAATCCTGACGGATATCGATACGTCTGAAGACTATTCAATGATTAAAAATATCATCACTGATCACTAATGACTGATCACTGACCATTATTTTTTGGAGTGATACCCTATGAAAGAAATTTGTCAATCCATCAAAAAGAAAGACCATGACCCGAAGATCGAGGGTCGGTCGGTCTATGTCGACGATTATGTTACGACCGCCGACGGTCGGGCGATCCTGACGGGCAGACTGCTGCACAGTAAGTTTGCCAAGGCGCGGGTGCTGGGCGTAAAACTCCCCGAGCTGCCCGACGGCTATTACTATGTCGACAAAAATGACATCCCGGGCGACAATAACGTCAATATCGTGCTGGATGATACGCCGGTATTCTGCCGTGACACGGTAGAGTATATCGGCGAGCCGATCGGTATGGTGGTCGGTCTGGACAGCAAGGTCGTCGAAAAGCTCCTCTCTGAGATCGAGGTCGAGTATGAGGAGCTCGAGCCGGTGCTGGATATCCGCACCGCCGACGAGTATTTCTTTAACTATGAATTCGGTCACGGCGACGTCGAGAAAGCGTTCGCCGAGGCGGACAAGGTCTATGAGGAGGAGTTCCTTACCGGTTATCAGGATCAGACTTACCTCGAACCGCAGGGCATGATGGCTGAGCCGGAGGAGGACGGCAGAATGTTTGTCCACGGTTCGCTTCAGTGCGCCTACTATGTCCACGGCGCGGTCGCGCGCGCGATGGGCACAGGGCCTGAGGGCGTACATATCCTGCAGGATGTTACCGGCGGCGGTTTCGGCGGAAAAGAGGACTTCCCGTCGATCATCGGCTGTCAGGTCGCAGTCGCGGCGAAGAAGGCGAATGCTCCTGTGCGCTGTGTCTTTAACAGACGCGAGGACCTGGAGTTCACCCCGAAGCGTCACCCCTCGCTGTGCAAATACAAGGTCGCCGTCAAGGACGGCAGAGTGATCGCTGTCGATGCGGACGTTCGCTTCAACGCGGGCGGGTACTCGACATTGTCCGCGGTCGTCTTACAGCGCGGCATCATCGCCGCACCGGGCGTCTACGACATCCCGAATGTCCATGTCACAGGCAAGGCGGTCAAGACCAACACCAATCCCTGCGGTGCATACCGCGGTTTCGGCGCGCCCCAGACGTTCTTTGCGATGGAGATGATGATGTCCCATATCGCGCAGGATCTGGGCGAGGATTCCATCGAATTCAAGGAGCGCCACTTTGTCAAGAAAGGCGATACCACCTCCACCAACGGAAAATACCATTTCCCCGTACCGATACCCGCGATGCTCGGCGAGGTCGATGCGCTTTGCGACCTGCGCAAAAAGCATAAGGAATACGCACAGCCGCAGACCGGTCGCTACAGACGCGGTATCGGTTTCTCGGCGATCTTCCACGGCGCGGGCTTTACCGGCTCGGGCGAGAGAGATATGATCAAGGCGACTGCGAAGCTCCGCAAATACGCGGACGGCACGGTCGAGGTGCTCGCCTCTAACGGCGACATCGGTCAGGGCGTCCGCACCACTTTCCCGAAGATCGTCGCGCATGAGCTGAATATCCCGCTCGAGCGCGTGTATTATGACCATCCCGACACCGCCCGCGTGCCCGATTCCGGCCCGACAGTCGCGTCGCGTTCGCTGATGATCGTCGGCGAGCTGCTCCGCAGAGCCGCGATCAAACTGCGCGGCGTCTGGCAGGAGGGAGTAGAGCAGGAGGTCGAGGAGCATTACAAAGAACCCGACTTTATGATCCCGTTCTACCTCGACCGCTTTGAGGGCGACGCTTATCCCACCTACGCGTGGGCGACCTCTGCCGTTGAGGTCGAGGTCGATACCTACACAGGGCTTATCAACGTCCTCGGTGCGTACGGCAGCTTTGACGTCGGCACGCCGGTCGACTATAACATCGTTGTCGGTCAGATGGAGGGCGGCTTCCTGCAGGGACTCGGCTATGCTTCCATCGAAAAAATGGATTACGACGGCAAGGGTCGCATCCGCAACAACAGCTTCACCGATTACCTCGTGCCGACCTCGATGGATGTGCCGAATATGAAGGCGGTCATGCACGTTGAGGAATATCCCGACGGACCTTACGGCGCAAAGGGCGCAGGCGAACTGCCGCTGGTCGCGCCGCCGCCCGCATATATCGAGGCGGTCGAGATGGCGCTCGGCGGTGCAAAGCTGCATCCGCTGAACCGCATTCCGTTCTCGACCGAGGACGTCATTCTCGAACTGAACAAGGAGGTGCCGTGATGGACGATATTCGTTTCAGCTTAAACGGAAAAGATGTTTGTTACGAGGGCGCGGCGACCGAGCGGTTGCTGGACGTCCTGCGTGACGATTATAATATGAAAAGCGTCAAATGCGGCTGTAAAGAGGGCGAATGCGGCGCATGTGCGGTACTGATCGACGGCGTGCTGACCAACTCCTGTTGTGTCGCGATGGGAGCTGTAGACGGTCACGAAATCATGACCGTCGAGGGCTATCGTGAGACCGAGCGCTTTGCAAAATTATCCGAAAAATTTGCCGAGCTCAGCGCGGTACAATGCGGCTTCTGCATTCCCGGCATGGTGCTCGCTGCCGAGGCGATCTTAAGCTCCAATCCCCATCCGACTGAGGATGAGGTGCGCGAGGGGCTGTCGGGCAATATCTGCCGCTGTACCGGCTACAACGCGATCGTGAATGCGGTCCTGAACGCGGCGAAGGAGGGCGACGGATTATGGTAAACGGATACAAACCTAAAACGTTGCAGGAGGCAATCGAAATAAAAAGCCGCACGAGTGCGGTGCCCTATGCGGGCGGCACCGACGTGATGGTGCGCCGTCCCGAGGGAGTACCGTTCCTGTTCCTTAACGATATCGAAGAGATCAAGCAGATCAAAGACGACGGCGAGTATATCCGCATCGGCGCCGCCGTGACCTTTACACAGGCGCTGGGGAGTAATCTTGTCCCCGCGATTATGAAAGAAGCTGTCTCCCGCATCGCCGCTCCCGCGATCCGCAACGCCGGAACATTCGGCGGCAACCTCGGTAACGGGTCCGATAAAGCGGACTCTGTTATGGCAGGCTTCGCGCTTGACGGACGCGTGCGTCTTGTGTCCGTAAGCGGCGAGAGGATCCTCCCGCTCGGCGAATTCTGCATCCGCCGCGGCGTGACTGCGATCCGCGACGACGAGCTGATCGCCGAGGTACTGCTCCCGAAAGCAAACTGCGATCTGCCGTATTACTACAAGAAGATCGGCGGGCGTAATGCACTCGCGATCTCGCGCGTCGCGATCGGCGGCGTCTACAGCGTCCGCGATAACGTGATCGAGCAGTTCACCGCCGCGTTCATCGGCGGCGGCGACGTCTGCAAACGCTTCAAGGAGATCGAAGCGACGATCATCGGCAAGCCGGTCGATGAGGTCAAGGCGAATCTCGACGCATATGTGAAAGCATATGCCGACAGCCTGACCTTTACCCGCGGCAGAGTGTCCGCGGAATACCGCAGAACGGTCATCACCAATCTGCTTCGCGACTATTTTGATACGATCGGATAACATTGGGAGAAACCTATGTATACAGTAAACATCAACGGCAAGGATTACGAATCCGCCCATGATAAAAAGCTCCTGAGATTTCTCAGGGACGATCTCAACCTGACCGCGACCAAGGACGGCTGCTCTGAGGGCGTATGCGGTACGTGCACCGTTTTGGTTGACGGTAAAAAGACCAAGGCGTGCGTCGTGCCGCTGTCAAAACTGCAGGGCAAAAAGGTCCTGACCGTCGAGGGCATCCCCGACGACGAGATGCGTGTCTATGAGCATTGTTTTGCCGAGGCGGGCGCGGTACAGTGCGGCTTCTGCATCCCGGGCATGATCATCTCGGCAAAGTCGCTGCTGGACGAGAATCTCAGCCCCACCCGCGCAGACGTCAAAAAGGCGATCAAAGGCAACCTCTGCCGCTGTACCGGCTATAAAAAGATCGAGGACGCGATCCTGATGGCGGCGGATTTCTTCCGCGAGAAGCGCGCGATCCCCAAAGCCCCGACGACCCTCCATATGAACGAGCATGCCCAGCGTATCGACGCCAAGGAGAAGGTCAACGGCACCGGTATCTTTGCCGACGACATCCGCATGGACGGGATGCTCTACGCAAAGTGCCTGTACTCGAAGTATCCCCGCGCGCGCATCAACAAGATCGACGTCAGTAAAGCGCTGACGCATGAGGACTGCGTCGAGATCCTCCTCAAAGACGACGTTCCCTGCAACAACATCGGTCACATCAAACAGGACTGGGACGTCATGATGGGCGAGGGCGATATCACCAAATATGTCGGCAACGTGCTGGCGGTCGTCGCGTCGACAAATCCCGAGAGCCTGTCGGAGATCCTCAGCCTGATCGAGGTCGATTATACTGAGCTTGAACCCCTGACGAACCCTTACGACGCGCTCAAAGGCGACGCGCCGCTGATCCATGAGGACGGCAACGTCATGAGCCGCGCCAATCTTGTTCGCGGCAACGCCGACGAGGCGATCAATAATTCTAAGTTTGTCGTTACCCGCAAGTACAAGACCTCCTGGCAGGAGCACGGTTTTATGGAGCCGGAATGCTGTGTCGCCGCGCCCGAGGGCGAGGATGGACTCTTGATCTACACCTCCAGCCAGAGTATCTATGACGTTCAGCGCGAATGCAGCAAAGCCCTCGGTCTCCCGCCCGAAAAGGTCCATGTCCGCGCGCCGCTGGTCGGCGGCGGCTTTGGCGGCAAGGAGGACATGAGCGTCCAGCCCTACGCCGCATTGATGGCATATGCCACCAAACGCCCCGTCAAGGTCAAGTACACCCGTCAGGAATCGCTCGACTACCATGTCAAGCGCCACCCGATGGAGATGGAATTCACCACTGCGTGCGACGAGAACGGCATCCTTACCGGCATGAAGGGCATCATCATCGCCGATACCGGCGCATATGCGTCGCTCGGCGGACCGGTTCTCCACCGCGCGTGTACCCATGCGGCGGGACCGTATAACTATCAGAATATTGACATCTTCGGGATGTCTGTCTATACCAACAACACCCCCTCGGGCGCATTCCGCGGCTTCGGCGTGACCCAGAGCTGTTTTGCGACCGAGAGCAATATCAACCTGCTCGCCGAGATGGTGGGCATCGATCCGTGGGAGTTCCGCCGCCGCAACGCGATCAAACCCGGCGATATTCTCCCGAACGGTCAGACCGCCGACCCCAATACCAACATGGCGGCGTGTCTGGACGCGGTCAAGGATATCTATTACGGCAATAAGTACGTCGGACTTGCCTGCGGCTTCAAGAATTCCGGAACCGGCATGGGGAAGAAGGATATTGGACGCGTGCTGTTATCCATCGAAAACGGCAGAATCCATATCCGCACCTCCGCCGCCTGCATGGGTCAGGGCATCGGTCAGATGGTGCTGACTGAGATCTGCCATGTTACTGGACTTGACCCGGCATTGTTCATCCACGAGACCGCCGATACGACCCGCACCCCCGACGCGGGCACCTCGACCGCCTCGCGCCAGACCGTCATGACCGGCGAAGCGGCGCGCAGGGTCGGTGAAAAGCTCAAGGCGGCGCTCGAGGGCAAGACGCTCGAAGACCTCGAGGGCATGGAATTCCTCGGCGAGTACAGCGCGATCACCGACCCCTTAGGCGCGATCAAAGAGAACCCCGTCAGTCACATTTCCTATTCCTACGGAGTACAAGTTATTGTACTCAATGACGAGGGCAGGATCACAAAAGCGGTATCTGCGTTCGACGTCGGCACGCCCGTCAATATCCAGTCCGTCGAGGGTCAGATCGAGGGCGGCATGGTCATGGGCATCGGCTACGGTGTGACCGAAAAATTCGAGATCGAGGACGGTTATCCGAAATCCCGCTTCGGCAGGATCGGCTTTATGCGCGCGGACGAAGCGCCCGAGCTCGAGGTCATCCTCTGCAGTCCTGCAGAAGAAGACAAACTGCCGTATTCCCTCGGTGCAAAAGGCTGCGGCGAGCTGTGCATGATCCCGACCGCACCCGCGTGCGCCTTGGCATATTACAAATACGACGGCAAATTCAGACAGAGTTTGCCGCTCGATGATACGCCCTATCGCAAGTAAATCGTGATGATACAGCAAAGGCTCCCTCGACCGAGGGAGCCTTGTTATATATTATAATCATAATACCCCTGTATCCATGGATCGATAGGTTTGCCGTTTTCGGACAGAACGACCGTCCCGTTATCCAATGCGATATCATAGATATGCTCGTCGTCTTCCGATGCTTTTCCGTAAACACACAGTTTGCCGCCCCGTTCTGTAAACGAAAGATCCTGCCACTCCACGTTGTAACACTGTCCCACACATATCGCTTTGCCGTCGCGGTAAACGTCGACGCTGAATGTGAAGACGCCCGAGGTCGGACCGTTGCTGAGGACACAGGTCTCGATGCTGCCGTCGCCGTCGATATCGCCTACGCCGATGGAAGCGGTGTCCAATTGAACTGCAGTCGCGTTGACAATGTAGTAATAGGACGGCCAATACCATTTGTTTTCGGGATCTCTCAGCGCCTCGTCATCGTCAAAGGAGTATTCCGGCTGCATAAAGATCTGACCGCCGGTCATCTCATACAGCCCTTCGGGCGTCACGTCGATCGGCAGGAGCTCGCTCTCGGTCGGGATCACTCTCATTGCATCTTCGCGGCTGATGCCAACGGTGTTTTTCGGCTGGCTGTAGCCTTCGATCGACATCTCATCGGCGTCCTCTTCCGTCAGCCCCCATTCGCTCGTCAGGTGCTCGAGAAAAATATAGCTGTCCGCATTGTACGCAAACGCGCCGTGCCGCATCCTTTTGACGGTGAAGCCGCTTTTTTCAAGCGACATATAATATTCCTCCGCCCATTCGTCGGAGTTCCATTTGTAGTAACGATATACCGAATCGGCAGTATAGCTCGTATCGAGCCGCTCGCTGTTCGGCATCGGGATATCGGGATCGAGGTAATGGTTGTAGGCGTTGCAGACAAACACGCCCTTTTTCGCCACACTGACGGATACATTTGTGCCCGTCGAATCATTATCTTCCCGATCACCGGATGAACAGGCGCCGAGCGTCAGAATGATACAAATGAAAACCAGTAATGCGACGATCCGTTTCATACCGATCCCTCCTTCCGTTGTTATATACGCAGACTTCTGTTAATATCTTACACGACGCCCGATATTTTTTCAATACATCAGGTCGCCCTTGCCGCAGAATGTGTGTTGCATAATGGAAAATTCTGTGATATACTAATTATATCTGCGGATTATGCGCCCTGAGATCACGCACCATCAGCGGGACGACGGGATGCAGTCCGTAAAATCACTATCATGAGGTGAAAGACTATGTGTGAGAACTGCAACAAAAAGACATTCTACATTACGACCCCGATCTATTACCCCTCGGGTAATCCCCATATCGGGCATACCTATACGACCGTCGCGTGCGACTCGATCGCGCGCTATAAGCGAATGCAGGGCTACGACGTTATGTTCCTGACCGGTACCGACGAACACGGTCAGAAGATCGAGGAAAAGGCAAAGGAGCAGGGCATCACTCCCAAGCAGTATGTCGATGAGATCGTCGCGATCTTCAAGAAGCTCTGGGACTATATGAATATCAACTACGACCGCTATATCCGCACCACCGACGACTATCACGTCGAGTCCGTGCAGAAGATATTCAAGGAGCTGTACGACCGCGGCTATATCTACAAGGGCGAGTATAAGGGCAAGTACTGTACCCCGTGCGAGAGCTTCTGGACAGAATCCCAGCTCGTCGACGGCAAATGCCCCGACTGCGGCCGCGAGGTCATCGAAGCCGCTGAGGAAGCCTATTTCATGAAGATGGCGCCGTTTGCCGAGCGCATCGAAAAGCTCCTCACCGAGACCGACTACCTGCGCCCGAATACCCGCGCAGTGGAGCTGGTCAACAACTTCCTGCAGCCCTCTGTCGACGAGAACGGCAACAAGACCTACGGGCTCGAGGACCTCTGTGTATCGCGCACCAGCTTCTCCTGGGGCGTACCGGTCACCTTCGACCCCGGTCACGTCGTCTACGTCTGGATCGACGCGCTATCGAACTACATCACCGCGCTGGGCTATGAGAACAGCGCTTTTGACGATTATAAAACCTACTGGCCTGCCGACGTCCATATGGTCGCGAAGGACATCATGCGTTTCCACGCGATCATCTGGCCTGCGATGCTGATGGCGCTGGAGCAGCCGCTCCCGAAGCACCTCGCCGTCCACGGCTGGATCACCTTCAACGGTCAGAAGATGAGCAAGTCGCTGGGCAACGTTGTCGACCCGTTCATCCTCGGCGAGCGTTACGGGGTCGACGCGATCCGCTACCACATCATGCGCGAGATGGCGCTCGGCGCAGACAGCTCGTTCTCGAACGAGATCATGATCAACCGCATCAATTCCGACTTGGCGAACGGTCTGGGCAATCTGGTTTCCCGCACCGTTGCGATGATCGACAAGTACTTCGGCGGCACGCTCCCGACCGACCGCGAAGCGGGCGATTTCGATGATGATCTGATCGCGACCGCCACCGCGCTGAAAGCCAAGGTCGACGAATATGTCGAGAATACCCAGCTGAACCTCGCGCTCGAGGAGATCTTCAAGGTCGTCTCCCGCGCGAACAAATACATCGACGAGACCACCCCGTGGATCCTCGGCAAGGACGAATCGAAAAAGGCGCGCCTCGCGACCGTTCTCTACAACCTGCTCGAGAGCATCCGTATCGCGTCAACACTGCTGAGCGCATTTATGCCGACCACGATGCCGAAGGTATTCGAGCAGATCGGCGCGGTTGATTTTGCAACGTATGAGAACAGCGACAAATTCGGTGTTCTGCCGCTTGATACGACCGTCAAGCGCGGCGAGGCGATCTTCCCGCGTATCGACGTTGAAAAGGAGATCGACGCGCTCAACGCGATCATCAAGAACAACGCTCCTGCCGAAGAACCCGCGGTCGAGCTTGACCCGCACAAGGACGAGATCGTTTTCGACGACTTCGAAAAGGTCGAGATGCGCGTCGCAAAGGTTCTTGCCTGCGAGAAGGTGAAGAAGAGTAAGAAGCTCTTGAAATTCACTCTGGACGACGGTTTCGGCGAGCGCACCATCCTATCCGGTATCGCGGAGTACTACGAGCCTGACGAGCTGGTCGGCAAAAACATCGCCTTTGTCGCGAACCTCGCGCCCCGCAAGATGATGGGCATCGAGAGTCAGGGCATGATTCTTTCTGCCGAGTACGACGGAGAGCTCCGCGTCGTTACCATCGACGACGAGATCAAGCCCGGCGGCAGTTTAGTTTAGAGAAGAACGAAGAACTAAGAGTGAAGAGTTGAAGGTGGGCAGCGCCCACACCCAATTAAATGAAAATGGGAGGGGCGATGCTCCTCCCTGCTTTGTATGAGGTAAAAATGCTGAACAACATTTTTGACGCACACGCGCATTATGACGACATGTGGTTTGACGAGGACAGGGACAATCTGCTGTCCTTGATGCCGCAGAACGGCGTTTCCTGTATCGTGAACGCCTCGGTCGATATTGCGACCGCCCATACCGCGATCGGATACGCGGAACAATACCCTTTCATGTATGCCTGCGCGGGCATCCACCCCGAGAATCTCGAGGGGCTTGCAGAAAACTATATCGAACAGCTCGCCGAACTGTACAAACACCCGCGGGTGGTGGCGATCGGCGAGATCGGGCTCGATTACCACTGGGACATCCCGCGGGAGCTTCAAAACCGCGTTTTTGAGGAACAATTACAGCTCGCTAACGACCTCGGCGCCCCGGTCGTCATCCATGACCGCGAAGCCCACGGCGACACGATGGAGTTGCTCAGGAAGTACCGTCCGAAAGGGCTGATGCACTGCTTCTCCGGCTCGGTCGAAATGCTGAAAGAAATCATGAAACTCGGGATGTACATCTCGCTCGGCGGGACGGTCACCTTCAAGAACGCCCGTGTGCCGGTCGAGGTCGCCGCGGCAGTGCCGATTGACCGATTACTGCTCGAGACCGACGCGCCTTACCTCAGCCCCGTGCCGCATCGCGGCAAGCGAAACGACAGTACTAATATCGCCTATACCGCACAGCGCATCGCCGAGATCCACGGGATGGACGCACAGGAGCTGATCGATATCACCACCGAAAACGCCAAAAGAATGTACGGCATAGAATAAAAACAAGCCCCGTTACCGGGACTTGACAAATACACAAATTGCGTATACAATAAAGTTACAGGGAAACCGTATAAGCGGTTAGCCCGGAACTGGTATTTTGTTATTATTTAATAACCGTCCAACTATTGTCCAGACAGTTGGGCGGTTATTTCTTGATGATAGCTATGTAGCCTGTGGCTACTATGAGGATCACGACAATAAATGCGAAGTACTCCATAGTATCACCACCTCTCGAAAGAAGTGCTAACCGCTCAAACTTCCCTGTAACGTTATTATAATAGTGTATATGTTCGAATTTTGTCAAGAAACAAACCTGTAATACTAATATTCAATTAAACGCTTTAATAATCCAATCTCTGGCAGTAATGCTCGTAATGGTGTGTGCAGAGATACTGCGGATAGTATCACACAAGCGATCAACAACTTTGCTTAGAGTTTGAAAGACTTCGTTTCTGAATCCTCGTTTTCTGATCTCTTTCCAGATTTGTTCAATGGGATTCATCTCAGGAGTATACGGGGGAATAAAGATCATCTTTATATTCTCCGGAATAACCAGCGCATTTGCCTTATGCCAAGCTGCGCCATCGCACACCAAAATAATTATGTCATCAGGATATGAGCATGATAAATGATTGAGAAATACATTCATACAATCTGTATTGCAATACGGCATAATCAGAAAACAGCCTTCACCGTTGATCGGTTCAACTGCTCCATAGACATAACGGTATTCTCTGATGTGATGGCATGGTACTGATGGGCGGACTCCTTTTCTACACCAGCAGTATTTAGGCTTGTTGATTCGACCGAATCCGGCTTCATCCTGAAACATTAAACGTACTGTGGAATCTTTGTGGATATCTTGTGTTTCCTTTACAAGCCGCTTAATTTTTTTGAGGCGTTTATCGCCTCTTCGCTTGCTTTTTTCGGATGTTTACTTCTTGGCATGATTTTACGCCAGCCGTGTCGGTGTAGCACACGGTATATTTGTACGTTGCCGATTCTGTGTTCGACTTTCTCCTGATATGCTTCCTCTATTTCAGATATCTCAACCATCTTGCCTTTTTCAGCTGTTTCATAAAATGGCTTGAGTATGAGTTCCTCTTCTTCGTAACTCATATTCCTTCGGTTGCCGCCATAATGATTTCCGGCAATAGCTTCTATACCACCTGCAAAATACTTTGCCGCCAATTGGCTTACATACGGAGCGCTTACGCCCACTTTTGCTGCGATATCTTTTGATCGCATCCCTTCTGCTCTCAGTTGCAGTGTATGGAGCCTTACCTCAGCTCGCTTATCTTTATTCTTATTTCGAGCTTCTCTTATGATTTCTAAATCTTGTGCTGTAAATGTATAACTCATCGTTTCATCACCGTATACATTATACCATATCGATTTCAGCTTTTAAAGTGTTTTATTGAATAATAGTATAATATGTCAAAAGCACAGCGTAGGATTACCCCGCGCTGTGCTTGTTTGTTATTTGAGGTTATCGATCAAATCGTTCAGTTCAGCGATCCGCTCGATCGGGAACGGTGGAGATGCCAGCGGTTTTAGTGCGATCGACATCAGCATGAGCGGACTGTCGTCTGCCGCGATACGGTTAGAGCTGAGCGCTCCGCAGCACTTACAGCGGTGGATGATCGCCCATTCTCCGCCTTTGCCCACCCATACGCCGACCGGTTCCATATGACCGCCGCAGTCGGCGGCACGGTCGCCCGGTTCATTGTCCAGATGCAGGCTGTACAGGCAGTAGGGACAGTGGTTGCGGTGATGACTTCCTGCGCCCTCGGGGACGATTTCCCGTCCGCAGTGCTTGCAGGTGAAGATTTCATCACACTTATGATTTTGATAATAACCTTTCTGATACTGTTGTCTTTTATGTTCTCTGTTCAAGTTGATTCCTCCGAAAGATAATGTCGTTATCCTCTGGGAGGAAAGTCGTGCCGACTGACCTCCCGGTCAGCTGACAATCTCTCGTTTCAAATTGTTTTTCAAACAAATCTCCTTATTGATTATTGTTAAATATCGATATCCAGCTCGACCGGACAGTGGTCGGAGCCGAAGATATCGGTGTGGATGCGCGCATCCTTGATTTGATCGGTGATCCTGTCGGAAATGATGAAGTAGTCGATGCGCCATCCCGCGTTGTTCTTGCGGGCATTGAAGCGGTAGCTCCACCACGAGTACACACCCTCTGTATCAGGATTCAGACTGCGCCATGTATCGGTGAAGCCCGAGCTGAGGACGACGGTCATCTTCTCGCGTTCCTCATCGGTGAATCCCGCGTTCTTGCGGTTCGATTTCGGATTTTTCAGGTCGATCTCTGTGTGCGCGACGTTGAGGTCGCCGCAGTAGATGACGGGCTTTTTCTCGTCGAGCGACTGAATATAGGCGAGGAAATCGTCCTCCCACTGCATCCGGTAGTCAAGGCGTCTGAGCCCATCCTGCGAGTTCGGGGTGTAGACCGTGACAAGGTAGAAGCCGTCGTATTCCAGTGTGATGACGCGTCCCTCATGGTCGTGTTCCTCGATCCCGATGCCGTAAGCTACGGACAGCGGCGTATGTTTGGTGAAGATCGCCGTACCGGAGTAGCCCTTTTTCTCGGCGTAGTTCCAGTAGCTTTCGTAGCCGTCAAAGCTTAGATCGATCTGACCCTCCTGCAGCTTGGTTTCCTGCAGGCAAAAGAAGTCCGCGTCAAGCTGCGAAAAAATATCCTTGAATCCTTTGCCGACAACGGCGCGCAGACCGTTGACGTTCCATGAGATAAATTTCATATGTTATTCCTCTTTCAGCGCATCGACAATCTTTTCGAAGTGCATACTGTGGCTCGCCTTGATCAGTACAGCGTCGCCCTCTTTGAGCAGATCGGTGATCCGGGCGATACAATCCTCAACGGTGTCGAAATATACCGCGTTTTCGCCGAAGCCCTCGGCGGTCGCCTTGCTCAACTCGCCGACCGCGATCAACAGGTCGATGCCCTTCTCTTTCGCATACGCGCCGACTTCCTTATGCAGTTTCAGCTCATCTGTGCCGAGCTCCTTCATATCGCCGAGCAGCGCGACCTTTCTGCCTTCGAAATTCGACAGGGTATTCAGCCCCGCCTTGGTAGAGGTGGGGTTCGCGTTGTAGCAGTCGTCGATGACGATCATCCCGCGGGTGCGGATGATATTGTTGCGCGAGCCGACATTCTGAAAATGCTCGATGCCGTTTTTGATCTGCTCGTCGGTCAGTCCGAGCTGTTTGCCGACTGCCATCGCGCAGAGGGCGTTGAGCACATTGTGGCGACCCATCGCGGGGATGGTGACCTCGATCGCGCTGTCGCTGTGGTGCAGGGTACAGCGCACGCCGTCGAGCAGGAGCTCTTCGATATTGTCGGCATAGTATTCGTCGTTCGGGTCGGTGCCGTAAAAGATCGGTTTGACGCCCCTGTAGTCCGCGACGGTACACAGCTTGTCGTCGTCATGACAGAGGATGATCCTGCCGTTTTCTTTTAGATAGGAGAACATCTCGGTCTTGGCTTTCAGTACGCCGTCGCGGTCGCCGAGGTTCTCAAGGTGACAGTAGCCGATGTTGGTGATGACGCTGATATCGGGGCGCACCATTTTTGACAGGCGCGTCATCTCGCCGAAGCCTGAGATACCCATCTCGATGACGGCGACCTCGTGACTTTCTTCCAGCCCGAACAGCGTCAGCGGCACGCCGAGCTCGTTATTGAAGTTGCCGGCAGTCTTATGGACGTTGTATTTTTGGCTCAGGACAGAGCTGATCAGCTCTTTGGTCGAGGTCTTGCCGACGCTGCCGGTCACGCCGATGAACGGGATCGAAAACAGCGAGCGATAGTACTCGGCGATCCCCTTGAGCGCGATCAGGGTGGATTCCACCTGAATGTAGGGGACGTCGATCTTGGGCGCATCCTCGCACAAGGCGCATACCGCGCCCTGCTCCACCGTCATCGGGATAAAGCGGTGACCGTTGACGCGTTCGCCCTTGATCGCCGCGAACAGCGATCCGGCAGTTGCCTTGCGGCTGTCGGTGACGATGGATGTGATCTGTATCTCGGGGTCGCCGTGGAGCGTGCCGCCGCACGCGGATGCGACCTCGCGTAAGGTAATCGGTTTCATAATGAATCCTCCTTTGCTTCCCCCCGAGGGGGTAAGGTGTCGCCGCATGGAGACGAATGAGGGGCAGGCAGTTCCTTTACAGCCCCGAATTCAGTGAGGCTGGTCGTTCACCGAGGATAAAGGAAGGGTCTGTCACTCTTTGCTGAATTGATCGGGATGAAGGGTTAGCCCCTCATCCACCGCTGACGCGGTCCCCCTTCCCCCCGAGGGGAAGGCTCTGTCGCTTATTCAGTGATAATTCAATGATCTTCTCGCACAGGTCGGGATAATCGATCCCCGCCGCGGCGGCTTCCTGCGGGAGCAGCGATAGCGGCGTCATGCCGGGCAGGGTGTTCGCCTCTAAGCAATAGAAGCTGTTGTGTCGGTCGAGCAGGAAGTCTACTCTGCCGTAGACCTTCAGCCGCAGCACCTCAAAGGCGTGCTCCGCCTCGCGCTGCATTCTTTCGGCGATCTTGGGATCAAGCTCAGCGGGGCAGACCTCCTCGGTCGCGCCCGCCTGATACTTATTCTCGTAGTCGTACCATCCGTTTTTCGGAATGATCTCGATAACGGGCAGGGCTTTGCCGCCCAGAATACCGACCGACAGCTCGCGGCCCTTGATGTATTCCTCGACCAGTACGTCGTCGTCGTAGCGGAATGCCGCGCCGACTGCCGCGACCAAACCGTCGCGGTCGGATACGATCTGAACGCCGACGGACGATCCCGCCGAGCAGGGCTTGACGACGCAGGGGAACGAGTTCCAGCTGTTAAGATACCCGTCAACCATAAAGTCGCGCTTGTATAGCTTGCTCTTGGGGGTAGGCACGCCCGAATTGAGGAAGATCCCCTTGGTCACGCCTTTGTGCATCGCGATCGCCGCGCCGAGCATATCCGATCCGGTGTAATTGACGCCGTTCATTTTCAGCGCTGCCTGAACGGTACCGTCTTCGCCCTCGCCGCCGTGCAGACCGAGAAAGACGACGTCTGCCGCGCGGCAAATATCGATCACGTGGTCGCCGAAGTAGACGTTCGACTGATTTTTGCGGCTCTTTTTGACCGCCTCGATATCGGGCGCTTTTTTCTCGATCACCGCGTTATCGGTGAAGTCGTATTGATTCTCAAACAAGCTGTCGATGCTGCTAAGCTCCTGTTCATAGCCTATGTAGGGGTCGATGGTCACGACCTGATGACCTTTTGACCGCAGCGCCGCGGCGATCTTAGAGCCGGACACGATCGATACGTCACGCTCGGAGGAGATGCCTCCGGCTAATACAACGATTTTCATATTCAAATACCTCCGGTATGTAGTTGGTAGTTGGTGGTTGGTGGATTCTAATCGATCGAGCGCTTTGCGCTCCCGATAGCGCCGCAGGCACTAAATTCACTACCGACTAACAACTAATAACTAATAACTAAAAACTATTCTCCTATAATCTTGATCAGGGCGTGCTTGCGGCGTTTGCCGTCCAGCTCATAGTAGAAGATCTGCTCCCATGTGCCGAAGTCAAGCGCGCCGTCAGTGATCGCGCAGACGACCTCGCGCCCCATCACGGTGCGTTTCAGGTGAGCGTCGGCGTTGTCTTCAAAACCGTTGTGGTCATACTGACTGTAGGGCTTTTCGGGGGCGAGCTTCTCGAGCCATCTTTCGTAGTCCTGATGCAGGCCCGGTTCGTCGTCGTTGATGAAAACAGACGCGGTGATGTTCATCGCGTTGACGAGGACGAGTCCCTCTTTGATCCCGCTCTCATTGATCGCGTCCTGCACATCGCGGGTGATGTTGACAATCTTTCTGCGCTGCGGGATGTTGAACCACAGCTCCTTGCGATAGCTTTTCATAGGTTTCCTTTCTCTAGGCTCCCTTTGGTAAAGGGAGCTGTCGCCCAAAGGCGACTGAGGAATTGCAGTATCGCCGCCGACACGCGTGTTCGGCGGCCACCTTATTTTTCCAATACTTTGATGCGTTCATCGACGTGATGTTTGATATCGCGGCATACATCTGAAAATCGGGTGAGAATATCCAAGTTTGAGTACCTTAATACTTCAATTCCGTGTTGATTTAAATAGATTGTTCTTTCATTATCATATCTCTCCGCTTTTTTCTCGTAATGCTGAGAGCCGTCCAGCTCGATTACCAGCTTAGCTCTAGGACAATAGAAATCAACAACATAATTGCCAATGGCTTTTTGCCTGAGAAATATGATGCTGTATTGCTTGTGATATAGCTTCAGAAA
>CACYPH010000025.1 GCA_902776185.1 uncultured Ruminococcus sp.
GATAAATGTACGTAGCTACTCTCTCCCACTGTAATCCGTCCTTTCGAGTACATTATACTCGAAAGGCTCTCTCGCTGCAAGCAGCGGGGAATTAGACCCTAATTAGGTTATTAAAATGAATTAAGCGAGTGGGAATGATTTTGCATCACAAAATCAACTATGAACTGTAAGTTCATATCATAACTGACACTTGTGTGTCATCACAACTCTAAACCAATAACTGATTTCCGCCGAGCGGGATTATCTCCTGCTTGGCGGCGATTTCTATTGCTATATTTTCGGTTTTGTGGTAAGATTAGATTACGTTTTTGAAAGGCATTTTAGAATGAATATAACGGGTTTGCTTAATGTTTTACATACAGCGGAAAAGCTCAAAGACACCACACGTCACTCTTATACATCAGGTGGTAGACACGAAAGCGTTGCGGAACACACCTTTCGTTTAGCTTTAATGGCTTACTTCTTGAAAGACGAATTTCCCGAAGTGAATATTGATAAAGTAATCAAGATGTGCTTGATTCACGATATTGGTGAAGCGTTTACAGGCGATATTCCCGCTTTTGAAAAAACTGTTGCGGACGAAGAAACCGAGAAAAGATTATTGTTTGATTGGGTCGAAAATCTTCCTGCGCCGTATAATACTGAAATGATTGCTTTGTATAAGGAAATGGAAACACGTCAAACGCTCGAAGCAAAGCTGTTCAAGGCTCTTGATGGTTTAGAAGCCGTTATCCAACATAATGAAGCAGATTTGTCAACTTGGTCAGACAATGAATACGAGGTTAATTTAACTTACGCTGAGGATAAATGTGATTTTTCTCCATATCTCAGAAATTTGAGAGCGGTTATCAAAAATGAAACCGTTAATAAAATCAAAACCACCCGTTCAACGGGTGGTTTGCACTACCCCTAGAAGGGGATAATACAGGCTCGCCCCCTGCAGCCGGGGGCATCGAAAGAATGACAACGCATTACCCTCTCTAGCAGCCGCTCACGTGCGGCTGTTATTTTTGCTTATTTATACTGACTACCCGTGAACGGGTCCATATATTCTTTGAGTGTTAATTGGTCGTTGGCACAATCTTCCGCAAGCTGATTCTTGATGTATTCGGCTATTATCTTTTTGTTTCGCCCTACTGTATCGACGTAGTATCCTCTACACCAAAAATATCTTGATCCATACTTGTATTTTAGATTTGCGTGTCTGTCGAATATCATTAGCGTACTTTTACCCTTGAGATATCCCATGAATTGTGCTACACTTAAATGCGGCGGAATACATACCAGCATATGAATATGGTCGGGGCACACTTCTGCCTCGAGTATTTCTACTCCTTTTTGGCTACACAATTTTCTTAAGATCTCACCTATATCTTTTCTAAGTGTTCCATATATCTCTTTCCTTCTAAACTTTGGGGCAAAGACTATATGATACTGACATCTGTAGGTTGAGTGGGCTGTATGTTTTATTTCTTTTTCATTTTTCATTATGAAACTCCTCCTTGTACCTTTGGTAATGCGTCGTCAAACACTTACCATTATACTTGGAGGTTTTTCTTTTGCTCAACTTTTTTATTTTCCCCCGGTTGAACCGGGGGATTATTTCCACGCCTAAAGGCACCATACAAAAAGAACCGCTTTTTCAAGCGGTTCTTTTTTGATGTATTATTCAAAGTTGGATAAATCGTAATCATCATCGATCTCATCAATATCTCCCAACTCAACGTCAATACTGTCCTCGTCATCTTTTATATTGTCTTCCGACTCTTCTTTTTTCTCACGACGGGGCTTTTCTTCTTCTTTCTCCACGTTTCCGTCATCTTCATCCTCTTCTGCATCCTCGTCATCATCCTCATCATCCTCGGTCGTTTTGAGGACATACAGCATGATCGAGCAGATGGTAACGATGATCGCCGTTCCGATGACCTGAACGATCGCCAGCACAACTCCTGTTCTGATGATGATCGCGCGCACCAGCGTTACGATAGAAAAAACCAGCGCTATGATCGCGACGATCAGCGCGATTTTTGTCACAATATTATTGTTCTTCTTCATGTCCGCACCTCACGATGCCGTTACAGAACATACTCCTTGATTTTAAAGACGTCGCCGTCCATGATCTTCCATTTCGCACAGATCTCGCTTTCATCCTCTACGGGCGGAGAGATCTCCTGATGGATATACAACCCGTCGATCCCGACGCTTTTCGCGCCCATCATATCGGAATTTTTATCGTTGCCGATCATGATGCATTCGCTTGTTTTCAGGCGATATTTTTCGATCAGCCGCTCAAAAAACTGCCGCTGCGGTTTGCAGACCTTTTCCTCGGAGCTGATCATCACGCCGTCAAAGTAGCCGAGTATCCCCAGCTCCTCCATCTCCGGCACGGTAAAGCTCTCCTGCGCATTGGAGAGCAGATAGATCTTTTTATTCGCCGCTTTGAGCGAATCGAGCAGATCGATCACGCCGTCATACAGCCTGAGATGCTCGGTACTCGCCTTGCGGAAGCGTTTCGCGGTATCTCTAAGCAGCTCGATATCCGCCTTGACGCCCTTATCCTCGTACAGCCGCTTGAAAACCTCCAGCAGATCGATATCGAGATGCCTGTAGGCGGGATGTCTGAGCCTTTCCCTGAGCTGTGCGATCCGCACATACTTCTTGTATCTTACCATCAGCTCGGAGGGGCTGTAGGAAGCCTTGCCCTGAGCAAAAACCGACACCGCCTTGCGCCAGAAGTTCAGCGAATATTCGTCCGTACGGATATCCACCAGCGTTCCGTATAAATCAAAGATATAATTCCGATACATACGATCCTCCCGGAAAAGTTGACCTTATCCTATATTTTACCATAAAATAACCGAAAGTCTATATGGCATGATAAAAAAATGTCAATCTTCATCCCGCGGATATTTTAGGAAATTGCGATAAAAAGCTATCTTACTGTGCCCATACCGCTGCTGTAAGTACACCAACCGCGAACCACCGACTGCCAACCACCGACTACCGACGATTACTCCCTTGTCATTTTTCTGTCATTTTTTTGTCTTTTTCCCTTCAATTGTCCTTTACATAGCGCATAAAAAGTGGTAATATAATAGCGTGAGAAGTCTGCGCGGCCAAGTCATTCCGCGCGGCGCACAATCAATCAGACCGGTGTAAGACCGAGCTCATCTTACAGCGGTCAGTACAGGAGGAAATATATGGCTAGAAAAATGAAAACCATGGACGGCAACAACGCCGCGGCTTATGTGTCCTACGCATTTACCGAGGTTGCGGGCATCTACCCGATCACCCCGTCCAGCCCGATGGCAGACTACGTTGACCAGTGGTCCGCCCAGGGTCAGAAGAACATCTTCGGCACTACCGTCAAGGTAGAAGAGATGCAGTCCGAGGCAGGCGCGGCAGGTACCGTACACGGCTCGCTGAATGCAGGCGCACTGACCACCACCTACACCGCTTCCCAGGGTCTGCTCCTCATGATCCCGAATATGTACAAAATCGCGGGCGAATTACTCCCGTCCGTATTCCACGTATCCGCACGCTGCGTAGCGTCCCACGCGCTGAACATCTTCGGCGATCACTCTGACGTTTACGCCTGCCGTCAGACCGGCTTTGCGATGCTGGCTGAGACCAACCCGCAGGAAGTCATGGATCTGGGCGCAGTCGCTCACCTCGCTTCCATCAAGGGCAGAGTTCCGTTCATCAACTTTTTCGACGGTTTCCGTACCTCCCACGAGATCCAGAAGATCGAGATCTGGGATTATGAAGACCTCAAAGAGATGACCGACTTTGACGCGGTCGCGGCATTCCGCAAGCGCGCTCTGAACCCCGAGCATCCCACCATGCGCGGCTCTCACGAGAACGGCGACATCTTCTTCCAGCACAGAGAAGCTTGCAACAAGTACTACAACGCTCTGCCCGCTATCGTAGAAGAGTACATGGACAAGGTCAACGCAAAGCTCGGCACCGATTACAAGCTCTTCAACTACTACGGCGCTCCCGACGCTGAGCGCGTCATCGTAGCGATGGGCTCTATCTGCGACGTTGCAGAGGAAGTCATCGACTACATGAACGCTGCCGGTGAGAAGGTCGGTCTGGTCAAGGTCAGACTCTATCGTCCCTTCAGCGCTGAAAAGCTCGTCGAGGCGATCCCCACTACCGCGAAGAAGATCGCTGTCCTCGACCGTACCAAGGAACCCGGCGCTCTGGGCGAGCCGCTCTACCTTGACGTAGTAGCCGCTCTTGCCGCTAAGGGCTGTGCCGCAAAGGTTGTCGGCGGCAGATACGGTCTTGGCTCCAAGGATACTCCTCCCTCCAGCGTATTCGCGGTATATAAGGAACTCGCGAAGGACGAGCCTCGCCACAACTTCACCCTCGGTATCGTTGACGACGTCACCGACCTCTCCCTGCCCGAGGAGCCCTCGCCCAACACCGCGGCGGAAGGCACCATCGAATGCAAGTTCTGGGGTCTCGGCGGCGACGGTACAGTCGGTGCAAACAAAGACTCCATCAAGATCATCGGCGACCATACCGATAAATACGTACAGGCATACTTCCAGTATGACTCCAAAAAGACCGGCGGTATCACCATCAGCCACCTGCGCTTCGGTGATAAGCCCATCAAGTCCCCGTACTACATTAACAAGGCTGACTTCGTTGCCTGCCACAACCCGTCCTACATCCTCAAGGGCTACAAGATGGTCCAGGATGTCAAGCCCGGCGGCGTCTTCCTGATCAACTGCCAGTGGACTCCCGAGGAGCTGGATACCCACCTCAACGCCGAGACCAAGCGCTACATCGCGAAGAACGACATCAAGCTCTACACCGTCAACGCGATCGACCTCGCGGCACAGATCGGTCTGGGCAAGCGTACCAACACCGTTCTCCAGAGCGCGTTCTTCTCCCTCTCCAAGGTTCTGCCTGAAGCTGAAGCGATCGGCTACATGAAGGAAAAGGCGCAGAAGTTCATGAAGAAGGGCAAAGAGATTGTCGAAATGAACGAGAAGGCGATCGACGCCGGCGCTACCGCTTACGTCAAGATCGACGTTCCCGCAGCATGGGCTGACGCGACCGACAACGCTGTCGCAGAGACTTCCACCGGCCGCGAGAAGCTCGTTAAGCAGGTCGACAGTATCATGTTCCCCGTTGGCAAGATGGACGGCGACAGCCTGCCCGTATCCGCCTTCGTAGATCATGCCGACGGTACCTTTGAGCAGGGCGCGTCCGCATTCGAGAAGCGCGGCGTAGCCGTTATGGTTCCCGAGTGGAACGCAGACACCTGTGCGAAGTGTAACCGCTGCGCATTTGTCTGCCCCCACGCTACCATCCGTCCTTACGCTCTGAGCGACGAGGAAGCGGCTGCTGCCCCCGAGCAGACCAAGATCGCTCCCAAGCCCGTCGTCAAGACCAACTATAAATACACCCTCGCCGTATCTCCCTTCGACTGCATGGGCTGCGGCGTATGTATCGGCGTTTGCCCGACCAACTCCCTGAAGATGGTTCCGCGCGAATCTCAGGATGCTCAGCAGGCAGTATTCGATTACTGTGTAGCGAACGTCACCGAGAAGCCCGAGACCACCGCGAACATGAACCTCGTCGCTTCCCAGTACAAGCAGCCGCTGCTTGAATTCTCCGGCTCCTGCGCAGGCTGTGCCGAGACTTCTTACGCTCGTCTGGTCACTCAGCTCTTCGGCGACAGAATGTACATCTCCAATGCGACCGGTTGTTCCTCTATCTGGGGCGGTCCCGCTGCTACCTCTCCCTACACCGTCAACAAGGACGGTCACGGTCCCGCATGGGCAAACTCCCTGTTCGAAGACAACGCCGAGCACGGTCTGGGTATGTTCCTCGGTCAGCGCGCGATCCGCGAGAGACTGATCGAAGAGGTCAAGGAGATCGCTGCTGACGAGCGCGCAACCGCTGAGCTCAAGGCTGCTGCCGACGAGTATCTCGCTACGCTCAACGACGGCGAGAAGAACGGCGACGCAACAAAGGCTCTGGTCGCAGAGGTCGAGAAGATCGCCGACAAGTGCCCGAACGCGAAGGACGTCATCGACAATAAGGAATATCTCAGTAAGAAGTCCGTATGGATCTTCGGCGGCGACGGCTGGGCATATGATATCGGCTTCGGCGGCGTTGACCACGTACTCGCTACCGGCGAAGACGTCAACATCATGGTCTTCGATACCGAGGTTTATTCCAACACCGGCGGTCAGGCTTCCAAGGCTTCCAACATCGGTCAGGTAGCACAGTTCGCTGCTTCCGGTAAGGCGATCCAGAAGAAGTCCCTCGCCGACATCGCTATCTCCTACGGCTACATCTACGTCGCACAGATCGCGATGGGCGCTGACATGAACCAGACCCTCAAGGCGATCCGCGAGGCAGAGGCTTATCCGGGCCCGTCGCTGATCATCGGCTATGCTCCCTGCGAGATGCACTCCATCAAGGGCGGCATGCAGAACTGCCAGAAGGAAATGGCTCGTGCCGTAGCCTGCGGCTACTGGAACAACTTCCGCTATGATCCTCGCCTCAAGGCGCAGGGCAAGAACCCGTTCATCCTCGACAGCAAGGCTCCGTCAGAGTCTTACCGCGACTTCATCATGAACGAGGCTCGCTACAGCGGTCTGACCCGCACCTTCCCCGAGAGAGCAGAAGAGCTCTTCAAGAAGGCGGAAGATACCGCGGCAGCTCGCTACGAGACCCTCACCGAGCGCGCGAAATAATCGGCGGATCATCGATCCAAGCACGCTGAAAACAAATAACGCCTAAAGCGTTACACGACCCCCGAACGAATTCCGTTCGGGGGTCACTTTGTTGTAATCCTTGACTTTACAACCGAATTTTGCTATACTTTTTCCGTGAAAGGGGCGTTTGCCATGCAGATCTCCAGCAGATTTACGATCGCTGTCCACATTTTTTCCTGTATCGATACCTTCGGCGCGAGCGAGAAGATCACCTCCGACTTTCTCGCCTCCAGTATTCAGGTCAATCCCGTCATCATCCGCAAGCTGCTCGGTCAGCTCCGTGACGCCGGACTGGTCGCCGTACAGCGCGGCACAGGCGGCGCAAGTCTGGCTAAGCCCGCCGACGAGATCTCCCTGCTCGATATTTTCAACGCAGTCGAGAGCCTCGAGAGCGGCAAGCTCTTTCATTTTCACGAGAACCCCAATCCCAACTGTCCCGTCGGCAGGAGCATCCACCCCGTCCTCGACGGCAGGCTGGATCAGATCCAATCCGCGATGGAGCGCGAGATGCAGCGCATCACCCTAGCCGATATTTTTGCGGACACAAAGAAATATATTGCCATTACCTCGCACTCTTAACAGAGTGCGAATTTTTTTGCAAAAATTTTTCAAAATTTTCTGTTGTAACTATTGACATTACAACAAAGGTGTGCTATATTATGGTTGTAACAAGCGAGGTTACAACTTCAAAATCAAATTTTCGGAGGTACTATTATGAAAATCGCAGTTGTTTGTGCAAACGGTAGAGTAGGAAGATTAGTCGTCAAGGAAGCCCTCGACAGAGGCTTTGACGTCACCGCAGTCGTCAGAGAAGCCAATCAGACCGCCGCTACACAGGTCATCACCAAAGACCTGTTCGACCTGACCGCAGAGGATCTGAAAGGCTTTGACGCCGTAGTAGACGCGTTCGGCGCATGGGCAGAGGAAGAGCTCCCGAAGCACAGCACCTCGCTCAAGCACCTGTGCGATCTCCTTTCCGGGGCCGATACCCGCCTTGTGATCGTCGGCGGCGCCGGCAGCCTGTATGTCAACCCCGAGCACACCGTTCAGGTGATGGACGACCCCGACTTCCCCGATGTGTTCAAGCCTCTCGCCGCGGCACAGGGCAAGGCGCTCGCAGAACTGCGTGAGCGCAGCGACGTTAAATGGACATTCATCAGCCCCGCGGGCGATTTTCAGGCAGACGGCGAACGCACAGGCGAGTACATCCTCGCAGGCGAGGAGCTGACCCTCAACGACAAGGGCGAGAGCATCATCAGCTATGCCGACTACGCGATCGCGATGGTCGACGAGATCGAAAAGGGCGACCATATTCAGCAGCGCATCAGCGTCGTCAGAAAGTAAGATCATCTGCTGATTCCTGATTTTTTAAAAGCATTTGACATCCCGACGCCCTGCGGTTACAATAATCGTAGGGCGTCATTATCTCCACGGAAAGGAGCTGTCCAACATGAAAAATACATACGATTTAATGCCTGACGGCTATCGCGAGTCGATCGAAAAAGGCGTCGCCGCGGCACGGGTATTCACCTTTGATTCCCATTTGCCGAAGCGATCCTATGACGAAAATCTTAGAAAGCTCAGCGAAGCGATCGCCCATGCCGACGCGATCGTCATCGGCGCAGGCGCGGGACTTTCCACCGCGGCGGGACTGACCTACAGCGGCGCGCGCTTCCAAAAATACTTTGCCGATTTCGCCGCGCGCTACGGCATCCGCGATATGTATTCCGGCGGCTTCTATCCATTCCCCGACAAAGAAACCTTCTGGGCATGGTGGGCGCGCCACATCTACTACAACCGCTACATCGACGCGCCGAACCCGGTCTACCGTGACCTGCTCAAGCTGGTCGACGGAAAGGATTATTTCGTCATCACCACCAACGTCGACCACCAGTTTCAGAAAGCGGGCTTTGACAAAAAGCGCCTGTTTTATACCCAGGGCGACTACGGCCTGTTCCAGAGCGTCAACCGGCACATCCAAAAGACCTACGATAACGAGGACTGGGTCATGCAGGCGATGGAAGCGCAGGGCTTCATCAAGGATGAAAACGGCGTGTATCAGCCGCCGCAGGACGGCAGCCTGAAAATGCGCATCCCGTCCGAGCTGATCCCGAAATGTCCCGACGACAACAGCGATATGACGCTGAACCTGCGTTCCGACAACAGCTTTGTCGAGGACGAGGGCTGGCACAAAGCCTCCGCCGCTTATGCGGACTTTCTGCGCCGCCATCAGGATCTGCGTACCCTCTACCTCGAGATCGGCGTCGGCGCGAACACCCCCGTCATCGTCAAATATCCGTTCTGGCAGATGACGCTCGCGAATGATAACGCCACCTACGCCTGTCTGAATTACAACGAGGCGTTCTGCCCCGCCGAGATCGCCGTCCAGTCGATCTGCATCAACGGTGACGCCGGAGAGATCCTCAAATCGCTGTGATCCGAAACAACATCAAAGTATAAAGTGAAAGGCAGCCTGCATTTGCAGACTGCCTTGATTGTTCCGAAAATTATCCCAAAAGCTGTTGATAGATCATCAAATCGTCATCTTTGAACACGTTGAAGATGACCTTGATCCCGCTGTTTGACTGCTGCTGATATTCCCGCACGGTCGCGACCGCGATCTGTGCCGCTTCCTGCTGCGGAAAGCCGAACACGCCCGTCGAGATACAGCAGAATGCGACGCTTTTCACGCCGTTCTCCTCGGCAAGCCGCAGGCATGACAGATAACAGCTTTTCAGCAGGTCACAGTCCTTTTCGCTGAGCCGTCCGCGCACGATCGGACCGACCGTGTGCAGGACATAATCGCACGGCAGGTTATATGCCGGCGTAATCTTCGCCATCCCCGTCGGCTCCTCATAGCCCTGCGCGCGCATGATCTCGCCGCATTTGTTTCTCAGCTGTATCCCCGCATAGGTATGGATGCAGTTGTCGATGCATCCGTGGCACGGCGAAAAGCACCCGAGCATCTGCGAATTGGCGGCGTTGACGATCGCGCCGCATTTGATAGTTGTGATATCCCCCTGCCAGAGGTAGATATCCTTTTCGATCTCCGTCAGATCCGACAGCTCGGTGACCCCTTTTTCCGCGATCGCCTGCCGTAAATATGCATCCTGTATCCGCAGGAATTCCTCGCTGATCGGCGCGGGCATCCTGACGTTCATCAGCGACCGCAGTAATTGCTTCTGCTCATTTGTATCTTTCGGTATCTCGATACTGCTGTACCGCGGACTTTCGTCCAACAGCGCGTTGATCAGGTACAATCTTCTTTCGCTTTGATTCATCCTCCGTCACGCCTTTCACAAATTTCATTTATATTTTACCATCGATCCCCGCGCTTGTAAACACCGTATCAAAACTCGCTATTGATTTATTGCCGCGATTATTGTAAAATAGAGGGTAGCTGAAAAAAGTGAATACCATCAGAATGGAGAATACACATGAAAAAATTATTGGTTATCCTGCTTGCGGCCGTGATGATCCTCGCGCTCACTGCCTGCGGCGGCTCCTCCTACGCTGTCAGAAACGCAACGTCTGACGAAGAAGCCGAAAAAATCAGCGCCGCGGACTACAAGAAAGACTTTGACGGTCTGGAGCAGTACCTGCTCGACAAGGGCTACATCTACAGCAAGATGTACTCGGGCGACAGCGATGAAAAAGGCGTCGACCTGAAAAATGACGTTTACTACGATGTGATCGGCGCGACCAACGGCGTGCGCTACTACTTCACCGACAACAAGACCTTTATCGAGATCTACGATTTCAGCGGCAAGCAGAATGATACCGCGAAAAAGATCCTCGCCGATATCGACGACGACGGCAAGTTCCACGCAGTAGAAGGGCTCGACGAGCTGACCGCAGTCGTATCAAAGAGCGGCAAGTATGTCATCGCCTATAACGCGAACAACAAGTTCGACTACGAGAAGATCACCGACGAACTCGAAAACTGGTAATACTAATCCTAAAAAAAGAATTAATTAGATGTCAGCAGAAAATTGCGCAGAGCAAGGCGGACGACGCAGGCAGGCTGGCGCCTGTCAAGGAGCCCAACACAGTTATGCGCAATTTTGCGCGACAGATAATAAAGGTTTTTATTTAGGATTAGTATAAGATCAGCTATCACGGAGAATCCCATCCTCCGCAGCAAATATCGATTTGGAGGTAAATGATGAAAACTAAGAATCTTGTCCTTTGTGCGGTATGCGCGGCGATCACCTGTGTGCTTGCGCCGCTGAGTATCCCGATCGCGGGGATGATCCCGATCACGCTCGCCACCTTTGCGGTGATGCTGTCGGGCGTACTGCTCGGCGGACGTCTGGGCGCGCTCAGCCAGGTCATCTATCTGATCATCGGCGCGGTCGGCGTTCCGGTATGCGCGGGCTACACCCCCGCCCTGCCGAAGCTCCTCGGCCCGACCGGCGGCTATTTGGTCGGCTATATCCCGCTTGCATTCATCTGCGGCGCGATCTACTCACAGTGGGGCAGAGGCAGCCGCGGCGTCAAAAAATACGCCTTTATGCTGCTCGGCATGGTAGCCGGCACCGTCGTGCTCTACGCATTCGGCACCGCGTGGTTCTGTATCCTGAACAACGTCGGCGTGCTGTACGCATTGTCGCTGTGCGTCGTACCGTTCCTGCTCGGCGACGCGCTGAAGATCGCCGTCGTGATGCTCCTCGCGCCCCAGCTCGAGCGAGCGATCGCGAAGATCCCCGATACGCTTTCGTCAAAGCGTGCGGAAGAAGCAAAAAAATAACAGTAAGAACCAAAAAACGCGCTTCCGTCGGAAGCGCGTTTTCTTACGTTCAATTCATCAATCAGAAATCAAAGGACTCGGGAGATTCCTCCGCAGGTGCGGCAGTCTCGGCAGCCTGTGCCTCTTCGATCTTCGCCTGTTCTGCGGCGATCATCTCCTCCAGCTCGGAAGATGTTTCGATCTCGGCGGGAGCCTGCGCCTCGACCTTCGCCTGTTCCTCGGCGATGATCTGGTCGACCTCGGCGTTGCCCTCAGCGTCAAAACGCTCTTTGACGTCGTCGACGGTGTCATTCGCCTTGTTCTTGATGCCGCAGGCGATATCCTTTGCCTTTTCTACGCCCTGGGACGCAAGGTCCTTTGCCTTTTTGCCCAGCTCAGCGCCCTTTTCTTTTGCCGCCTTCGCGGTATCGGTCGCTTTTTCAGCCACGATCTTCTTGATCTTTTCGGCGTTCTCGGAGCGGATCTTTGTTTCGTTCTGCTGGTTGAGAAGCTCCATATATTTCAGCGAAGCCTTGCTGATGCGGTCACTCGCCGCATCGATCACAGCGCAGATTGCCTCGTTCTCGGGCGAAGCGTTCTCTCTGAGATTCTCGTAGAAGAAGCGACCCAGCTCGATATACGCCTGATCTCTGGTAGCGGAATCGGTCTTGATCAGTTTTTTGATATGGTTGAGCTGAACTCTGATGCGGTTCTTCTCCGCGATCACCGAAGCAAACTCCGAAACGGTGTCAACGGTAAAATCAACGCCGGACTTGATGCTGTCTTTAATAGCCATAATAGTACCTCCGTTAGGGTAAGATATAGTAGTACATTTATATTATCGCAGAAACGCGCGTGAAAATCAATAACAAATTGTAAATGTACGATAAATAATTTGCATTTCTGATAAAATGTGGTAATATAAAAAGAAGAGACCGTCAATTCCGGTCGACAATCCGTGATAAATGTCACAAACCCGCTTTATCGGAGGGAACCATGTCTAACGTCATCTCCAAAGAGGTCAGCTGTCCGAAATGCTCGCATACCGGCTCGGCGCACCTGTATATCAGTATCAACGCGACCAACGATCCGCAGTTCCGCGACGATCTGCTGTCGGGCAAGCTGCTCGACTATACCTGTCCCAACTGCGGCTATCAGGGACGCTACACCTACCCGCTTCTCTATAACGATATGAAGCGTCGCTTCATGGTATACCTGATTCCCGAGATCGACCGTTTTCAGCTCGAGGATCGGTCGCTCGAGGAGGACTACCGCAATTTAAAGGGCATCCGCAAGCGCCTCGCCGCGGATTTCAACGCCCTCAAGGAAAAGATCTTCATCTTCGAGTCGGGGCTCGACGATATGGCAGTCGAGCTGACCAAGTACGCGATCGCCGCGATGATCGCGAAGAAGCACGACCTGAGCAATGTATCAGAGGGCTTCCTCTCGATGTACAACCGCGAGACCAACACCATCGGCTTCACCTATTTCATCGGCGAGAACAACGAGCCGTTCGTCCAGTCGGCGCGGCTGGAGATCTACCGCAAGAGCCTCAAGATCGTCGAGGCGATCTGCGGCAACGACAAAAAGCTCTCCGGCTTCATCAAGATCGACCGCGAATGGGCGGAAAACACCCTGTTCCGCTACAAGCGGATCAAGAATAACGCATAAGTAAACGCTTCCGGCAGATGTCGGAAGCGTTTTTTTGTTATGTTACCGTTTTGATCAGATGCACGCCGCGCCGATGATACCCGCGTCGTTGCCCAATGTCGCGACACAGACCTTTGTCTGCTTCTCGTTATGCTTGGTAAAGCGATCGCGCTCGATGATGGTGCGCAGCGGACCGAGCAGATTTTCGCCCTGATTGGCGATACCGCCGCCGATGCAAAGCACGTCGGGCTGGAAAATATTGATGACGTTGATCAGACCCGTCGCGAGGTAATCGATGTACTTCTCGACGACCTCTCTTCCGGTATTGTCGCCCGCGAGCATCGCGTCGAACGCCGTCTTGCCGTTGACGTTGTCAAGGTCGCCCTCGACCGCGTTGAGCATATAGGAGAACTCGGGTTTCTCGCCCTTGATCGCGTCCTTGGTCATGCGGATCAGCGCGGTGGCGGAAGCATATGCCTCCCAGCAGCCCTTTCTGCCGCAGCCGCACTCGATGCCGTCCTTGACAATGACCATGTGACCCAGCTCCGCGCCCGCATAGTTCGAGCCGGAGTAGATCTTGCCGTCGATGATGATACCGCCGCCGACGCCGGTACCGAGGGTGATCGCAACCGCATTCTTAGAACCCTTTGCCGAGCCTGCGAGGAATTCGCCGAGCGCCGCAGCGTTCGCGTCATTCTCGACCTTGGTATATTTATGGAGACGTTCCTCCATCATCTTCGCAACCTCCCAGTTCTGGAAGAACAGGTTGGGCGAGGTTTCGATGATCCTTGTTTCGGGGTTGACCGCGCCGGGAACGCCGATGCCGATATAGTCGATATCGTCCATTTTCAGCTTCGCTTTCTTTACCGCTTCCTTGACGACCGCCGCCATCGAGTCACAGATATCCGCCTCGGGACGGGGCACAGCCGTCTTGCAGTTCGCCTTTGCGACGATGTTGTATTCTTCATCCACAACGCCGGCAACGATATTGGTGCCGCCTAAATCGATTCCTACTCTATACATGGTTTACCTCCGTATCTCATTATTAATTTAAGTATAGCACATCGAAAATGAAGAAAAAAGGCTTTTCGTCAAAATGAATGTAGAAAATCAGCGGCTTCTGTTGTGGAAAATAACTAGGGTAGTTGATAGCGGTAAGGAATCATACTTTGATGTCCCGTTGAGCACCCGCGCTCCCGATCGCGCCGCAGGCACTTTATTAACCACCGACCCCGACAGCCCGCTTTGTAGGGTACGGCATTCATGACGTACCGAAACTGCCGAGCGCAGCAGTTATCGAACACCCCGGATAGGAAACCGGCGTTCCTGACGTGCGGTACGTCGGCAAGCGCCGTACCCTACTGACTCGATAACCACCAACTATTTAAAGATTGTTCATAGAATCTTCACACGGTTTTACATATTTCATCACAAATATCTGTTATGATAGTGTCAACGAAGAACACAAGGGAGGTGAAATGATGCGCGCCGATAAGAAGCCGTCCGTGCTGGTGTGCGTCACCGGTCAGTATGACTGCGACAGATTGATACAGGCGGGATTTGAACAAGCTCAGGAGCTTTCCTGCGATCTCCATGTCCTGTGTATCCATACGCCGATGAATGATATATCCCGGCTGTCGGACGAGATCGAGTATCTCTACCGCACCGCCAAGGAGCTAGGCGCCGACATGACAATTGCTTTTGACAAAAACGCACCGAAATTCGCCGCCGGCTTCGCCCGCAAGATCAACGCACGCCATCTGGTGACAGGCATGCCGGACAACCGTCCGAACGGCTTTGTCCTGACCCTGCACGAGATGCTGCCGCGACTGCAGATCACAATGGTAACAAAAGAGAACGACGTCCTGCTCTACTCCGTAGACTGCATGGAAAAATCGTTCGCATAAGAAACTGATAACAAAACTTTTACATAAAACATAATCAATTTCATCAGTACAAAAGCCGCCCTCATCGGGCGGCTTTTGTCATCTATAAAACGATATTATTCTTGACTGTTCAAAAAATCCTTTAAGCGCTGATCATGCGTTGCGTTGTGGATCAGACGACCACAGCTTCTTGCGCGTAAGAACCGTACCGCCTCGCTCCTTGCGACCGACATCCGGTACAGCGGTTTATTCTCGAGCTGTTCGGGCGAGAGATAGATGATCTCGCGGTGGATGCCCATCGCCTCCATCGCTTCATCTGCATTTTGCAGAAATTCCTCCGTCGATTCCTTGTATTCGTACAGATAGGTCGCGGATTCGTCGTCGGTGAACAGCTCGATCGCACAGCGCCCCTCGGCGGTCGCCGCAAGCCAGTACAGCTCGGGCTGTCCGGTGCGGAACAGTCCCTTGTGATCGAACGGCTCCTGCGTCATGATATTTGCCAGCGCCTTCTCGCGCTGTTTTTTCGCCAGCTGCGCCGCTTTCTGCGCGCGCTCGGCAAAGGGCATTGTATCATAGCCCATCCTGCCAACGGTATAGACTGCGCCCGACTGCATCTCAAAATGCAGCAGATATCCCTCGAGCCGGATCTCTCGCGTAAAGCACAGCGGGATCCGCACCGCGCGGCTCGTCATCGGCAGGATGCAAACAGCATCTGACAGCAGGACGATGATCCCTCTGCCCTGTTCATCCGCCAGCCGATATTCACCCTCACACCGCATGACGGGCTGCTCTTCAACAAACAGCGCTTCCATGCCGCGTTTTGAATAACAGTCGCACAGCTCATCGAGAAAACCGTCGTAAGAGAATCCCAGCATCGAAATCTCGACAGTCTCTCCGCCGAGCAGATCGACATAGACCCGATGGTTGATAGGACGGATCTTCAGAAAATCAGCGAAATCCAGAAATCTGCCGCCGATCCGAAGCCCTTCCTTTTCGACAGAAAGCTCAGCCCCGCGTCCGAAAACTTCTGCTGAGTATTTCATCAGAGCTTGTTGCCGCAGCTGCCGCAGAATTTCATGCCCGGGGCATTTTCAAAGCCGCACTGCGAGCAGACGTTTGACGACTGTATCTTTGTACCGCATTCGCCGCAGAACGCCAGACCCTGAGCGACCTGAGCGCCGCAGTTGGGACAGCGGTTGGTGCCCAGCGGCGTGCCGCAGTGGTTGCAGAATTTGCCCGTGCCTGCAGGCTTGCCGCAGTTGGGACAAACGGTAGTTCTTGTTTCGATCTTGCCCTGCCAGACAGTCGCGGTCTCAGCCGCCTCGTCGATATTGCGGCGCATCGCTTCATTGCGCGCCTGAGCAACATAGGCTGACTCACGCGGAGCGCAGGTAACGCAGAGACCCTCGTCCTCGTTCCAGCAGTCGGCACAAACCCACTGGTTACACGACGGACAGCGTCTGAAATGCGGTCTGACCTCCTCCTGCGCGCGGTCGAACGCCGCCTCATGTTCTTTTCTCCACTGGGGCGATTCGCCCTCAAACCGGTTGCCCGCGACGCTGCTGCCGCGTTCTAATGCCCATCCAAGGTCGCCTGCCTTACCGCCGAGCAGCGAACCGATGCTCGATGCGATACCGCCGAAGCGCTCGGTCTTTTTCTTTTTGCCGTAGGTTGACGAGCTTTCAAAGGTGCTTTTTACGCCGTTTCCACAGCAGTCGCAGAAGAATTCAAACTGGAAACCGGCGTCAGTTGACAGATCGTTATGGTTGCGCGTGAAAGAATGTAACATATGGGATCGCTCCTTAACTTTGATGACTTTATTATAGCAAGACCATTCGCGTTTGTCTATATCCTTTTTATCGTTAACTTTTTCACGATTTCTCCCGCATTTTTGCCTGAAAATCCGTCAAAACCGCGACAAAGAAAAGGCTTGCAGTTTCCGGTAAACTATGGTATTATAGTACCAATAATGCTAACATAGGGTTATTATGGGGTTAGAAGGTTTTCCGATTTTCCCCGATCCCGTGTCGGCATGACAGCAAACCTGAAAGGAGTTTTGCGATATGTGCGGTATTTGCGGCTTTACCGGCCAGCTCGAAGAGCGAGAAAATATCCTGCAAAAAATGACGGAGGTCATCACCCACCGCGGTCCGGATTCCGACGGCAGCTATGTGGATGATTACATCGCGATGGGCTTCCGCAGATTGTCGATCATCGACCTCGAGGGCGGCGAACAGCCGATCTATAACGAGGACGGCAATCTGGTGCTGACCTATAACGGCGAGATATACAACTACAAGGAACTGCGCAAGGAGCTGGAGGAGAAGGGCCACACCTTCAAGACCAACGCCGACAGCGAGGTCCTCATCCACGGCTTTGAGGAGTGGGACGAGGATCTGCTGATGAAGCTGCGCGGAATGTTCGCCTTTGCGATCTATAACAAAGATACCAAAGCGCTGTTCATGGCGCGCGATTTCTTCGGCATCAAGCCCCTGCACTACACCATGATCGGCGACGACTTCTGCTATGCCTCCGAGATCAAGAGCATCCTCGAGCATCCGAAGTTCGAGAAGCGCTTCAACCAAAAGGCGCTCGACGCTTACCTGTCGTTCCAGTACTGCCCCCAGCCGATGACCTTCTTTGAGGACGTCTATTGCCTGCTGCCGGGTCACTTCCTCTGGTACCGCGACGGCGTCGTCGAGACCCAGCGCTACTTTGAGCCGAAATTCAAGCCCGACAACGAGATGACCGAGGAAGAAGCGGTCGACAAGATCGAAAAGGTCTTTGAGGATTCCGTCAACGCCCACAAGATCGCGGACGTCGAGGTCGGATGCTTCCTGTCATCGGGCGTCGATTCGTCCTATGTTTCGACCTATTTCGAGGGTCAAAAGACCTTTACCGTCGGATTCGACTTCGGCGAAAAATATAACGAGATCACCTGGGCGCAGGCGCTCTCCGAGAAAATCGGCGTCGAGCACCATGCAAAGCTCATCTCCTCCGAGGAATTCTGGGCGGCAGTCCCCAAGGTACAGTACCAGATGGATCAGCCCCTCGCCGATCCCTCCTGCATCGCCCTGTATTTTGTAACCAAGCTCGCTGCCGAGCACGTCAAGGTCGTGCTTTCCGGCGAGGGCGCCGACGAACTCTTCGGCGGCTATACCTGCTACAACGACCCGCGCGTCTTTAAGGTTTACCAAAAGGTCGTCCCCTACTTCCTCCGCCGCTTCATCGGCTGGATCTGCAAGAAACTGCCGGATATCAAGGGCAGAGATTATCTGATCCGCGCGACCCATCCGCTCGAGAAGCGCTTCATCGGCAACGCCTATATGTATGACCAGAAGCAGAAGAAAGCGCTCCTCAAAGATCCCTCCATCGCGACCGATCCCGCGCGCATGGTACGCCGTCACTACACCCGCGCACGCCGCTACGACGACGTCACCAAGATGCAGTACCTCGACATCAATATGTGGATGGTCGGCGATATCCTCCTGAAGGCCGACCGCATGAGCATGGCGAACTCCCTCGAGCTGCGCGTGCCCTTCCTCGACAAAGAGGTCTTCGCAGTCGCGTCCACCCTGCCGACCGAGCTGCGCGTCAATAAATTCAACACCAAGTACGCGATGCGTAAGGCAGCCGCAAGACACCTGCCCGACGAGGTCGCAGAGAAAGAGAAGCTCGGCTTCCCTGTTCCCACAAGAGTTTGGCTCAAGGATGAGCATTACTATAACGTCGTCCGCTCGATGTTCGAGTCCCCGACCGCCGAAAAGTTCTTTAATACCGACGTCATCATCCGCTATCTTGACGAGCATTTCGAGGAAAAAGAGGACAATTCCCGCAAGGTCTGGACGATCTATGTGTTCCTTGTATGGTACCAGATCTATTTCGGTCCCGTGACCGCCGAGGAGCTTGCCGCCGAGCAGGCAGCAGCCGCGGCTGAAAACGGCGAGCCTGCTCAGGAAGCCGTCGAGGGCGAGCCTGCACCGGCAGACGCACCCGCACAGGAGTCCGAGATCGCCGACGACAATCCCGAGACCGGCACAAAGGTGTTCACTCCCGTCAAGGAAGGCGCTCCGATGCCTCAGCCCGCTGTCCAGCCTGCGGCTCAGCCCGAGGCTGACGAAGCAGTCGCTCCCGACATCGAAGAGATCTTCTCCTCCTCCAACCGCACGCCCCGCGCCGCCCGCGTCAATATCGCGGCGGTCGACGTCGACGAGGTCACCGAGGAAGAGGAAGCAATGCCCGCGTTCAGCGACGAAAGCTTCGAAAATCCCGACGAATTCTTCGAGAGCCTGAAAGAACAGCTCCGCGAGAACATCATCGAAGAGCCCGAAGCTCCCGCAGAACCCGAGCAACCCGAAACAACAGAAGAATAACATAAACGTAAAGACGACCTGTGGATGCAGGTCGTCTTTTTATATTTATTCTGATGTAATGATCTCTTGGATTTTCTCTTTTAGCTCGGTCATTCCCGTACAGTCCCAGAAAGTATTGAAAAACGCTGTCATCATCTTTGTATCATGCAGCTCCTTTTCGGAGAATTCACACCGCAGGCAATATTCGCATCGATTCACAGCAGGACTGAATTTTCTGGCATAGCTGCGCGAAACCAATTCAAAGGTATCAACTTTGACGATTCCCTTTTTCAGTAGCGATTTAATCAGCGCATGGACATAGCTGTCTTTCCAAGTCTTGTCTGCAGACAGTGCAACAATCTCAGCACACGAAAGCGGTCTGCCGCTTGTCCACAGCAAATTCATCAGCTGTTTTTCGCTTTTTGTCATAACTTCCATCACCTGTCCGGTCACCCTTTCTCTATGCAAACGACGGTACTGCTGGGGATTGATCAATTCGTCACAACTGACGCAGAAGATTTCGCTGAGCCTCTGCAGGTTCGCGATCGATGGTTCTGTTTTTCCTAATTCATAGTTGGTATAGGTCGAGCGGTCGATATGCAACATTTCGGCGACCTCGTTCTGAGAAACGCCCAAGGAATACTCTCTCAAATCTCTCAACAAATTTCCCAGTTCCACTGACATTTGTTTCCCTCTCTAATAAAAAAGTGCGCAGCCGAAGCCGCGCACGAAAAACACGGCATGACTACTGCTAGATAATCAATTTCGGGATAGTATTTACCTACCTGATCCGTGTTTTTACCGAATTTATGGTAGGTAAAAAAGGGCGTGGTTATACACATAATCCTATCCCTGTTCTTTAATTGATTATCTAGCAAATAAATCATATCATATGCAAATAAAAAATGCAATAAAAAAGTGCGCAGCCGAAGCCACGCACAAAAAACACATTGCTTCCGCTGCGAAACGAATGAAAATGTATATTCTAATGAACACTACACCCCATATGAAGCATGTGTTTTTATCAAACACAGCATGGGGTAATAGTATTACTCTCGTTAGAACAGTAATACATAGAACATTATTCCATTTTCATTCGTTTCGCATTTTTATCTTATCACATTCTATCGGGAATTGCAACGCACAATCCGGATTTTCTTGCAATTCTCTCCATCTTGTGCTATAATCAGCACGTTAACGCTTTAGTGTGTCAAATTATCCAATGGAAGGTGAAGATATGAAAATCAACAAGAATTACGACAACCTTGTCCCGAGCTACCTCTTTGCCGAGATAGCAGCCCGCACCAACGCCTATATCAAGGCGAACCCCGACAAAAGGGTCATCAAGCTCGGCATCGGCGACGTCACCCTGCCGCTTGCGCCCGTGGTCATCGACGCGCTGAAAAAAGGCGCGGACGAGCTGGGCGTAAAGGAAACCTTCAAGGGCTACCCCGAGTATGAGGGCTACGACTTCGCGCGCGAGGCGGTCGCCGGCTATTATCAGAGAAACGGCGTGACCGTCGCCCCCGACGAGATTTTCATCTCCGACGGCGCTAAGTCCGACACCGGCAACATCGGCGATATCTTCGGCGCAGATAACGTCGTCATGGTCACCGACCCGGTCTATCCCGTCTACGTCGACTCCAACATCATGGCGGGCAGAAAGATCGTCTACGCTTCCTGCACCCGCGAAAACGGCTTCCTTGCCATGCCCGACGATCACGTCCAAGCAGACATCATCTACCTTTGCTCCCCGAACAACCCCACCGGCGCGGCTTATAACGCCGATCAGCTGAAAGCGTGGGTCGACTACGCCAACAAAAACGACGCGATCATCCTCTACGACGCGGCATACGAAGCGTTCATCACCGACGATTGCCCCCGCTCGATCTTCGCGATCGACGGCGCGCGCACCTGTGCGATCGAGTTCTGCTCGCTCTCTAAGACCGCGGGCTTTACCGGCACGCGCTGCGGTTATACCGTGATTCCGAAAGAGCTGGTCCGCGACGGTCACAACATCCACGACCTGTGGTATCGCCGCGAGGCGACCAAGTTCAACGGCGTCAGCTACCCCGTCCAGTGCGCCGCCGCCGCGGTATTCTCCGACGAAGGTCTCGCCCAGATCCGCGAAAGCCTGAACTACTACAAAGAGAACGCCCGCATCATCGCCTCCGCGCTCGACGAGCTCGGCATCTACTACACCGGCGGCAAGAATTCCCCCTACATCTGGCTCGAGTGCCCGAACGGCATGGGCAGCTGGGAGTTCTTCGACTACCTGCTCCGGAACGCTCAGGTCGTCGGCACCCCCGGCGAAGGCTTCGGCAAGTGCGGCGAGGGCTACTTCCGCCTGACCTCCTTCGGCGACCGCGACAACACCATCGAAGCCGTCGAACGCATCAAAAACCTGCTGAAATAATCTCTGTATCATCCAAGCGGCTGTCATTTGCGACAGCCGCTTTTTCCTATCCGCAATATTTTTTAAAAATTTTTTCGACTTTTTTGAAAGGCGCATTGTAAAATGAGGTTGCAACAATAAAATAAATAGTCCATAGGGACGATTCTGTAGTAGAATTGAGTTTGCGCTCACCAATTCGAAAGGAATCA
>CACYPH010000026.1 GCA_902776185.1 uncultured Ruminococcus sp.
CAATCTCTCTAATCCATCCATTTTACCACCCTTCTATGTTATACCATATTTGGGCTGTAATAGTATTTACATTTTTATGACAGAATTAGATTCACGTGGAGGCTGTCACTTTTTTCTTGAAAGAAAGCGGACGATGGTGTATGATAATACTAGCATCATGACAGATCGCTCAAAAGCGGTCATACATCCATCGAATAACGGAGGTAAGGCAGTATGCCCGATATCGTTGTCCATACCAAATTCGGCGCTGAGGTTGCAGATCGACTGCAAGCGGATATCGACCGCAAGATTTTTGATTTCGGTCTGCTCGGCCCCGATCCGTACCTGTTTTATCGATGGTTCGTACCGCCGTTTCAGAACCGCGTCAACCGATATTCGTCCGTCATGCACCGCGAGCATACCGGCGACTTTCTCGTTGAACTGGCAAAGCGTGCGGCTTTTGACCGCGCGGTATTCTCCTATCTTTGCGGTTTTCTGTGCCATTATGCGCTGGATAGTACGACGCATCCGTATATCAACCGCAAAGCGCAGAACAGCGCCGTTATGCACATGGCGATCGAGCATAAGCTGGATGTGATGAGCGGCGGCAATATCCGCATCCCGCCGTTTTTACCGGATGCGCTGTGCGAAAGCATCGGCGGCGCGATCGAGCAGATCTACGGATGGAACGACGCTTGGGAGAAGCTGCGGGAGGGCCGCCGTCATATGGCGTCGTTTTACCGCATCGTTTCCGATCGGAACGGCACGCTTGATCGATTTGCCCGCAAAACACATACCAAGCTCAGGCTGGTATCCTATCGCAGCAAGGCGATCGACAGGATGGATCTGAGCGGTTTTCAGCCGCTGTACCGCTCGGCGCTGGATGACGCGGTCAGGTATATCACGGCGGCACAGTCGTTTGTTGACGGCGTGATCGGCGAATCTCAGCTCAGAGAGATCATCGGCAGCCGTTCTTATATCAAGGGATGATGAGATGAAAGTTGTACCGCTGAAAAAGCAAAGCAAAAAGGAACAGCGCAAATTCTACGCGCGCAAACGCCGCGATTGGAACGGGCTCAAGCCGACGACCAGAGTGGTCGAAAGCAAGAAGATCTATGATCGTAAAAAGCTCAAAAAACCCGAGGCAGAATAGGTGATACAGTGTTGACGAAAAGACAGACGATCCGCAAGTATATCCGCTTCTACGGCAGTGTGCAGGCGGTGGGATTCCGCTATTACGCAAAGAAAGCCGCCGATCTGTACGGCGCGACGGGCTGGGTACAGAACGAATACGACGGCTCGGTGTCGATGGAGATCCAGGGCACACAGCAGCAGATCGACGACGTTATCGACGGTATTCAGCGCGGGACATATATCCGTATCGATTACATGGATGAAAAGCCGCTCACCGTCATCCCCGATGAGCGCGGCTTTCGTGTGAAATACTATTGATGAATAAGACGACGAAAAGAGGTCGGATGATGTTTCATTTTACAAAGTCAGGCTCGGGACGGTTTTCCGCAGAGCCCTATGATCCCGAAAAGCAAGTTGCCGTGATCCGCAGCTCGATCTGCACGGGCGAGAAGGTCGCGGGCTTCAAGGATAAGCACGACGGTCATTTTACCGAGGTCATGCTGATCCGCTCCAAAAAGGACGAGGAAGCCTTCAAGCAAACCTACGGGATTAATTCTCTCAAGGTTGAATATTGACAATGAAACAGGATACGAATTACACCTATATCCTTAGGTGCGCCGACGATACCTTATACTGCGGCTGGACGAACGATCTTCAAAAACGTCTTGCCGCCCATAACGCCGGAACAGCGTCGAAATGCACCCGCTCCCGCCGACCGGTGGAGCTGGTCTACTATGAGGAATTTGCAACAAAGCAGGAGGCGATGCGCCGTGAATATCAAATCAAGCGCCTGTCGCGTCAGGAAAAACTGGAACTGATCAACAGCAAGGATTCGGAGCAAAAGCATGATTGACTTTACCATTAACAGCATGGCGGACTTAGTCGACGCCGTGAATGAATTCGGCTTTCTGCCGTTCTTTGAGAATTCGATCGAGGGCTTCTCGATCGAAGAGCATACCGCGCCCGACTGCTGGTATGATAACACCAACGGAAACTGGCCGGTGTGGGAGTGGAAAGGCCCGATGATCCGTACGACCGGCTGTGCCTACGGCAAGTTTTTTGAGAAAAAAGCGTGCTATATCAGCCCCGAGTGGTTTTTGGATTTTGCCAACTACCGACGCGACGGCTATGATTTTGACGCGCGTTATGACGACGGGCTTGCGCCGCTGAAGGACAAACAGCTCTATGATCTGATCGAGGGAAATGCGCCGATCCTGTCAAAAGAGCTGAAAGAACTCGGCAACTACCGCAAGGGCGGCGTCAAGGGCTTTGACACGATGATCAACCGCCTGCAGTCACAGTGCTATGTGCTGATCAGCGACTTTGTGTACATGAAGGATAAGCACGGCAATCCGTACGGCTGGGGCGTAGCGGAGTATTCAACTCCGGAGAGCTTTATGGGCGAACGGTTTACGGACAATGTTTACCGCCGCACGCCCGAGGAATCCTATGAGCGGATTTTTGCACACTTTACGAAGCTGTTCCCCGATACGGACGAGCAGACGATCCGCAGATTTTTGAAATGATTCGAATATAAAGAAGGCGTTCTCCGTTGAGAACGCCTTTGCTGCTTTTGTAATTCTATATTTACTGCGGTGCATCCGGTCTTTGCGGGGGCGCGGGCTGTTCGGGCTGTTCGGGCTGTTGAGGCTGTTCGGGAGGCGCAGGCTCTTCGCCGCGCTCGTCGCCCTGAGCCGCCATCTGCGCTTCTTCGTCGGTGATGGAAACGTAGCGGCTGTCATTCTCGCCGACGATCATAAAGCATCCCAGCATTTCGCCCTCGCCGTCCTTACGCATCGTCGACAGGAACTGGCGCATATCCGGTCCGCCTTCCTCGGACGGGAAGCTGTCGATCGGCGTTTCGGGGTCGAAAAGCTGAATTTTATTGTCTGCCTTTTCATTAGAGCCGTAGGCATAGACGTAGTTGATCGTCTTGCCGTCCTTTTCCTCAGAGGTACCGGGCTTCTTCTCGTATTTGACGTTATCGAGATAGAAGTACCAGCCGTCGTCGCCGAGGTAGACCTTGTTGCCGCGGATCGCAGCGGTCCAGTTGCTGACCTTCTCCACAGCACTGCCGTCGGAGGAATCGAGGTTGTTGAAATAGGTGCCGGTGATCTTGCCGTCGGAGGCGATCTCCATCGTCGCGTGGAAGTAGAACTCGCTTGACATTTCCTCGCCGGGGTTGACGCCGTGGGCGACGAAGTGCGCGGGATAGTCGACGAATGTCTCGAAGAAATCCAGCTCCTCATCCGCTTGCGTATCGCTTTCGGTATTATCTTCGGTTGCGGCAGCAGTCTGAGCGGCGGTTGCAGGCTGCGTCGACGCGATAGTTTCAGCGACAGTCGCGGCTGTCGCTTCGGTCGCATCCTCGTCGGCGGGGGTATCCGCCGGCTTTCCCCCAATCAGCAGGATGACTGCCGTTATCGCGACGATCAAAACCGCACACAGGATGATAATGAGTAACTTTTTGTTCATCGTCTTTCTCCCCGTATTTCCGTTGTGTCGATTTCATCTTAGCATAAGCCCGCTGTAAAATCAACCGATAATCCTTTTTTGCGGCAAAAAAGTCCTCTCATATGAAATAAAAGGAAGTTTTCGTATGAAACATCCCGGAGAAAGAAAATAATGTTTTTATGGAAATTTATGCAAAAAGCACGAAAAACCCGCACCTTTTTTGGCGTTTTTATTGACAAAAGTACGATAATATGGTACTTTTACTCTGTAGAGCTATCGGCAAATATCGGCTCAGTTACAAGGAAGTATCATTCAGGAGGAAGTAACAATGAAGAGAATCTTGGCAATTCTGCTGGCGGTCATGATGATCGCAGGGCTTTGTGCCTGTGCGGGCGGCTCCGGCTCGGACGCGGATGTGATCCGGATCGGCTATGTCAACCCGACGACCGGTGCGCTTGCGGGCAACGGCGAGGGCTGCGAATGGGCGGTCAAGCAGATCACGGACTATGTCAACGAGCATCCGATCAAGGTGGATGGCAAGGAAAAGAAGATCGAGGTCATCGTCTATGATTCCAAGTCCGACCAGAACACCTGTACCGAAATGGCGCAGAAGCTGATCGAGGAGGATAATATCGACCTCATGATCGCGATCCAGACGCCCAATACCGTCATCCCCGTCGCTCAGGTCGCGGAAAGATACGGCGTGCCCTGTATCGCGACCCAGTCGCCGGTCGATCCGCTGGCGGCGTCGCTCGACGAATTCAACTGGACCTATGACTTTTTCTATACCCTCGACGAGGTTTACGAGTCCCAGCGCGCGCTGTGGACAAAGGCGGGCTATGCTCCCGGTTCGGGCGCAAAGGTAGGTCTGCTCTTTGCCAACGATACCGACGGTACCTCCTGGCACGACCTCTTTATCAGAAGGCTTGCCGAGGACGGCTATACCGCCGTCGATCCCGGCCAGTATCCGTCCAAGACGACCGACTTTACCAATGTTGCGAATAAATTCAAGGAAGAAGATATCGACCTGATCGCAGGCACGAATATCCCGCCCGATTTCATGAACGCCTACAATGCCGTGATCGCGGCGGGCGTGGAGATCGGCTGTATCACGATGGGCAAGTGCTGTCTGCTGCAGAGCGACGTCGAAGCACTCGGCGACCTTGCCGACGGCATCATGACCCAGGTATGGTGGGCGCCCACCAATCCCTACAAATCCGATCTGACCGGCATCACCTGTGCCGAGATCAACGAACAGTATATGAAGGATAATGGCAGAGTCATGCCCCAGCCGACCGCGTTCGCATATGCGGCGCTGGAGCTTGCGGTCCAGACCTTTACCGCCGCGGGAACGACCGATAAGGAAAAGGTATACGAGGCGATCGGCGATCTGACCTGTCAGACTATCGTCGGCCCTGTGGATTATTCCAAAAAGCTCAAGGGGCTGCCTTACAGCAGCTCGGTACTCACCGGCGGTCAGTGGCAGCGCGGCGAGGACGGCGAGCTGAATCTGGTGATCATCGATAATTCGCTGTATCCGGAGATCCCGATCACCGGCGAATATCTGCCCGGCAACGCGACAACTAAGAAAAAATAACAGGAAATTCCTCCCTAATAACGGCAGATAAAGTGCATCAAGAGGGAAAAATGGAAGAAATACTGGAATTCATGAATGTCAATGCCGGCTACGGCAGGGTGCAGATCCTCGACGACCTTTCCTTTTCGGTTGAAAAAGGGCAGGTATACGGCGTGATCGGCCCGAACGGCAGCGGCAAGACGACCATGTTCAACGCCCTGCTCGGTTTGATCAAACCGAGCGCGGGGAAAATCATATTTGACGGCGTCGATATCACGCGGATGTCCTCTAACGTGCGGTGCAAGATGGGGCTGGGCAGAACCTTTCAGATCCCCCGTCCGTTCGAGAATATGAGCCTGTATGAAAACGTGCTGGTCGCCGCCGTTCACGGCGGATCTCACAGCGAACGCTTCGCAAAGGACGTCGCGCTGAGCAGCCTCAAACAGACCGGACTGTATGACAAGCGCGAAATCAGGGCGGGCGAGCTGACCTTGCTCGACCGCAAACGCCTCGAGATCGCCCGTGCGCTCGGTACAGAGCCGAAGCTGCTCCTGCTCGACGAGGTCGCCGCAGGACTGACCGAGGCGGAGGTCAAAGAGATCATGGAGCTGGTCGCGAATCTCAAGGCGGCGGGCTACTCGATCATCTGGATCGAGCATATCATCGAAACGATGGTTGGCTCGACCGACTATCTGATGTGTATGGCGCAGGGCAAAAGCGTCGCTCAGGGAGAGCCGCGCGAGGTGATCGGATCTGCTGAGGTACAGCGGCTGTATCTGGGGGTGGACGACGATGAGTGACGCACTGCTGAGTATCAAAAACCTATCCGCCGGATACGGTGATTTTGTCGCCGTCGAATCGGTGGATCTCGCGGTCAAAAAAGGACAGATCGTTTCGCTGATCGGCATCAACGGCGCGGGAAAAACCACGCTGATGCATACGGTCGCCGGTCTGCACAAGCCCGCCTCGGGAAAGGTACTCTTCGGCGGCGAGGATATCACCGGACTTCCTGCGGACAAGATCGTCGCAAAGGGACTCTCGCTTGTTCCGCAGGGCGGCAGATGCTTTACCCGTATGTCGGTGCAGGACAATCTTTTGATGGGCAGCTTTCCGAGATCTGCGCGCAAAAATGCAAAGCAGACGCTCGAGCATATCTACGAGCTGTTCCCCGATCTCGGGGAGATGAAACAGCGTCCTGCGGGGAATCTCTCGGGCGGTCAGCGACAGATGGTCGCGATCGGCCGCGCCTTGATGGGCGATCCCGAATGTTTGATCTTCGACGAGATCTCGCTGGGACTTTCGCCCGCTGTCATCAACGACATCTATAAAAAAATCAAGCGTATCAATGAGGAAGAGAACACCTCGATCATTTTGATAGAACAGGATATCCACAGGGCGCTCAAAGCATCCGACGCCTTTTATGTCATGCTCAAGGGCAGGGTGGCGCTCTCCGGACAATCCGACGAAATCGATTCCGAAACGCTCAAGAAAGCCTACTTCGGAATATAAACCACCAACCATACAGGAAAACGCTATGTATTTTGCTCAGGTACTTATCAACGGAATACTGCTCGGCAGCGTATACGCGCTGTTGGGAGTGGGCATGACCATGATTTTCGGTATCGTAAAGCTCACGAACCTCGCCCACGGCGAATTTGTGATCTTGGGAGCGTATCTTTCGACCGTATTGGCGCCGCTGCTCGGGATTGACCCTATCCTGACCCTTTTCATCACTGTACCGCTGATGTTCCTGCTGGGATTTTTACTGCAGTACCTGCTGATCGGGTGGGCGATGAAAAAGGGGAGTGAGCCTGCGCTTCTGGTCACCTTCGGATTGTCCATCATCCTGCAGGACGGGATGCTGATGCTGTTCTCGGCGGACGCGCAGCATATCCCCGTGTCCTACAGCATGGATACCGTCAAGATCGGCTCGCTCGAGATCTCGGTGCTCCATTTAGTCCTGTTTGCGATCAGCCTTGTATCCATCGCGGCGCTGTCGCTGTTCCTCAGGAATACATATATCGGCAGAGCGATCCGCGCTACTGCGGACGACGCCGACGTCGCCGCGCTCTCGGGCGTGAACATCAACCGCATTTATGCGATCGCGATGGGTATCGCGATGGCGAGCGCCGCGGTCGCCGGACTTTGCGTCGGTATGAAATGGACCTATGACCCCAGCGCGGGCGGCAACTATCTGTTGATCGCCTTTGTCGTGGTCGTGATCGGCGGCATGGGCAGCGTTCCCGGCACGCTGGTCGCGGGGATCCTCTTCGGAATGGCACAGGTCATCGGCGGCGCAAGCTACGGCTTGCTGATCAGCTATATCCTCCTGCTGTTGGTGCTGATTTTCAGACCCAAGGGCATTTTCGGAAAGTAGGGGGGTACGATGGCGAAAAGACGTTTGAAAAACGACAATGTCAGAGTACTCGATTCCCTGCCGATGCTGATCGTCTGTATTGCGGCGGTCAGCGCCCTGTACTTTGTATGTCTGACAAAGCTCGCGTCGAATAATACGATGCGTTATATGATACAGATCTTTCTGTATATCACCATGGCCCAGATGTGGAACCTGCTCTCGGGCTTTACGGGTATGACCAGCCTCGGACAGCAGCTCAACATCGGACTTGCGGGCTATTCCGTCGCGATCGCGACGACTAAGCTCCACCTTTCCCTCGGGATGGGACTTCTGATGGGCGTCGGCGTCAGCGTCGTTGTTGCTCTGCTGATGTCGCTGATCCTCTATCGGATGGAGGGAATGTATTTTTCCATCGCGACGTGGGTCGTTGCGGAGATTTTTGAAAAACTGTTTTTAAACTGGAAATATGTCGGACAGGGCAGCGGAATGACCATCCGCGTCGTGCCCTATCCGAGGATCAACGAGATCTGCGTGGTCGCGCTGACCGTATGCGTGCTGGCTGTCGCGGCGGTCTACTTCCTTTTGCGGACGCGGATCGGTCTTGGACTGACGGCGATGCGCGACGATATCAGCGCGGCGTCGGCTGTCGGCGTCAACGTGTTCAACCACAAGCTGTTCGTCTATACGATCGCCGCGGCGTTCACTGCGGTCGCGGCAGGCATCTTTTTAGTCAACAAAGGCATCGTCTATCCCGAGAGCGGCTTTTCTATCAGCTGGACGATCTCGCTGGTATTTATCGTGATCGTCGGCGGCTCAGGCACGGTCGGAGGTCCGATCGTCGGCGCGGTGATCTATGTCTTTTTGCAGGAATACCTCGCGCGTTTTCCGGGATGGTCCAATATCATCCTCGGCGCGATCACCATATTGACCATCCTCTTCCTGCCGAAGGGGATCATGGGTACATTACAGGAGAAGCTCGGCTTTGAGATCTTCTCGGCAAAACGCTTTTCCTATTCAAAACGCAGATAGATCTGAGCAATACGATTTTGGGAAAACTTGATCGTCTGCAAAAAGGGGTTCAATGACTGGCTTTCGAAAAATCTTGAGATATCTCAAGCCGTATACCGGTATGGTCATCGCTGCGGTCGTTCTGATGATCGTCGAGGTCGCGTCGAATGTGCTCCAGCCGAAGTACATGGAGCAGATCGTCGACGACGGCGTGCTTCAAATGAATATCGACGTTGTTGTCCACGCGGGTATAATGATGCTGATCGTCGCGTTGATCGGCGGCGCGGGGGGATTTCTCTCCTGCGTTTGCTCCAATGTCTACTCCCAGCGCTTCGGCAACGATCTGCGCAAATCGCTGTTCCGCAAGGTGATGTCCCTCTCACCCGAGCAGGGCGACGTCATTACCGCCGGCTCGCTGATCACCCGCATGACCGGCGATACCAAGGTCGTCACCGAGTTTTCCTCGGTGGTGATCCAGACGGTCGTAAAGCCGCTCATGCTCTTTATCCTCGGCATCGTCATGGTCGTTTCCATCGACCCTGTTTACGGGATTGTGCTGCTGGTATCGCTTCCGCTGCAGATCGCGCTGATGGTGTTCTTTATCAAGCGCTCCTCCGCGATCTTCAGGATCATCCAGAGGATGGTCGACAAGCTCAACACCTCTGCGATCCATATCGTTGCCAATAACCGCCTGATCAAAGCCTACGTCAAAGAGGATTACGAATCAGCGCGTTTTGACCGGCAGAATATCGATCTGACCGCGACGGTGATGAAGGTCCAGCTCTTTATGGCGCTCCTCAACCCGCTGGTCATGCTCATTCTCAACGCGGTCGTCGTCGCGATCATCTTCATCGGCGGTTTTCAGATCGAGGCGGGGTTGATCAAGATCGGTTCGATCATGGCGGTCATCAGCTATTCCCAGCAGATTTTGATGTCGATGATGACGATGGGCGGGATCTTTCAGTACATCTCGCGCTCGAAGGTCTCTGCGGACAGGATCTGTGAGATCATGGATACGGAGCCGTGTATCAAGTCGGGAGAATCCACGCTTGATACCGAGGTGGAAAGCATCGAGCTCAAAAACGTCACCTTCCGCTATCCGCGCAGCAAGGAGTCCGTCTATCCTGCGATCGACAATGTTTCCGTGAAGCTGTGCCGCGGCGAATGTGTCGGCGTCCTCGGTCCGACCGGCGCGGGAAAAAGCACGCTCATGAGCCTTGTGATCCGCGCCTACGATACCGACGCGGGCGAGGTTTTGATCAATTCAAAAAATATCAAAGACTATCAACTGCCGGCGCTGAGAAGCAAGATCATACCGGTCTTTCAGAACAGCGATATTTTCCCGGCAACATTGAAAGAGAATATAACTGCCGGCTGTGCCTGCTCGGAAGAAGAATTCCGAAAAGCGGTCAGGGTCGCGCGGGTGGATGAATTCGCCCCCGCTCTCTCAGCCGGATATGATACAAAGATCGCCGAGCGGGGCAATACCCTCTCCGGCGGACAGAAGCAGCGCGTCGCGATCGCGCGCGCCCTGCTCAGAAACGCGTCGGTGCTGATCCTCGACGACAGCACCTCATCCCTTGATGCGGCGACCGAGCGCGAGGTGCTGGACGGTATCCGCAGAGAATATGCCGATATCAGCCTGATCCTTATCTCTCAGCGCGTGTCGTGCATGAAGGCTGCGGACCGGATCCTCTTGATGGATCGCGGCGGGATCGCCGCCGAGGGAAGCCGCGAGGAATTGTACAGAAGCTCGGCGCAGTACCGCGCGATCTGTGATTCACAGCAGCCCGAAGGGGGTGACGCGGTTGGATAGCCGAATGCCTCCTCAGCAGATGGAGCGAGAAGCGCCGCAGAGTGTGATGAAAACCACCAAGCGGCTGATCGGCTTTTTCAAAGAGAGCCGCGCGCTGATCCTCGGAATGCTCGGGCTTTTGACCGCCTCCACACTATTAAACCTCCTGATCCCCGATCTCATCAGCCGGGCGATCGATACCCTCGATCTTTCCGCCGGCAGGCTGTCGGTCGATTGGGATCATCTGAATACCATACTGCTCATCCTGTTGGGCGTATTCGTCTTTTCATCGCTGTTCAGCTATTTTCAGGGCAGGAATTCCGCAAAGCTCACCCGCACCACGACCCTGACGATACGCAAAAAGGTGTCGGAAAAGCTGATACGGCTTCCCGTGAGCTTCTTTGATTCTCACCGCAGCGGTGATATGACCGCCCGCCTGACCAACGATATCGACAATATCGCGAACCTCATCAGTCAGGCGCTCGGCACTGCGCTGTCCGCCGTGATCGTGATCGTCGGCTGTATCGTGATCATGCTCATCAAAAATCCGCTGCTCACTCTCGTATGTCTGAGCACCGTCATCCTCAACGTACTCTGCACCGTGATCCTCTCAAAGCGGATGTTCGGCTTCTTCCGCAAACAGCAGAAGTCGGTCGGCGAGATGAACAGCCATGTCGAACAGTCGGTCGCCGCGAAGAAAACCATCGACAGCTACCGCATCACCGACGAATGCATCGCCGAGAATGATCGCCTCAGCGACGAGCTGACGGATGCTTCTGTCAAGGCGCAGGTGCTCGGCGGCGCGATGCCGCCCCTGATGAGCATCATCGGCAATATCAATTTCCTTTTGATCGTTGCGGTCGGAGCGCTGTTATATATCGACGGCGGCTTCGGCGTGACGATCGGTACCATACAGGCGTTCACGCTGTATTCCAGACAATTCACCAAGCCGATCAACGAGGTTTCGGGGATCATCTCCCAGCTCATGACCGCCCTCGCTTCCGCCGAGAGAGTGTTCGAGATCATCGACGCCGAGGCTGAGGAGGACAGCGGTAAGAAGTCGCTTTCCGACAGGCACGCCTGCTCGATCCGCTTTGAGCACGTGACGTTTTCCTATGTGCGCGGGATCAAGGTACTGGACGATTTCTCGCTCGACATCGAGCCCGGTCAGCGCGTCGCGCTGGTCGGCAAAACGGGCGCGGGCAAGACGACGCTCGTCAGCCTGCTCATGCGGTTCTATGAGCCGGACGACGGATGCATCCTGATCGACGGCGTCGACATCCGCGAGATCCCGAAGGCACAGCTCAGGCGAACGGTGACGACGGTCTTGCAGAACACGGCGCTGATCGACGGAACGATTCGCGATAATATCGCCTACGGCAGACTGTCGGCCGATGAAAAGGAGCTTTATGCCGCCGCAGAAGCCGCCAATGCAGACGCGTTTATCGCAAAGCTGGAGAACGGTATGAATACCGAGATCCTCAGGGAGGATACCCGCCTGAGTCAGGGCGAGCGGCAATTGCTCTGCCTCTCCCGCGCCTCGCTGACACAGCCGCGGGCGCTGATACTGGACGAGGCGATGAGCTCGGTCGATTCTGCGACCGAAAAAAAGATCCAGGATGCGATGCTGGGCATGATGCACGACAAAACCTGCATCATCATCGCGCATAGGCTCTCTACTATACGCAACGCGGATAAAATAGCCGTAATCAGTGACGGAAAGGTCGTCGAAACGGGCAGGCACAAGGAGCTGCTCGAGCGGCGCGGCGTCTACTGCGGTTTATATCAAAATCAATACACCGAAAGCGACTGATGCACATACCCTTTCTCAGCGCTTACCATCTAACAAAAAGGGGACAAGGGAAATGCTGGCAAAGACAGAATGTTCGGACGCACAGTATCAGGCGATCAGAAAGATCGTCAGAAGAGTAGAAAAATCAACGCCTGAATTCGTGGAAAACTCGCTCTACCTCAAGCACAGGGACGAGATCATGCAGGCGGCACAGAAGCGGGTCGACGAGGTGCTCGCCCTGCAGCAGAAGGGTCTGATCTGCACGACGGGAAAATTCGTGCCCTCGGTGCATTACCCGCCGATCACGCAGTATCCCTTCCACACGCAGGAAGAGATCATGAAGACCTACAAAAATCCCGAGGACGGGATGTTCGATATCTATGTCCATATCCCGTTCTGTGCCCAGCACTGCAGCTTCTGCCATTATCCGGGCGAGCTGGGATCGTGTTCTGCGCTGAGGGAAAATCAAATAAAATATCTTGACCATCTTGAAAAAGAGATGGATAATTATATGAAGGTGCTAGGCGTCGAAAAGATCAAGGCGCGTTCGATCCTCTTCGGCGGCGGCACGCCGTCGCATATGGATCCCGACCTCTTTGAGCGGCTGATGAAATTTTTCACCGACCGTATCGACCGCACCACTGTCACCCAGTTCAACTTTGACGTTGACGAGGTGACGCTTGTCGGCGAGGACGGCATGAAACGCCTCGCGATCATGTCGAAATACGGCGTCGACCGGCTGACCATCGGATCCCAGTCGTTCCATCCCGAGATCCTCAAGCTCATGTTCCGTCAGGCGACCGTCGATACCATCCTCGAGGCGGTCGATAACTGCCGCAACAAATTTGACTGTGTCGACTACCGCAAGATCAATCAGATGCGCGACGAGGGCGTCGAGATCACTCAGGAGCTGCTCGACAGCACCCGCCGCAAGGGCTTTATCCTCAACCTCGAATTCATCTTCGGTTTCATGGGCGTCAACGTGGATATCTTTGCCGATACCATCGAGCGCGCCTGCCTGCTCAATCAGCAGGGCTTGATCGACGAGATCCAGCTTTACCGTTTGAAGGTCGACGCTTACGGCGATTTCCAGGGCATCATCGGACTGCTCTATGACCGCGAGCCCTCGCTGTTCCCGGATTTCGAGGAGAATATGCGCCAGAAGGCGGTCGCAGAGGAGATACTCAAGCTCTACGGGCTCAAAGGCAACCTCCGCCGCGTTTACACGAAAGATCCCTATATCTATTCCCATTACGCCTACAACCAGTGCTGTGCGCAGTACGACCAGATCGGTCTGGGACTGACGGCGTTCAGCTCGCTGAGAGATCGCTTCTTCATCAACACCGACAGCTTTGACGAGTACTACGAGCTGACAGACAGCGGCAAGCTCGCCCTCAACCGCGGCTATGTGCGCGATAAGGAACAGCAGCTGCGCTGGTCGATCGCGCTTCCGCTCAAGAACACCGAGGTGCGTAAGGATCGTTTCAGAAAGATCAACGGGTTCGAGATCGAGCAGAGCTTCAAGAAAAAGTGGAAGAAGCTCATGGATGCGGGACTGGTTGTGGACAAAAAGGTGCTCGGCTATCCGTCCTACACCCTGACCGAGCTGGGCAAGTTCGTCGCCGACGAGTGCGCGGAGGAATTCAACAGCAACGAATTCATCCCGTGGGCGAGAGATGAGTATATCCACGGCGAGCCGTATCCCTATGACGACAACACGACCGAGGACGCCCTCGGCTTGATATAATGAATCCCGAGAGATTGGAGTGATACATATGCACAGAGAAGGCAATCCCCTCTACGAAAGCCCGACCGAGATCAAGATCGAGGCAAAGGACAGTCTGGTCCATGTCGGCAGCCTTGATTCCTTTGATATCACAAAGGGCGGCATCAAAGCCGGTAAGCTGCTGCTCAGCTATTTTGACAACAGAGATGAAAAGAATCTGCATAAGGCGATCGAGATCTACGAGCGGATCATCCCCGACGAGAACTTCGGCGGCGAGTATACGGCGCTCGAATGGATCTGCAAGCTGCTGTTGTCCCCCGACGACGCGCGTGAGGATCTGCTCCGCCAGCCGCTGGTCAGGAGCTTCTACAATGTGATGTCCAACAACGATTTTGCGGACTTGAAGCAGTATATCCAACTCAAGTACCATATCGTAGAAGTCGACAAAAACGATATCGAAACCAAGAAAAAACTGCGTTTCCTCGAGGATTTCATCCTCTTTAATAATCCCGACCGCGAGCGCTGGGAAAAGACCCGCGAGAACATGGAGAAGTTCAATATCCGCCCCGGCGAAAGGATCGCGGACGTCGGCTCGGGTCCCGGATACTTTTCCTTTAAATTCGCCGATATCGTCGGCGACGAAGGCAAGGTCTACGCGATCGAGACCAACCCTATGCACCTCGATTTTCTCAGACGTCATATCGACGAGAACAAGATCTCTAACGTCGACGTCGTCGTCAGCCAGTTCGAGGGGATCGGTCTGAGCGAGGACGTCAGGGTCGATACGGTTTTCATCTGTTCCTTGTACCATAACGTCTACGCCGCGTTCACCGATTTCGAGCGTGAAAAATTCGTCGGCAGTATCCGCAACGCCCTTGTCGACGGCGGCAAGCTGATCATCGTGGATAACGACCTTGTCGACAGCGAAGAACTGCCCTATCACGGCCCGTATATCAGCAAGGCGCTTCTGACCTCTCAGCTCTATTACTACGGCTTCAAGCTGATCGACGATTACCAGTTTACCCCTCAGCGATATGTGCTGATCTACGAAAAGACCGATATCCCGCAGAACGTCAAGACAATCCCCAACAGCATCGACGATCCCTGCAATATCCATGTCAATTCGGCAGGCTCGCTGATCCGTTACCGCATCATCGGTACCTCCACCGCCGGCTATACCATCCGCGGCAAGGCGTGCGGCAAGGTGATGTACGACGGCTTTATGCAGAACGATCCTGCCCTGATCAAGAAAGCGCACGATATGTTCGCGGACCTCTGGCCGCAGGAGCGTATTGGCGACGACTACACCGCGTTCATGTGGTTCTGCGAGTATTACCTCGCGGATGACGCGACCAAGGAAAAAATGCTGTCCGACCACAGAGATCGGATGTATTTCGACTTCTTCGGCGGCAACGATTATGAGCGGCTGAAAAAGTACCTTTACATCAAGTTCTATCTTGAACACGAGGAGGATGCCGACGCCAATATCGAGACCTCGTTCGAGTACGACGGCAAGGATTTCCCGATCGCCACGCTCAACGAGTGGAACGAGTATTTTGTTTTCAACAACCCCAACCGTCACCTGTGGGAAAAGACCGATGAAATGCTCAGGATCTTTGATATCAAGGAAGGCGATACCATCGCCGACCTCGGCTGCGGCGGCGGATACTTCACCTACGAATTCTCCAAGCTCGTCGGCAACAGCGGCAAGGTATATGCCACCGAGATCAACAAGGACGCCATGAAATATCTCGACGCCCTCAGAGATCAGTACCGCGTCAAGAACATCAGCACCGTCGTCACCAAGATGGACGACTGTAAGCTCAAGGAGAATTCCTGCGATAAGGTGTTCATGTGCTCGATGTACCACGCGGTGTATATCACGGATATCGAATTCGTCAAGGATAATTTCATCGCCAGCATCCAGAAAGGTCTGAAGAAGGGCGGCAGGCTCATCATCGTCGATAACGACGTCACAGACCGCGACACACCCGCATATTACGGACCCGGGATCATGCCCGAACTGATCATCTCGCAGCTGTCGTATTACGGCTTTAGGCTGATCAAAAAGGAACAGCTGATCCCTCAGAGGTTCGTATTGATATTTGAACTAGAAGAAAAATTGAAAGTAGGAGAGAGAAAAAATGGATTTAAAATGCGCCAGAATCAGCAACCACGCCAGTAATTTCATGAATCCCGAAAACTCGATCGCGGTCATCAAAGGCCAGAGGGGAGTTTGCTGTCTTTCGAGCGGTATCAATATGCCGAAAGCCGGCGGCGAATCCGCTCCTGCCAAGGTGACGGGGATCATCGCCGACAGCTTTATGCGTCGTCCCTCCCTCAGCACCGAGGCGTCTGACGCGATCTTCAAGCGCGGCAACGACATGGTTCTCGTGAACCAGAGTCCCCAGTACCCCTCGTTCGTATCCTCCAGCGCCGTGTTCTTTCTCAAGAACAAGTTCGTCGTCGCATCCGCGGGCGATAATGTCGTTTTCCATTTTGTCAACGGCGTTCTGCAGCAGGTGTATGCGGGCGATACCGGTGCAGATCCCGTGTATCTCGGTCATATTCGCTTTTCCTCTCCGAAGACAAGCGAACAGATCACCTTCGGCAAGGGCGAGAATACCTTCCTGATCTGTTCGCGCAAATTCGCCGAAGCGTTCACCGAGAATCAGCTTGAAGAAGAGCTCATCCGCGCGACCCATGTGACCCAGAAGGGCAAGAAAAGCATATCAGAGGTCAAATGTGACCGTTGGCTCAAGGCGCTCTGGGACAGCATCGCCAATATCAGCGACGCCGACGATTATTCCGCCGTTGCGTTTACGCTTCCCGCAAAGATGAAGTCCGCTAAGACACTTGTCATCGCCGCGATCGTCGCAGTGATCCTCGCCGCCGCGATCTTCTTTGCCGTCGGCTTCTTTACACGCAAGCCTCCTCAGCCGCCCGAAGCGCCTCAGCCGCCCCAGCAGGGACAGGAAGGCGATCCGAACAGCATGGAGCGTCCCGTAGGACCTAACGGCGAGACGCCTCCCGATCCGCCCACAAGACCCCCGCTCAACAACTAAGGAGGAACTTGGATGTTCATATTTAAATATGCCCTGAAAAGCATATCTCGTTCCTTAGGAAGAAACATCCTGATCGGTATCATCGTCTTGATCATCGCGACCGCCGCCTGTGTCGCTATGTCCATCCAGCAGGCAGCCGAGACCGCCGCTGCGAATACCCTCAAAGGCATGAGCATCTCCGCCAATGTCTATATCGACCGCGGTTATCTGCGACAGAAAGCGGAAGAAACAGTCGGTACCAGTGACATGAACGAGCTGATGCCCGAGATGATGTCTTTGATGAAGGAGCATTCCCTTGATCTCGAGGACATGGAGGAGTACAGCGAGATCAAAAAGGCGGATTCCGACGAGCCGCTGGTACAAAGCTATTACTACAACGCTTCTATTTCCATCAGCGGCGAGGATATCAATAAATACGATCTGACTGCTTCGAATACCGAGGAGACCACCGCTCCCACCGAAGCGGCGATCGAACCGCCCAAGGTGACCCCCACCGTCATCGATCCGCAGGGCAACGTCATCGAAGCCCCCGCTATTGAGACGCCGACGATGCCCGAAATGCCTCAGCAGGAGCCTCAGCAGATGGAAAAACCGGGCGACTTTGATCTGATCGGCTACAATTCCTACAAGGCGATGGAGCTGATGGAGAGCTTCGGCAGCGACAGCGAGAGCGCCTGCACGATCTCCCAAGGTGCGGTTTTTGAGGACAACACCTCCGAGTACGAGTGTATCATCGAGGAGAACCTCGCGACCTTCAACAGCCTTGAGGTCGGCAAGACCATCAAGCTGGTCAACCCCAAGAACGAGGACGAGACCTATTCGCTGAAGGTCGTGGGTATCTTCAAGAGCTCGACCGGTACCATGGCAAGCGGCTCCGACGCTGCCAACACCATTATCACGAGTTATAACGTGGTCAAGGACATCGAAACGAAATCCGATACCGCCAATAACACATCGACAACCGCATCCGATTCGAGCAAAAAGACCGACGATGCATCGACCTCCGGCAGCAGCGACGAGTCCGACGCGCTGATCAGCCAGTTCTCCGGTACCTTTGTGTTTGCCTCTGTCGACGACTATGAGCAGTTCAAGGATGAGGTCAGGAACAAGGCAATCAACGACGGCTACGACGGCGATATGTATATCGTCACCTCCGGCGACGTTGCGACGTTCAAGGCGGGCTTAAAGCCGCTCGAAAACCTGAAATCCTTTGCAACGACCTTCCTGTATCTGACGCTTGCGATCGGCGCGGTGGTACTGATCGTCATTTCCGTCATCAGCATCCGCGATCGCAAATATGAGATCGGCGTGCTCGCCGCGATGGGAATCAAAAAGCTCAAGCTCAGCATGATGTTCATGATCGAGGTGCTGACGATCACCCTCGTCGCGATCCTGATCGGCGTCGTGATCGGCTCGGCGGTATCTGTTCCCGTTACGAACAACCTGCTGTCGGCTCAGATCGAACAGCAGGAGGAGAAGGACGATTCCCAGCAGACCCAGCAGCCCGGTCAGGAGCCTGCCAGCATGGAACGCCCCGAGGACGGCGAGATCACCGGCGAGGTCGTCTATGTCGATTCCGTCGAATTCTCGGTCGATATCTTTGTCGTGCTGAAGATGCTCGCCATCGGTATCGCGCTCGCGGTCATATCGGGATTCACTTCCATACTGTTTATCTTGCGCTATGATCCAAAGCAGATCTTAGCCAACAGGGATTAGGGGGGATGATCATGAGTGTTATCGAATTGAAGAACATTTCGTTCGCCTACCCGAACAATCCCGTCATCAAGAATCTTGATTACGATTTCGAAGAAGGCAAGGTCTACGCCATCACCGGCAAATCCGGCGCAGGTAAAACAACGCTGCTGTCCCTGCTCTCCGGCATCATGGAGCCTACCTCCGGCTACATCGCCTACAAGGGCTATCCGATCGACGAGAGCGACAAGTATGTCTATCGCAGCCGTGACGTCGGCGTTATCTTTCAGGAGTACAACCTGCTCCCGAAGTTCACCGTGCGCGAGAATATCCAGCTTTCTTTCGATATCTCCGGCAAAAAGCTCAAGGAGATCGGCAAATATAAGAACAAGCGTGAATATGTAGATACCCTGATCCGCGAGGTCGGGCTGAATCCCGACGAGATCGGCAACAGAAGGATCCTGCATATCTCGGGCGGTCAGCAGCAGCGTATCGCGATCGCCCGCGCACTGAGCTTCCAGCCCAGCGTCATCCTCGCGGATGAGCCGACGGGCAACCTCGATCTGGATACCAGTATCGATATCCTGAATGTATTCACCCATCTGGCGCACGAGCTGAACCGCTGTGTGATCATCGTCACCCATTCGCCTCAGATCGCAGAGCTGGCGGATATCCGCCTGGATCTGCAGCCGTTCTCCAGATACTTAAAATAAACTTTACAGAGCCGTCCGCGGCAGCGTACTGCAACAGGCTCTTTGAAAAAACAGGGAAGATGAGGAAATCATATGTCAAAACACTTTTTTACTTCTGAATCTGTCACGGAAGGGCATCCCGACAAAGTCTGTGACAGGATCTCAGACTCTGTTGTAGACGCAATATTAAAGCAGGACAAAAATGCGCATATCGCCTGCGAGACTGCCGTAACGACAGATTACGTATGCGTGATCGGCGAGATCAACACGACCTGCGACGTCGATATCGAGTCGATCGCGCGCGAGGCGATCCGTTACATCGGCTACGACGACGACAAATACGGCTTCAACTGCGATACTGCCAAGATGAATATCATGCTCGACAAGCAGTCCCCCGATATCGCGATGGGCGTTGATCGTTCCTTTGAGAACCGCTCGAGCGACAGCGACGCGCTGAGCGTCATCGGCGCGGGCGATCAGGGTATGATGTTTGGCTTTGCCTGCGACGAGACCGAGGAGCTGATGCCCCTTGCGATCTCGCTCGCCCACAAGCTCACCAAAAAACTCACCGCGGCTAGAAAATCCGGCGAGATCCCCTATCTGCGTCCCGACGGAAAATCTCAGGTCACCGTCGAGTACGACGACAACGAGGTCAAGCGCATCGATACCGTTGTCATTTCGACCCAGCACGACGAGATCGATCTCGAGACCCTGCGCGAGGATATCATCGAAAAGGTCATCCGCCCGACCATCCCCGCGGCGCTGTTCGACGACGATACCAAGATCTTTGTCAATCCCACCGGACGCTTTGTCATCGGCGGGCCGACCGGCGACGCTGGTCTGACCGGCAGAAAGATCATCGTCGATACCTACGGCGGCTATGCCCGCCACGGCGGCGGCGCTTTCTCGGGCAAAGACCCGACAAAGGTCGACCGTTCGGCTGCGTACTACGCGAGATACATCGCGAAGAACATTGTCGCCGCGAAGATCGCGAAAAAATGCGAGATCCAGCTTGCGTACGCGATCGGCGTCGCGCATCCCGTATCGATCATGGCGGATACCTTCGGTACCTCGGCATATTCCGAGGAGCAGATCGTCTCGGCAATCAAAAAGGTCTTTGACTGCCGTCCCGCGGCGATCATCCGCGAGCTGCGTCTGCTCGATACCGAGTACGCCCCGCTTTCGGCTTACGGTCATATGGGCAGAGAGGACCTCATGCCCGCATGGGAGCGGACCGATCGGGTCGACGCACTCCTTGACGCGCTGAAATAACACTGCCGACCAATGCCTCATCCGCCCACGATGAGGCAGACGGCTGAGATTTCTCCGAATTCTGAGTGGGCGGAAAGGCTGAATGATCATGTCAATGAGCGAGTACGAGCTTTCTATGGTATTGGAAGCGAAAAAGGGTAAGAAAAAAGCCCTCGACAGGCTGTATGACGCGCTTCATAAGACGCTTTGCGGCGTCATCGAGCAGGAGATCGGCGACCGCTCCAGAGCCGAAACGATCCTCCGCGCGGTTTTTGAAAAGCTGAAGATCCGCGTCAAGACGGTCACCGACCCTGCGCAATTTGAGATTATGGCGATCGAAGAAACGGTCAATGAGTGTAAAAAATATCCAAAGTCGGATAAACCGGCGTCGGAAAGCGGCGCGACGCAGTTCCAGACATACGAAAGTAAAAAGAAGCCCGAAGAGCCGGAAGTTCAGCCGGAAAAATCGTTTGTCCATCGAGAGGAACCCGCGCGCAGCAACGCCCCTGTCGGCGTCAGCGTACAGAATCCGTTCAGTCAGGAGCCGCAATATACCCCGCCTGTTCAGCAGCCAGTCCAACGTCCTGTTCAACAGCCTGTCCAACGACCGGTTCAGCGTCCTGTTCAGCGACCGGTACAACAGCCGGTTCAACGGCCTGTTCAGCAGCCTGCTCAGCGACCGATCCAACGTCCCGTGCAGCAACCACCGGTTCAGCAGCCCGCGCCGCAGTTCGCCCAGCAATATCCCAAGCGTCCTGTCCAACAGCCTGCTCAGCGACCCGTTCAACAACCAGCACAGCGGCCTGCTCCGCAGCAGTCACAGCGTCCCGCGCCGCAGTTTGCACAGCAGTACCCCAATCGTCCTGCTCCGCAACAGTCACAGCGTCCCGCGCCGCAGTTTGCACAGCAGTACCCCAATCGTCCTGCTCCGCAACAGTCACAGCGTCCCGCACCGCAGTTTGCACAGCAGTATCCGCAGCGCCCCGCACCGCAGCAGCAGCCTCAGCGACCTGCGCCGCAGTACGGTCAGCGGCCGGTACAGCAGCCGTCACAGCAGCCCCCTCAGCGACCCGGTGCTCAGCCGAAAAATAATACCAATAACCGATAAACAGCAACCCTGTTATCATAAAAGGAGAGGCGCTTCATCGAAGCTGCCTCTCCTTTTTGGTATGACGGGCATATCAATGCTCTGTGGTGAAAGTCCACCGAGGCGTAGTTACCGACGAACTCAAAAGCGACTCCCAAGGTTTGTATCGTG
>CACYPH010000027.1 GCA_902776185.1 uncultured Ruminococcus sp.
TTTACATTTTTTGACCTTCTACCCTTTCTTCCTTGCGCCTGCTTTTTGCAGGCGTTCTTTTTTGACTTCCCATCTTATACTAGCAGTTTCCTATAAAGTGAAAAACGGGCGACTGTGCCGCCCGAACCATATGTTTTTTCTGCTTAATTGGCATACATGATCGCTTCCATAACCTGTTCCTTCAATCTGTCGAGGGGGGTCTTGTCCGGCATCAGCTGCATTTCGGATGGCTTTTGCTGCGGCAGATTGGAGGCGGAGTTGAAGCTCTTCATCCGGATCACGATATGCTCGTTTTTGACCAGCTCAAACAGCTTGTCGATCGTCGGACAGGTTTCGACTGCGCGGATGAGCTGTTCTTTGGTATGCTTGCGGGATGCGCCCAGTACCGCATCCACCACCTGCTCCTTGAGCCTGTCCAGCGGGCTTTTGTCCGGGATCATCTGCATCTCGGACGGCTTTTGCTGGGGCAGATTGGAGGCGGAGTTGAAGCTCTTCATCTGGATAACGATATGCTCGTTCTTGACCAGCTCGAAGAGCTTGTCGATCGTCGGACAGGTTTCGATCGCGCGGATCAGCTGTTCTGTTGAATGCACGCGGGAGGCTTCGATCGCCGCCTCGCGCACCTGTTTTTTCAGCGTATCGAGCGGAAGGACGCCGGGATTCTTCGGCAGGGGCTTGTAGGCAATATTGGACGCGGAGCTTTGGCTTCGCATTTGGATCACGATCCCCTCGCGGTGTACAAGGGCAAACAGTTCGTTGATCGAACGGCAGTCGTCAATCGCCTTTAATAAATCGCCCAACGGCATCTTTTGACGTCCCTGTACCTGCACGGCGCTACCTCCCTTTTGATTATCTCAGACTATTATACTAAAGGCTGAGGGATTTTTCAAGTCAAATGGTAAACTTATTGTGAAGTTTGTTTACTTTCGACACGGTTTATGGTATGATATTCGGGTAAAAAATGTGTAGAAATCTGTAAATTCGGGTGAAATTATGGCTTATATCGACGACAACAATGAATTGACCGCCGGAAAAGGCAAGGATCCGATCAAGGAGCTTGACGATGAGCTGGAAAAGCTGATGAAGGAGCTCGGCGAGATGGAAAATGCCTCCGACAGCGAGGATGAGCCTGCGGTCGTTGAGGATGATACGGCAGAAGCGCCTGAGGATGACGAGAGCTTTGACGTCGAGCATCCCGCGGCGATCAGCGAAATGCCGCCTAAACAGCCGAAAAAACGCAGTAAGGCGCCGATCATCATCGCGGTGATCGTGTTGGTCGGACTGATCGCGGGCGCATGGCTGTTGTTCGGCAACAGTTCGTTCCAAAAAAATTATGAGGCGCTGCTGATGCTCGAGAAGGCGCATATCTCCGACAATGAAAAAGAGAACAAGCCTGTCGCGACCGAGACCTTCACCGACTCGGAGCTGGGCGAGGTGACCGTCAAAAAGGTTGACGGTGCGGCGCTGAACACCTATGACACCGATAACCTCGTCAAAAATGAAAACGGCTTTTACGACTATGTCGTCGACGGCAAGGTGACCTCTGAGGTCGGCATTGATATCGCCGAATATCAGGGCGACGTGGACTTTGCCGCCGTCAAAAAAAGCGGGGTCGACTTTGTTATTCTGCGTCTGGGCGGCCGATATTATTCGGAAGAGGGCAAGATGTACGAGGACGGAAAATTTGAGACCTACTATGATCAGGCGACAAAAGCCGGGCTGAAGATCGGCGCGTACTTCTTCTCGCAGGCGGCAACCACTGCGGAAGCCGCCGAGGAAGCCCAGTTCTGCGTGGAGAAGCTCGACGGCAGAAAGCTCGATTATCCCGTTGCGTTCGACTGGGAGATTATCGAGGACGACGAAGCGCGCACCGATAATGTCGACGGCGCGACCATCACCGCGATGGCGGAAAAATTCTGCGATACCATCGAGGATGAGGGGTACGATTCCATGGTCTATGCCGGCACCTCGCTGATGCTGCAAAGCTATGACTTCGAGACCATGAAGGACTACGAATTCTGGCTTGCCGATTACCGCGAATTCCCGAATATGTACTACGGCTTTGCGATCTGGCAGTATGACAAGGAAGGGACTGTCGGCGGGATCGACGGAAATGTCGACCTGAACATCTGCTTCAAACCGTATTGATCGGAATACCATATGTAAACCCCCGACGATTCAAAATGTCGGGGGTCATTTTTTGCACTGCGGCTTATTGAAAAATGCTTTTTGCGCTGTCGGTCAGGTCTTCGACGGCGTCCGCCATCTTGTTCACCTGCTTCATCAGCTTCTTTTTATTGGTATCGAGCAGGATCTTGCCGATCACGCCGATCGCGATACCGGACATCAGACCCGCCAGCATACACGGGACGACGCCGGAACTCTTTTTACAACAGCTCTTATCAGTACTCTTTTTATCGGGACACATCATATTACCTCCGTTGATCGATGATTTTTTGCTTGCATTCTTATTGTCCCCCGATTACAATAGAAGATACAAGCATCGAGGTGACAAAAAATGGAACAAAAAAATAATGGGCGGGATACCCGCACCCAATACTGCAATTCCTCACCCGCCTCAGGCGGGAGCTCCCTTTACCAAAGGGAGCCTAAGGCACTGAATATCGTGATCTTTGAGCCGGAGATCCCGCAGAATACCGGCAATATCGCCCGCACCTGTGCCGCGACCGGCGCACGGCTGCATCTGGTAAAGCCTTTCGGCTTTGAGATCACCGACCGCAACCTGAAACGCGCGGGACTGGATTACTGGTATCTGGTCGACATCACATATTACGATTCGATCGATGACTTTTTTGAGAAAACCGCAGGCGGGGAGTACTTTTTCTTTTCCACTAAGGCGCAGAAGATCCACAGTGAGGTCGCCTATCCCGACGGCGCGTACATCATCTTCGGCAAGGAAACGCGCGGCATCCCCGAGCATATTCTGATGCGGTATCCCGATCGATGCGTCAGGATACCGATGATCGACGAGGCAAGGTCGCTGAATCTCGCGAACTCTGTCGCCGTGGGGTGCTATGAGGTGCTCAGGCAGTGGGAGTATCCCGCGCTGCTGACCAAGGGCGAGCTGCATCGACACCACTGGGAGGATGCGTAGTCATCAAGATAATAACAAAAAAGTGTGACGGGTTCATAATGAACTTGTCACACTTTTATTCCTTGATGCTCGGGTTATCAGTAATCTCTAACATATAATCAACACTGGTGTGATATAGCCTAGAGAGCGCAATCAATATATCTGTCGGAATATCTCGCAAACCGCTTTCGTATCGTTGGTATTGCGGTTGTTTCATACCTAAATATTCCGCAACCTGTTGCTGGGTCATATCATGATCTTCGCGCAAGTCATGGATACGTCTGTAATATGGCATTTAATCATCTCTCAAATACTATTTTCTATATTGACATAGTAACAATAATATGATAATATTAAGAAAATTATAACCGTTTGGTTATAATAATAAATCAGAAAGGAGAATGACATGAAGAGAAAGATTCTTATAACTGGAATGTGTCTACTATTATTTGGTTTCACACTGGTTAGTTGTAATCAAAAGGGCGAAATAAGCAGTTCCGATTCACATTCCTCATATTCAAAAGCAGAGATAGAAGACTCTGTTTCCAACGATGTATCTGAAATTTCTGATGATTATGTCGAAACAGAATCTACACAAAAAACTTTATCAATAGATGAAGTCATTGCTATTTTAACGAAAAAAGGGAATATTTGGTATGATGCCGGAAGCGATCCAAAACCCGGGACTGCGCTAGAAAACTATTGTATTTTCATTAATAGAGGGGATAACTCTGTTGAATGTGAAAGTCATGTTTATGGTGAAGTAGAAATAATGTATACACTATCGTTTGAAAAAGATTCTGATGGCACTTTAGTTATGATATATGATGGTGGCTCCAGTTATAGAAGCGGTACATTCCATTGGACAGATGACTATTATGATGCCCTTGGTAGTTATTCGAAGTGGTATATCGACGAGGATTCCCTAGCCTTTCAAGCATATAATCTGTGTAAAACAGATTACGAATAAATAAACCAATAATGTCAAAGGAGATAAGTAATGTATAATAACTCAAAAGAAACACCTGTTCAACCTAACGGTTTGCCGTATAGCAAAGAGGATTTTTTGGCACTTTCAAAAGAATATCAAGAAGAGCGCAATAAAATCATTCGCACAAATAATACAAAAGGTTGCCTTTTTGTTATAATTGGTATCATTCTTGCAGGAATCGCTATGCCCGTAATGATAGGAGCACAGAATGTTGTTGTTGGGTTACTTTTCCTTGTAGCAGGAGCAATTATACTCATTTTTGGAGGTTTAACAAAACCAAAAGGAGATAAAAGAATAGTTGAGCTGCAAGAAAAATATTATTCTGATTATATTAAACGCATGAATAAGTAGCACATAAATCCACTGTTTCATTAATCAACGTCGTTCGCATTTGCGGGCGGCGTTTTGCTTTCGAATTTTTCTCATTTTTATGATTAATATTCCTTTTTGCTATTGCATTGAGGGCATGGTTTATTATATAATAAAAATGTATAAATTTGGGGTGTATTCGCTTTAGTTAGCGAAAGGTAACTCCCCGGTCATACAGAAAGGATTGATTCACTATGAAACTGAACAAGTACACCGTTGATGACATCAACTTCAAGGGCAAAAAAGTCCTTTGCCGCTGTGACTTCAACGTTCCGCTCAAGGACGGCGTTATCACCAACGATAACCGTATCACAGCCGCTCTGCCGACCATCAAGAAGATCATCGCCGACGGCGGTCAGCTGATCCTCTGCTCGCATCTGGGCAAGCCGAAGAACGGCCCCGAGGAGAAGTTCTCCCTCGCTCCCGTTGCCGCTCGTCTGTCTGAGCTGCTGGGTCAGGACGTTGTCTTCGCAAACGACGACGAGGTCGTCGGCGCGAACGCCAAGGCTGCTGTTGCCGCGATGAAGGACGGCGACGTTGTTCTGCTCCAGAACACCCGTTTCCGCAAGGAAGAGACCAAGAACCTTGAGCCGTTCAGCTCTGAGCTTGCTTCTCTGGCTGAGGTCTTCGTTATGGATGCGTTCGGCTCTGCTCACCGTGCTCACTGCTCGACCGTCGGCGTGACCGACCACATCAAGGAGACCGCTGTCGGTTACCTGATGCAGAAAGAGATCGACTACCTCGGCAACGCGGTAGAGGCTCCGGTACGTCCGTTCGTCGCGATCCTCGGCGGCGCTAAGGTTGCAGACAAGCTGAACGTTATCAGCAATCTGCTCGAGAAGTGCGACACCCTGATCATCGGCGGCGGCATGGCTTACACCTTCGCTAAGGCGCAGGGTAAGGCGATCGGTACCAGCCTCGTCGACGACACCAAGCTCGACTACTGCAACGAGATGATCAAGAAGGCGGCGGATCTGGGCAAGCAGCTGCTCCTGCCGATCGACACCGTCTGCACCAAGTCCTTCCCCGATCCGATCGACGCTCCGATCGAGACCGAAGTTTTTGCCGCGGGCGAGATCCCCGAGGACAGAATGGGTCTGGATATCGGTCCGAAGACTCAGGCGCTCTATGCTGAGGCTGTTAAATCCGCTAAGACCGTCGTATGGAACGGCCCGATGGGCGTATTTGAGAACCCGATCCTGGCTGAGGGTACTATCGCAGTCGCGAAGGCGCTGGCTGAGACCGACGCTACCACCATCATCGGCGGCGGCGACTCTGCTGCGGCAGTCGTCAACCTCGGCTTTGCTGACAAGATGAGCCACATCTCCACCGGCGGCGGCGCTTCGCTCGAGTATCTCGAGGGTAAGGTTCTACCCGGTATCGCGGCTATTGCTGATAAAGACTAAGATCAATTCATGAGGGCGGTGATACTCCGCCCTCTGTTACCATATCGAAAGGAATTCTATTATGAAAAAAGACGTCAGAAAGGCGATCATCGCCGGCAACTGGAAAATGAATAAAACTCCCTCTGAGGCAAAGGTCTTGCTTGAGGAGATCGCTCCGCTGGTCAAGGACGCGGGATGCGAAGTCGTCGCTTGCGTACCTTACGTAGACCTTGCGACTGCGATCGAAGCAACTAAAGGCACCAACATCAAGATCGGCGCAGAAAACTGCCACTGGGCAGAGAGCGGCGCTTTCACCGGCGAGATCAGCACCGGTATGCTCAAGGAACTGGGCGTAGAGTACGTCGTACTCGGTCACTCTGAGCGCAGACAGTACTTCGGCGAGACCGACGAGACTGTCAACAAGAGAACCAAAGCTGCTCTTGCGGCGGGTCTCAAGCCCATCGTATGCGTCGGCGAGCTTCTCTGGGAGCGCGAGTGCAATATCACCGAAGAGGTCGTTGCGCGCCAGATCAAGCTCGATCTGTGGGACGTTACCGCGGAAGAGCTGAAAAATGTTACTATCGCTTACGAGCCCGTATGGGCGATCGGCACCGGCAAGACCGCGACTGCGGATCAGGCTGAGGAAGTCTGTGCGTTCATCCGCGAGTGCCTCAAGAAGCTCTACAATGAGGCGGCGGCTGAGGCAGTCACCATCCAGTACGGCGGTTCGATGAATGACAAGAATGCAGACGAGCTGCTCCAGAAGGTCAACGTTGACGGCGGTCTGATCGGCGGCGCTTCTCTGGTTGCAGAGAAATTCGCGGCGATCGTTGCCGCGGCGACCAGAAACTGATTCTGCCTTCTCCTTTGGGAGGAACAAGTCCCTCCCCTACAATACTCCTACATAGAGAGGAAACCATTATGAAAAAACCTGTAGCATTAATTATTATGGACGGCTTCGGTATCTCGACCAAGTACGGCAACGCGATCGACGCCGCCAAAACACCCTACCTTGACTGGCTGTTCTTCCAGAATCCCGTCACCATGATCGGCGCGTCCGGTCTCGACGTCGGTCTGCCGCACGGTCAGATGGGCAACAGCGAGGTCGGCCACACCAACATCGGCGCGGGCCGTATCGTCTATCAGGAGCTGACAAGGATCACCAAGTCCATCGAGGACGGCGATTTCTTTGAGAACGAGGCGCTGTGCAAGGCGGTCGACAATGCGATCGCGGGCGGCAAGTCGCTGCACCTCTTCGGTCTGCTCTCCCCCGGCGGCGTTCACAGCCACGACACCCATATGTACGGCATCCTCGAGCTTGCAAAGCGCAAGGGACTCGAGAAAGTCTACATCCACGCGTTCCTCGATGGCAGAGATGTTCCGCCCTCGAGCGCAAAAGAATATGTCGCCAACGCCGTCGCAAAATGCGAGGAGATCGGCGTCGGTAAGATCGCGACCGTCATGGGTCGTTACTATGCGATGGATCGTGACAATCGCTGGGAACGCGTTGAGAAGGCGTACTCCGCGATCGTTTACGGCGAGGGCGTGAATGAGACCGATCCCGTTGAGGCGGTACAGCACTCCTATGACAACGGCGTGACCGATGAATTCATGATCCCCGCGGTCATCGCCGGCGGCGACACCGTCAAAGAGGGCGACTCTGTCATCTTCTACAACTTCCGTCCCGACCGTGCGCGTGAGATCACCCGCACGCTGGTCGATCCGGATTTTAACGGCTTTGAGCGCAGAAACGGCTTCTTCCCGCTGACATACGTCTGCATGACGCAGTATGACGCGACGATGCCGAATGTTGAAGTCGCATTCAAGCCGCAGAGGCTCACTAACACCATGGGCGAATATATGAGTAAGCTCGGCAAGACTCAGCTGAGAATCGCCGAGACCGAAAAGTATGCGCACGTTACATTCTTCTACAACGGCGGCGTAGAGAAGCAGTACGAGGGCGAGGATCGCATCCTTGTCAAGTCCCCCGCTGTCGCGACCTACGACCTCCAGCCCCACATGAGCGCGTATGAGGTCACCGAAAAGTGCGTTGACGCGATCAAGAGCGGCAAGTACGATATGGTCATCCTGAACTTTGCCAACTGCGATATGGTCGGTCACACCGGCGTGTTTGAAGCGGCTGTCAAGGCGGTCGAAGCGGTCGACTGGGGCGTCAAAAAGGTATCTGACGCAATCGCCGAGATGGGCGGCGTGACCTGTATCACTGCCGACCACGGCAACGCCGATCGCATGATCGACAAGGACGGTACGCCCTTCACCGCGCACACGACCAACCCGGTTCCGTTCTGCGTCGTCGGTTATCCCGAATGCAAAGAGCTCAGATCGGGCGGCGTTCTCGCAGATATCGCCCCGACGATGCTCGACATCATGGGCATTGAACAGCCCGCCGAGATGACCGGCAAGAGCATGATTGTAAGATGACACGAAGTGTCTTTTTTCCGCCTATTGCAAAGTTAGCTTTTGACGAAAGCTCTGTAACGGCGGGGCAGCATGATGCTGCACCCGATTCCGCCTATTGCAAAGTTAGCTTTTGACAAAAGCTCTGTGTAACGGCGGGGCAGCATGATGCTGCACTCTGTTCCGCCTATTGCAAAGTTAGCTTTTGACAAATGCTCTGTAACGGCGAGGCATATGTCAGATCAGCTATTGATCGGCTAATGGAACTGCATCACGATAAAAGCCCTCTCAGACGAGAGGGCTTTTTTATGTTATTGCACATCCTTTTCGATATGATGTCCGCTGTGTTTTGGGAAAAGAGCTTTCGGTACGTCGCAAGCGCCGTACCCTACATCTCTCTTTGATGCAGGGGCGAGCATTGCTCGCCCGCGGAAGACCATCGGTCTCCCCTACAATTGAATTTCAGAAATAAAAGAGCTCTTCGAATTTTTTGTCCAGCGCGATACAAAGGATCAGCGCGAGCTTGGCGGTCGGATTGAACTGACCGGTCTCAATGGAACTGATCGTATTGCGCGATACGCCGACCATTTTTGCAAGATCGGTCTGGGAGAGTTTCTTTTCCTTGCGGACAGCGGCAAGGTTGTTTTTGAGTACCAGTCCGTTATCTTTTTCCATCAGGCGATCACCCCGCAGAGCTGAAGGATCCACAGTACCAGCCACATCAGTGTAATACAGCCGTAACAGATCGCTACAAACAGCTCGTGCTTTTTTCTCAGGGTGAGATACTTGATCAGAAATGCGGTAAAGCCCATCGCGAATACTGCCATGGTTGCGCCGTAGCTGATGCGTTTGAAAACGAATCCCTCTACAAAATCGATCAGGATGATCAGGATCACGCCGACAAAATAGGCTCTGTATGCTCCCTGGTGCTGTGCCTCAAGATCGGCATAGTCAATGCCCTTGCCTTCGCCCTGTGCTTTTTTCAAAATTTCTTCTTTATTCATGATGACAACTCCTTTTTGCCAAGTTTTATTGTCATGATTATAGCACCGCCAAGTTTACTTGTCAATAGTTTTTGCAAAGTTTTCTTGGCAATATTGAGATTTGTGTCCAATTATCATTAGTTAACACCCTGTCTCTCTGAGTTCGGAACAATAAAGGAAAAGTCTGCCCCTCATCCGTCACCTACGGTGACACCTTCCCCCCGAGGGGAAGGCAAAGAAACGCCCCGTGTTGTCACGGGGCGCTGTGTCTATAAAGGCTTCTGCGGGAAGCTCGCTTCCCTATATCTATCCTGCCGTGTTTGAAGCGGCAGTGAATGATATCGGATATGGATTATTCGTCAGCCTTGGCTGCTTCGATGACCTTCTGGGCTACCTGAGCGGGAGCATCCTCATAGCGCTCGAACGCAAAGCTGAAGGTGCCGCGGCCCTGGGTGCACTGGCGCATGAAGATGGAGAAATCTGCCATCTCTGCCATCGGGACTTCGGCTTCAACGATCTGCATACCGCCTTCGCCGGCATTCATGCCGAGTACGCGGCCGCGACGCTTGTTGACCTCGCCCATGATGTCGCCCATGTTTGCGTCCGGAACGGTCGCCTTGAGGCTGCCGACCGGCTCTAACAGCGCGGGCTTCGCCTGCGGGATACCGGCTTTGAACGCGAGCTGAGCGGCGGTCTTGAACGCCATTTCGTTGGAGTCAACGGGGTGGTACTTACCATCGTAGAGGGTCGCCTTGACGCCGACGACGGGGTAGCCGGCGAGAGGGCCGGACTTGATGGAGTCACGCAGACCCTTTTCAACAGCCGGGAAGAACTGCTTCGGTACGGAACCGCCGACAACGGCGATCTCGAACTCGAGGCCGTCGGAATCGCACGGCTCGAACTTAATCCAAACGTCGCCGTACTGACCGGAACCGCCGGACTGCTTCTTGTGCTTGCCTTCAACGTCGGACTTGCCGCGGATGGTCTCGCGATAAGCGACCTTGGGCTGCTTCAATTCAACGTCAACGTTGAACTTCGCCTTGAGCTTGCTGACAACAACGTCGAGGTGCTGTTCGCCCATACCGGATACGACCAGCTCCTTGGTCTCGGGATCGTTGATGTATTTGATGGTGGGATCTTCTTCTACCAGACGGGCGAGGCCCTGAGCGACCTTGTCCTCTTCGCCCTTCTTCTTCGGATACATCGCCATGGAGAAGGAAGGAGCGGGATAGTCGATGCCCTCGAGGATGACCTTGCGGGTCGGGGAGCAGAGAGTGTCGCCGGTGTTGGCAGAGGTGAGCTTCGGGATCGCGCCGATATCGCCGGCGGTGACTGCGGAAGCATCCTCCTGCTTTTTGCCGCGAACGGTCATAACCTTAGAGATACGCTCCTGGTTGCCGGTGCGCATATTGATCAGAGGGCTATCGGTGGAAACCTTACCGGATACGACCTTGAAATAGCTGAGCTTTCCGACGAAGGGGTCGGCAACGGTCTTGAAGATGATCGCCGCGGTAGCAGCCTTGTCGTTGACCTCAACGTCTACGGGCTCGCCGTTGACGTCCACGCCGGTCTCGCCGCCCTTAGCCTCGGCAGAGGGAGCAAGCCATGTCAGGGTGGAGAGGAACTGCTCGATGCCGTAGGTGCTGGCAGCGTCGCCGCAGAATACGGGGCAGATAGAACCGTCCTTGACGCCCTGGGATACGCCGGTGATGATCTCTTCAGGGGTGAACTCCTCTTCCATGAAGAACTTATCCATCAGTTCCTCGCTGGTCTCGGCTACGGCTTCCTTGATGGCTTCTCTGAGGCCCTCAAAGCGGTCGCCCATCTCGGGGATGATGGGGGTGGGAGAAGCGTTGCCCTTCTTATCATAGGTATAAGCCTTGTACTCAAGCAGGTTGATGTAGGTGTTTGCCTGGCCGTTCTCGATATGGGGAACGATGATCGGGCATACGGAGGGACCGAAGGTCGCCTTCAGATCCTCGAGCACGCGATAGAAACGCGCGTCCTCGTCACATACGCCGTTGACGAAGAAAATCTTTGTCAGTCCTTCTTTATCGGCTGCTTTGACAGCCTTTTCGGTACCGACGTTGATGCCGTCCTTCGCGGAAACGACGATGACTGCGCTCTCAGCCGCACGGTAGCCTTCATATACGCCGCCCTCGAAGTCGAAAAGTCCGGGGGTGTCGATGATATTGATCTTGGTGTTCTTCCACTCTACGGGCGCGACAGCGGTTACGATAGATACCTGTCGGCGGATCTCCTCGGGATCAAAGTCGAGCTGGGTGTTGCCGTCGGCAATCTTGCCCAGACGATCGGACGCCTTTGAGAGATAGAGCATCGCCTCGGCGACAGAGGTCTTGCCCGCGCCGGAGTGACCTGCCATAGCGATATTGATGATGTGTTTTGCGTCGTACTGTTTCAACTAAAAAACTCCTTTCAAGAGTATACTCACGATTTTGTCGGTTATCGATAATCCGAACTACCATATCATTATAGTACAAATCGGTTCTTGGCACAATAAAAACCGTTCTCAAAACGAAAAAATCCACTAAATCGATAAAAGTCAGGAGGCTGTTTTGTTGAGATTGCACAAAGGCATCCGAATTGCAGCGCTTGTCTGATGATGGTATTTCTTAGACTTTGCATGGATTTTAAAATAGATATTGACTTTTCAGCGAGAGATTGCTATAATAACAGTGAGGTTAGTTTTGGCTAACCATCTTTTATCCCTATGGGTTAGCTTTTGCTAATTTAATTAGCATCATCTAACAGCAGGAAAGGAAGTGTCTTTATGCCGCTGACACTCGCCGTACCGGGCGAAGAAAATTTGATACGCCGTATCGGCGGCAACGAAGAAGTCCGCGCACATTTACAGAATCTGGGCTTCGTTCCCGGAGGCACGGTCACGGTCATCAGCAGCATCGGCGGAAACCTGATCGTGAACGTCAAGGGCGCGAGAGTTGCCGTCAGCAAGGAAATGGCGCAGAAAATCATAGTATGATTGCGGTTAACGGTTAGTGGTTAACGGTTAACGGTGACGGGCGGCCGATGGTCGCCCCTACATTAAACAAGGAGGAAGAACATGAAAACTCTGAAGGAAATCCCGATCGGCTCGTCTGCAAAAGTCAAGAAGCTGCACGGCGAGGGCGCGGTCAAGCGCCGTATCATGGATATGGGCATCACCAAGGGCGTTGGGGTCAGCGTGCGCAAGGTCGCTCCGCTGGGCGACCCGATCGAGGTCACCGTACGCGGATATGAGCTTTCGATCCGTAAGGCGGACGCCGCGATGATCGAAGTCGAATGACGCTCGCGTCTTTTTCCCGCCTTTGTCAAAGCCGTTTCTATCAGAAAACGGCTTCAACGGCGGGACTGAAAGAATCATTATTTTTTTTGCTATTGGTTAGTGATAACTAACCCAGAAATGAGGTATTTATGAGTATCAAAATCGCCCTTGCGGGTAACCCGAACAGCGGTAAAACAACACTGTTCAACGCGCTGACCGGCTCGAATCAGTTCGTCGGCAACTGGCCGGGCGTTACGGTCGAGAAAAAAGAAGGTAAATTAAAGAAGCACTCAGACGTCACCATCACCGACCTGCCGGGTATCTACTCGCTCTCCCCCTATACGATGGAGGAGGTCGTCGCGAGAAATTATCTGATCGAGGAGCGTCCCGACGCGATCCTGAACATCGTCGACGGTACTAACCTGGAACGCAACCTGTACCTGACCACACAGCTCTGCGAGCTGGGGATCCCGGTCGTCATCGCGATCAACATGATGGACGTCGTCGAGAAGAACGGCAGCAAGATCAATACCGCCGAGCTGAGCAGAAGCCTCGGCTGTCAGGTAGTGGAGATCTCCGCGCTGAAAGGCACCGGCATCAAAGAGGCGGCAGAGGTTGCCGTGAAGGTCGCCGAGGAAAAGAAGCCCGTACCGAAGCATCCGTTTGACGGTGCAGTCGAGCATGCGATCGCCCATATCGAGGAAGCGTGCGTACACGATTTGCCCGAGGAACAGCAGCGCTGGTATGCAGTCAAGATCTTTGAGCGCGACGACAAGGTGCTGGAAAAGCTGAACCTCAGTGAAGCTACCCGCGCACATATCGAGAAGGATATCGCGGCGGTCGAGGAAGAATATGACGACGACGCGGAATCCATCATCACCAACGAACGCTACGTCTGGATCGGCAAGATCATCAAGGGCGTTTATAAGAATAAGCAGAAGGGTCAGCTGACCACCTCGGATAAGATCGACAAGGTCGTCACCAACCGCTGGCTGGGTCTGCCGATCTTTGCGGTGATCATGTTCCTGGTTTACTACATATCTATGGTAACGGTAGGTACTGCCGCGACCGACTGGGCAAATGACGGTCTGTTCGGCGACGGTTACCACCTCTTAGGCATCGGCACTGCTCAGGCAGAGGAACAGGCTGAGGCGATCGGCGTCATCAACGGCGCCGCAAGCGATAAATTAGGCGAAGAGATCCTTGCTTTCGAAGATGAAGAAGACGAGGAATACGAATATGATGCAGAAGCCGGCATCGCGGCGGTCAAGGAATTCGCCGCGGGCATCAAGGACAGCGACGAATTCACCTATGAAGCAGAGGACGAGGAGACCCTCGCGGTAGAAGACGTCACCGTCACAGGCGAAGAGGTCAAAGAAGCCGCTGAGACCTTCATCAAAAACGAGGGTAAATCCGACGATCCTGCGGAATTCGGCGTATGGGTCCCCGGTATTCCGGTACTCATCGGCAACGGTCTTGACGCGCTGAACACTCCCGAATGGCTGAGCAGCCTGATCCTCGACGGTATCGTCGCGGGCGTCGGCGCGGTACTGGGCTTTGTTCCCCAGATGCTGGTGCTGTTCCTGCTGCTGGCGTTCCTCGAAAGCTGCGGCTATATGGCGCGTATCGCATTCGTTCTGGACCGCGTATTCAGACGGTTCGGACTTTCCGGCAAGTCGTTCATCCCGATCCTCATCGGCACAGGCTGCGGCATCCCCGGTATCATGGCGTCGCGTACTATCGAGAATGAACGCGACCGACGGATGACGGTCATGACCACCACCTTCATCCCCTGCGGCGCAAAGGTGCCGTTCATCGCGATGATCGCAGGCGCGCTGTTCAACAACTCGGCGTGGGTATCGACCGGCGCGTACTTCATCGGTATGGCGGCGATCATCGTCTCCGGCATCATCCTCAAGAAAACCAAACCCTTTGCGGGTGAGCCTGCTCCGTTCGTTATGGAGCTGCCCGCTTATCACTGGCCGACCGTCGGCAACGTACTCCGTTCGATGTGGGAGCGCGGCTGGTCGTTCATCAAAAAGGCAGGCACGATCATCCTGCTGTCCACCATCGTACTGTGGTTCCTCAGCCGCTTCGGCTTTGTTGACGGCAGCTTTACGATGCTCGGAGAGGACGAGATCGGCAGCAGCATCTTAGCGACGATCGGCAACGGTATCGCGTGGATCTTTGCTCCGCTCGGATGGGGCAACTGGGAAGCGGCGGTCGCTTCGATCACCGGTCTGATCGCGAAAGAGAACATCGTCGGTACGATGGGCGTTCTCTACGGCGGCGAAGGCAATACCTATGAGGCACTGCGCGCGGCATTCCCCGCTATTGCAGGCTTCTCGTTCCTGACCTTCAACCTGCTGTGCGCGCCGTGCTTTGCGGCGATGGGCGCGATCAAGCGCGAGATGAACTCCGGCAAATGGACCGCATTCGCGATCGCATATCAGTGCGGTTTCGCGTATATCATCTCGCTGATGATCTACCAGATCGGCTCGGCTTTCGCCGGTAATATCAATATCATCGGTCTGATCATCTCGATCCTGCTGCTTGCGGGTATGCTGTTCATGCTGTTCAAGCCCTATAAGGAAGCAAGCAAGCTGACGAAAAAGGTCAAGATCAGCAAGTAATCAAATTTTATTCTGACAGGAGAGGATAGTATGTGGAATTGGTTGACAGAAAATATCGGGACCATCGTTGTTTGCCTTGTGCTGGTCGCCATTGTCACAGCGATCGTCGTCAACATGGTCAGAAAGAAAAAGGCAGGCAAATCGATGGTTTGCAGCTGCGGCAACTGTAAGGCTTGCCCTATGAGCGGCAACTGCCATAAAAGTTAGTCATTTTTCAAATCCCATATATACGGAGAGCCCGCTCGATGCACTGAGCGGGCTTTTTGTCGCACTTTTTTCGTCAATCAGGAAAAGAAAATCTGATTTTTTCTCTATACATCAACAAATTTTTATGCTATAATTTGGGGTAGAATATTTTTTCTATGAAAGATTCTGAGGATATACGGAGGGTAACATATGTCCGCACCGGAATTGATCGTCATGTTGACGCTTAACGACCGTACGGTGAGAAATGCGCCGGAGGTCTTTGAACAATGCAAAAATTCGAAAGCAAAATACTTCGGTTTTAAAGAGGAAGGAATCCCGCTCTCTAAGATGATCCGCCTGTATAACTCGATCAAGGCGTGCGGTAAATCGACCGTTCTGGAGGTCGTCGCCTACACCGAGTACGAGGGGCTTGCGGGCGCGAAGATCGCCGCGGAATGCGGGTGCGACATCCTGATGGGTACGATGTACTTTGACTCGATCCGCGACTTCTGCAAATCAAAGGGGATCAAATATATGCCCTATGTCGGCAACGTCATCGAGCGTCCGTCGATCCTCGAGGGTTCGATCGATGATATGATTGCAGAGGCGAAGGAATGTCTGAAAAAAGGCGTCGACGGGTTCGACCTTCTGGGCTACCGCTACACCGAGGATGCGCGCGAGCTGATCGAGCGGTTCGTCAGCGAGGTAGACGCGCCGGTCTGCGTTGCGGGCAGCGTCGACAGCTATGAGCGGCTGGACGAGCTGAAAGACATCGAGCCGTGGAGCTTTACCATCGGCAGTGCATTCTTCAACAACTGCTTTGACGGTACGATCCCGGAGCAGATCGACAAGGTCTGCGATTATGTAGAGGAATAATCGAAAAGAACAGTAAAGGCACGGGCATTAGCTCGTGCCTTGTTTTTTATCGTATCTGGTCCTCGGGGATGAGGGCAGGGTCGAACATGACCATGGAATGGTTGTCCCAGATCAGGTCCTTGCGGATGAGCTGATCGGTTTTTTTGTCGTAGGTCTCGCGGTAGATCTTGGAGATGCGGTAGTAGTTGCCGTCGTCCTCCTTGGAAAAATGGTGATCCTCCTCGGTGATCTTGTAATAGCGGGGGAATTCGCGCTCACTCCTCAGCTCAGCGTGGAGGGTCTCGCCCTCGACCCAGGTACAGAGCTGGACGTCCTGATGGAAATCGTTGCGGAAGCGGTAGTCGATGTTATTGTAGCTGACCGAGGTGCCGGTGGAGAACGGATGGCGTTCGCCCTCGTCGGGCGCGAGTGCGTCGGAATGCTTCCAAAGCTCAGTGACGGTCAGGGGGCTGTGGAGCACCAGCTGATGGAGCGTATTGCTCAGGTTGCACAGTCCGCCGCCGGTGCCGGGCTGGAGACGGTTGCCGACGATGACTCTGCCGTCGCGGTAGCCCTTGCGGCGGGAGGTCTTGCCGACCGTCTTCCAGAAAGAAAAGGTCTCGCCGGGGTGGATGATGAGGTGATCGATCTGCTGTGACGCCAAAGCGATATTCACCGCCTTGTTCTGCTGCAGCTCGGGATCGATGCCCGGGGCGCGCTTGATCAGACCGGAGGTGATCGACCAGACGACGTTGGGCAGTTTTTCAGGCTGCTTGTCCTGAGCGAATTTCTCCTTGCCGGTCAGGTTCTTGATGTGGCGTTTGCATATCTCTTTCTGTTCGGATATGGCGTAAAATGCGGGATTCATCTCGCAAAACAGCTTACCCTTGAACATATTCGGTATCTCCCTTCGGTCGATCGTTTTTACAATTCCTCAGTCAGCTTGACTCGCGTGTCCGCTGACAGCTCTCTTGGCAGAGACGGCAGACCCCTCTGGGCTTTGCCCATCTCCCCTAGCAGGGGAGTCTCCTTTACCAAAGGGAGCCTTAGTTAATCCTCCTTGGATAGATTTCCTATCCGATTATAGTTGCGGCTGCGGCGGTAGAACCATAATATCGGTTTTTCCAGATTGCGGCGGATGCCGAGCCGGGTCTCTCCCTCGTGGAGTATGTAATGAACCAGAATGCTGTCGAGCCCGCTGTTATTGGCGCCGATAATATCGATGAACAGCTGATCGCCGATATAGATCGCCTCGCGCTTTTCGACGCCGAGCATCTCGACGGCTTTCAGAAAACCGGCGGGGTCGGGCTTATTCGCATCGCAGAGGTAGAGAGTGTCGATATTGCGGATAAAACGGAGGACTCGTTCTTCGTCGTTATTGGTCAGCAGGATCGTCCTCAGCCCCGATCTGTGGATCTGCTCAAAGAGCGCGTCGACCTCGGGGGTGGAATCGTTTCCGTGCGGGACGAGGGTGCTGTCGAGATCGAAGATGATCCCGCGGTAGCCTTTCGCATACAGCTTGTCGTAATCGATATCAAAAACGCTGTCGACATAGGCTGAGGGGTAATACTTCTTTAGCATTTCGGTCTCCAAAATATTACATTCTTGTAACTATTATACTATAAAACGCCTTTATATTCAAGCCACTAGATATATGTATTTTTCAGAGAATTGTCAGGAAAAGCGGAACATATAGAGAAAAGCGCCGGATATACCGACGCTTTTGTATTATTGGTACGGATGGGGAAAATCGCTGTATTCCGAATAGCAATATTGCAGATAGTAGGCGATCGCGGTGCCGGTGAGAGCGTGGGTGAATTCGCCCTTGCCGAAGGACGCGATGACCTCGTCGGTCGGAATGAGCCGATAGGCCAGCAGCTCGTCGTCATCGAGATCCTGCTCGCCGGTAGGGGTGAGCTCCTGCGCAAGGTAGACATAGAAGCGGTTTTTGAACAGGGCGGGGTTGGGACTGCAGTCGCCGAGCTTGGTCAGCTTGCCGACCTTGAAGCCGGTCTCCTCGAACAGCTCGCGTTCGGCAGTCGCGGCGGGGTCTTCTCCCCTATCCACTACGCCGCCGGGGAACTCAGTGGTCAGCTCCTCCGACGAATGGCGCCACTGGCGCACCATCACAAAGCTGCCCTGATACTCGGGGATGACCATCACCCAGTCGGGCGCGTCGAGTGCGATATAGTCGCCCGCGATACCGGTCGCGGAGATCTCGTGCTGATTGATGACATCATAGACGGGAGTATGGAGCAGGTTTTCGGTTTGTTCGATTTTCCATTTTAAGTCGTTGTCGGTCATAGGTTATCTCCTTTTTCTTCGGTGGTCGCCTACGGCGACAATACTGCAATTCCTCAGTTTGCTTTGCAGACAGCTCCTTTTACCAAAAGGAGCCGAAGTCACTCCTCAAATAAAGGCGTGGAAAAGTAGCGTTCGGCGGTGTCGGGCAGGACGGTGACGACAGTCTTGCCGGGGCCGAGCTTTTTCGCGAGCTGCAATGCCGCGGCGACGTTCGTGCCGCTGGAGATGCCGCACATCAGACCCTCTTCGCGGGCGAGGCGCTTGGCGGTCTCGAGGGCTTCCTCGTCGGTGACGACGTAGATTTCGTCGTAGATCTCCTGATTGAGGATGCCGGGAATCAGTCCGTCGCCGATGCCCATCTGCAGATGCGTGCCGATGGTGCCGCCGGCAAGGATCGCGGCGTTCTCAGGCTCTACCGCCCAGATCTCGATATCGGGGTACTGGGCTTTCAGCACCTCGCCGATGCCCGTCAGCGTGCCGCCGGTGCCGATGCCGGAGCAAAAGCCATCGATATGATCGGCGCACTGCTGCATGATCTCGAGCGCGGTGTACTTCTTATGCGCGCGCACGTTGTTGATATTCTCGAACTGCTGAGGGACAAATACGCGGGGATCTTTCTCAGCCATTTTCAGGGCGGTGCGCAGGCACTCGTCGATGCACGCGCCGATATCGCCCGCGTTGTGGATCAGCTTGACCTTTGCGCCGTAGTGCTTGATCAGCTTGCGGCGTTCCTCGCTGACGGAATCGGGCATGATGATGATCGTCTTGTAGCCCTTGACCGCGCCGACCAGCGCAAGTCCGATGCCCTGGTTGCCCGAGGTCGGCTCGACGATGATGCTGTCGGGTTTTAGCTCGCCCTTCTTCTCCGCATGGTTGATCATGTTCAGGGCTGTGCGGGTTTTGATTGAGCCGCCGACGTTGAGCGCCTCGAACTTGACAAGGATCTCGGCGCTGTCCTTGTCCGGCATGCGGTTGAGCCGGATCAGCGGGGTCTGGCCGACCGCCTCCAGCACGTTGTTGTAAATCATAGTATTCCTCCGGATGATAATGTTCGTTTCCTATTATACCCAAACAGAGAATAAATGTCAAAAATGCGCCGAGGTAATTGCCCCGGCGCAGGTTCATATTAATGATGATACATCGCTCTGTCGATCGGCGTCTAACCGGTTTGACAGGAGCTAATGTGCGGCGACGCCCAAGACGAGCAGAACCAGTCCCATCACGACCATCGCGATCCCGATCAGGAGGATGATCTTATAGACCTTGTTGGAATCATAATGGAACGCCTGCGCCTGTTTCGGCTTTTTCGGATTGTACCAGATGGTACAGTGATCTCCGATTTTAATCACCTGCTTGTTGATAACCGTTGATTTGTGCTGATACTCGATCCCGTCTACATAGTAGGAATACACATACATATCAGGCAGGGAACCGTCGGAATCCTCCCGCTCAATGCGTTTTATCAGTATTCCGTCTGTCTGCGCGGAACAGCGTTGATTCTTTCTTTTGTTGATCGGTGCAACGATGATAAAAATGATTCCTAAGAGAAATAGCGAGAAACCTGCAACTGCCATGATACAACCTCCCGTATTGACTACTAACAGATCCCGATCTGTTGCGCTGATTATACCATACGCAATCCCATATAGCAAGCAGGCAGCGATTGATTTTGCATAAAAACAGGAAGCCTCATAATAAGGCTGCCTGCGGATAATCATGTTTAATTCTATTAATCAGAATTTACAGCATGAGAATTTTTTCGCAGAATGCTGTTATTTCGTCTTTTCTTGTTTCAACATTCTCTTTATACTCTACAGAACATAACCCAATTCTGCCACAGCATTCAATTTCTAAATGTCCGTAAAAATGTTCTATGCTTTGGATAATTCTATAACATTCTTTCATGTTCGGACCGGTACGCAATGCAATTGAATAGCCTCTTTTTCCTTTGCTGAGAGTTGCATGTGGCTCGTGAGTATTGCACCAAGGCGTACACCTGTCTATAAACGCTTTATATTGTCCGGGAATATCTGCCCAATACGAAGGCGAAACCGATATAATTATATCAGCCCATTCAAATTCACCTATAATAACAGGTATATCATCATTTTGAATACATTTCGCTGTCTTGTGGCAGGAGCGACAGCCCTTACAAAGTAACCGCTCAATAATCACCCCTCTGTTCAAGCACGGTCAAACATGAGATAATGTAACCGGGCAAAACAGTCCCAAAAGGTACAATGGAGTA
>CACYPH010000028.1 GCA_902776185.1 uncultured Ruminococcus sp.
TAGCTTCAGCTCCTGCGATACCTCTTTAGAGGTGTGCTGGTAAAATGCCCTTTTAGGGCTGTTATAAAACCACCGGCTTTGCCGGTGTGATATTTATTAGAGATTCGGACAAAATGATTGCAAAAGTAATTTATATGTGATAATATATGATTGCGAGATAAAATTCTATAAATTTTGCAATTATAAGGTTGTATTTTTGTTTCAGCAAAAATACAAGCTCTATTCTGCAACCTTGTAATTGCACGAATTTTGTCTCGCAAACAATTGGAGCTGTGTATTTTTCGGTGCGCGGCTTCGTCTGCGCACTTTTTTATTTACGGGGGAAAAAAGGATGCCGCTTGAATTCGGGGAGTATCTGCGTGAATTGCGTGCATTCACAACGGAGTTTTCACAAGCTCAAATTGCCGACATACTGCATATAGATCGTTCTACCTACACAAATTATGAATTGGGAAAAACCGAACCGTCTATTTCAATGATATTGAAGCTTTGCAAAATATTTGATATCAGCTGCGACGAGCTGATCAATCCGGAATTTTACAACATCATTCCAAAGAAAGGAATCACTGCTATGGATACTATGACAAAAAGTGAAAGACAGGTAATGGAGCTGCTCTGGTCGAGCGATAAGCCGCTTTCATGTACAGAGATTGTCAAAATGTCAAGTGACAAAACATGGAAAGACAGTTATGTACACTCGCTGATAAAATCATTGATGAAAAAAGGACTTGTAAAAATACAAACCTTTGAATTGATCAGCAGAAGCTATGCGCGCAAATTCGCACCGCAAATAAGCTATGACGAATACATTCTGCTGTCAGGTTTTTCAAAAGAGGAATTGCATGACCCAAAAAGAATGGCGAGCTTTATCAACACAATATTTTGTTATGCAGATTCCGATCAACTGAAAAAAGCCGTCGGGGAAATCGTGTGACAATTATATCAAAAGCGCTTCTGATTTTCAGAAGCGCTTTTGTAGTATGTTGGATTATTCTTCGATCGGTTTGATCTGAATACCGAGGACGTCGAGGGATTCCTGATCGACCGCGCTCGGGCAGTTACTCATCAGCTCGGACGCGTTCTGCACCTTCGGGAAGGCGGTGACGTTGCGCAGGCTCTCTGCGCCGCACATCAGCATCGCGATACGGTCGAGTCCGATGCCCATGCCGCCGTGAGGCGGCGCGCCGTACTTGTACGCTTCGACAAGGAAACCGAATTTTGCGTCGATCTCTTCGTCGGTCAACTTGAGGGCGCGGAACATCTTCTGCTGGAGCTCGTAATCGGTAATACGCATCGAGCCGGAGCTCAGCTCGGTGCCGTTGAGGGTCAGGTCGTATGCCTTCGCGATCACCTTGCCGGGGTCTGTTTCGAGGAACTCGAGGCACTCCTCCTTGGGCATGGTGAAGGGGTGGTGCATCGCGACCCATTCGCCGCTCTCCTCGTCCTTCTCAAAGAACGGGAAGTCGACGATCCAGACGAACTTGAACTCGTCCTTCGGGATCAGGTCGAGCTGTTTTGCAACTTCCAGACGCAGTGCGCCGAGGACGGGCAGGGTGACGCTGTTTTTATCGGCGACGATCAGCACGACGTCGCCTTTTTCTGCGCCGAGGGTCGAGATGATGCGGTCAAGGTCGCCCTCGCCGAGGAATTTATTGAACGAACAGTTGGGAGCTTCGTCCGCCCAGCGGATGTAGGCGAGCCCCTTTGCACCGATGCCCTTGACAAACTCGGTGAGCTTGTCGATCTTCTTGCGGGTGAGGGTGGATGCGGCGTTCTTTGCGACGATCGCGCGGACAGAACCGCCGTTCTCAACCGCGCTCTTGAAGACGACAAAGTCGACATTCTTGACGGTATCGGTCAGATCGTTGATCTCCATACCGAAGCGCACATCGGGCTTGTCGGAGCCGTAGGTGTTCATCGCGTCCTCGTAGCTCATGCGGGTGAAAGGCGTCGGCAGGTCGATGCCCTTGATCTCCTTGAACAGCTTGACCATCAAGCCCTCGTTGATATCCATGATCTCGTCGACGTCGACAAAGCTCAGCTCCATATCGATCTGGGTGAACTCGGGCTGGCGGTCGGCGCGCAGGTCCTCGTCGCGGAAGCAGCGGGCGAGCTGGATGTAGCGGTCAAAGCCGGAAAGCATCAACAGCTGCTTGTAGATCTGCGGCGACTGGGGCAGGGCGTAGAATTTGCCGTTGTGGATGCGCGAGGGAACGAGGTAGTCGCGCGCGCCCTCGGGGGTGGATTTGATCATCATCGGGGTCTCGATCTCGATGAAGCCGTTGTCGTAGAAGTAATCCCGCGCGATCTTTGCGATCTTTGAGCGGGTGATGATGTTGTTCTGCAGGGGTGCGCGTCTGAGGTCGAGGTAGCGGTATTTCAGACGGACGTCCTCGGCGGTCTTGCTCTTGTCCACGATCTCAAAGGGCGGGGTCTGCGCCTTACTCAGCACGCGCAGATCGCTCACCTCGATCTCGATATCGCCGGTGGGGATCTTGTTGGTTTTTGCACTGCGCTCGCGAACCGTGCCCTTTGCACAGAGGACGAATTCACTGCGGGCGGAGAATGCTTTGTCGAAGATCGCCTTGTCGGTATTGTCGTCAAACGCGAGCTGGACGATGCCTGTGCGGTCGCGCAGGTCGATGAAAATCAGCTGGCCGAGGTCGCGCTGACGCTGTACCCAGCCGCAAACGGTGACTTCGCTGCCGATATCAGAGGCTCTGAGCGTTCCGCAATAATGGGTGCGCTTGAGACCGGTCATAAATTCTGCCATAGTATTACCTTCCTTTCTTTGGCTTCCCCTAGGGGGGAAGCTGTCAGGCATAGCCTGACTGATGAGGGGCTCTCTTTTCCTTTTGAATCCGAATCCAGAGGAAAACAGACGTTTTCTCCTACTTGGTATAGGGGTTCAGCCTAACTGAATAGTTGTTAGAACAGAAAGGCTTGCCCCTCATCCGACTCGCCAAAGGGCGAGCCACCTTCCCCCCGAGGGGAAGGCTTTTATTCTGCGAATTCCTCAGACAGCTTAATCTGTGTGAAGCTGTTGATGAACGCTTCGGGCTCGAGCGAGATCTCTGTCTGCTCGCCCGACTTCATATTCTTGAGCTTTGCTTTGCCCTCGGCGATCTCGTTGTCGCCGAGCACGACGCTGTACTTCGCGCCGATCTTATCGGCAAACTTCATCTGGGCGCGCAGACCGCGTCCGACAATATCAAAGCCCGCCTTGATGCCGGCGGTTCTGAGCGCCGCCGTCAGCGCAGAGGCTTTCAGGTGTGCCTGATCGCCCATGTGACCGATGAAAAGGTCAAACCGGTTCGGCTCGGGGATCACGATCCCCTGTGCGTCGAGGGTCAGCAGCAGGCGTTCGATACCTGCCGCAAATCCAAGCGCGGGCAAGGGATTGCCGCCCAGCTCCTCGATCAGTCCGTCATAGCGTCCGCCGCCGCAGACCGTGCCCTGAGCGCCGATGCTGTCGGTGATGAATTCAAAGACGGTTTTGGTATAGTAATCAAGACCGCGGACGATCTTGGGGTTGACGGTATATTCGACGCCGTTTGCGTCGAGGTAGGCTTTCACGCCGTCAAAGTGATCGCGGCACTCGTCGCAGAGATAGTCGAGCACCGTGGGCGCGCCCTCAGCGAGCTTGTGGTCGTGCTCGACCTTGCAGTCGAGCAGGCGCATCGGGTTGCGCTCAAGGCGATCCTTGCAGTCGTCGCACAGCTCGTCCTTGTAGGCGGAGAAGTACTCCGTCAGCGCCTTGTGGTATTCCGCGCGGCAGGTCGGACAGCCGATTGAGTTGATCTCCAGGCGCAGATCGCGGATCTGCAGGCGGTCAAAGATCGCTTTCGCCGCGGTGATCAGCTCGGCGTCGGCGGCGGGATCTTTTGTGCCGTAGCATTCCATGCCGAACTGGTGGAACTCGCGCAGACGGCCTGCCTGCGGCTTTTCGTAGCGATAGCAGGAGGTCAGGTAGTAGTTCTTGACCGGCAGGGGATCGTTGAACAATCCATGCTCGAGCAGTGCGCGCGCCGCGCCCGCAGTCCCCTCGGGACGCAGGGTGATGCTGTCGCCGCCCTTGGTGACAAAGGTGTACATCTCCTTTTGGACAACGTCGGTGGTATTGCCGACGCCGCGTTCAAACAGCTCGGTATGTTCAAAAACCGGGGTGCGGATCTCGCTGTAGCCGTACGCCTCGGCTTCTTCGTGAAAGATTTTCTCGACAAACTGCCAGCGATAGCTGTCGCGCGGCAGAAGGTCCTCGGTGCCTCTCGGTTTTTTGGTGATCAAAGCCATATATTTCATCCTTTCGGACAGCAGAATGCTTTGCTGTCCATTCGTAGTTTCAGCCCAAATTTCGCTTTATATATTGTAACACAAAACAAACCCTGTTGCAATAGGCTGATGGTATCAAAAAGCCCTGCATCAGCAGGGCTTACAGGTGAAGATGTTTTAATGAGCAGGTACAAACGGCAGCTCATCCGGCTCGCGGATATTGCCGTTCCAATCGCACAGCCCGGCGATGACGCGCTGGATGCGGGTCGCGTCGAGGATGGTCAATGCGCCGTCGTTATCGGCGTCGACGTTTTTGACGTGGGTCGGATTAGAATCGGTATTTAGTCCGGCAAGGATGCGCTGGGCGCGGGTCGCGTCGATGACGGTGACGATGTTGTCCCAGTCATAGTCTCCGCGGAGCGGCTCGGCAAAGCCTACATGAACGCCGTTTTCGTCAAAATGGTCGGGATTACAGCAGTTATGGGCGACATCGACGAAGTTCTCGGAATCGGTCGCGTACATTCCGTAGCAGCCGTCGCCGTAGTAGAAATACCACGAACCGCTCACGGGTCGGCTGGGGTTGAATTCGCTGTAAATATTTACGGCATACGGGACGAAAATGCAGTGATCAAAGTTGTCGCAGCCCTCCGGTATGCTCTCCCATTCATCAGGCTCTGCATATGAGCACGGAACATTAACGGAGAGTTTCATTTTTTCAAAGATCGGCTGACCGGGATCCTGTCCGCCGTCCACACCGTTGTTCCAGATAAAGTCTGTCGACACAGCCGTCGGCATATTGACATAGTATATTCCCTGCTCGGCGTCTTCGACCATCGCACGGTAGCCTGTCCATTCCTCACAGGCAGCGGGAGTATCTTTTTCCCACCAATAGACGCAGGCGCCCTGACTGTACTCATTGTACCATGATTCGGGAACCTTGCCGGTCTCGTCGCGGTTGCCATGCACGCCGTCGGGCATCATAAAGTAATAACGGTAGGTTTCGACTTTTTCTCCGGTTTCGGCTTCGTACGCGGCGATCGCTTCGTCGGCGGTGATAGTTTCATACGAAGCGTCGGGGTCGTCGCCCTGCCAAAGGGAGTATGCGGATGCGGTCAGCGTGACAGATAAAATCAGAGTGACCGTCAGTAACAGGCAGATCAATCGTTTCATAGCATAAGCCTCCTTATTGACATTATAGCAACCATAGGCATGAATTGCAATAGGGAAGAAGCTTCGGGAATACAGAAAAACGGCGCTCCCTCTCGGGAACGCCGTCATGATCAAATAATGTTTCGCAGGATTATGCGTTGGTGGGTGTGCCGTCCCAATCGCACAGCTCAGCGATTACGTGCTGGATGCGGGTAGCGTCTGTGATGTTCAGAATGCCGTCGCCGTCAGCGTCGATTGCTACGAGGAATGCTTCCTCAGGTCTCTCCATCAGCTCTGCGATGATGTTCTGAGCGCGGGTAGCGTCCATAACGGTGATCTTTTCGTCCTGATCATAGTCGCCGCGGAGATACTGTACGGGAGGATCTGTGGGAGGATCGGTCGGAGCTTCTGTAGGAGGATCTGTGGGAGCCTCTGTGGGAGGATCGGTCGGAGCCTCTGTGGGAGCATCAGTCGGATCTTCTTTCTCCTGATAACCTACGTGAACGCCGTCCTTGAAGTGATCGGGGTTTTTGCAGTTATCAGCAACGCTGACAAAGTTAGCGGAATCCTTAGCATAGGAACCGAAGCAGCCGTCCTCATAGTAGAAGTACCATGTACCGCCGCAGGTCGGAACGCCGGAGAGCTCGTTGATGGATTCCTGATCGGGATCGATTACGAAGATGCAGTTGTCAAAGCTGTCTGCGCCCTCGGGGATGCTGGCATACTCGTCGGGATCGGGATACTCACAGGGGATGTTGACGGTCTGAGCAGCCTTTTTGTAGATAGGTACATCGGGATCCTCGCCGCCGTCTACGCCGTTGTTGAAGATGAAGGTGGTAGCGACAGAAGGAACATTGGAGTACCAGATGTTCTGCTTCTCATCCTCAGGCATTGCCTGATAACCTGCCCAAGCGTCGGGACAAGCCTCAGCGGAACCCCACCAGTAAACGCCTGCGCCCTTGGAATACTCATTGTACCAGTTGCTTGCAAGCTTCTCGCCGTCAGCGCCGGTAAAGCCGTTCTTACCGTTGGGCATCAGGAAGAGGTACTTGTTGGTGTCAACAGTTACGCCGTTCTCTGCCTCGTATGCCGCGATTGCTTCATCAGAGGTCTGAGCCTGAACGGTGATTTCAGGATCGTCAGTTTCCCATACAGTGTAAGCAGAAGCGGTTACTACTACAGAGGCTACAAGCATTACTGCTAAAAGAATGCTGATAAACTTTTTCATAGAAAAATCCTCCTATAATATTGGTGTGTTTATTATAGCACAAAAGAATTATAAATTACAAGAGGGTAGCGGTAAAAAAACGTTAAAATTTCTGAAAAGAATATTAAATTCTTGCAATTCTTATTTCATACTTTTGTAAACATTCGGATTTCGGTGAAAAAACCCAAAAATTTCTCGAACAAATATTTGCTTTTTTGGAAATGCTGTGTTATAATAGTATCAGAATCAAAATGCGGAGGTAAATACCATGAAGCCCCTGACAAAAAGCCAGCAAAAGGTTTATGATTATATTGTAGAAGGAGCAAGCAGCGGCAGGATCCCCTCGGTGCGCGAGCTGTGTGAGGCGACGGGGTTCAAGTCTACCTCGACGGTCGCCTATCATCTGCGCGCTTTGGAAGAGCGCGGGCTGATCGAGCGCGAAGGAGGGCTCAACCGCTGTATCAAGCTCAAGAACGATAAGCCGACCGTCAAGGTGCCGCTGCTCGGCAGGGTCACCGCAGGTCAGCCGATCCTTGCCGTACAGGATATCGAGAGCTATATCCCCGTACCGCAGGAGATTTCGGGCAGCCGCGAACTGTTCGCGCTGCGCGTCGTCGGCGAGAGTATGATCAATGCCGGTATCTTTGACGGCGATATCATCATCGTCAACCGTACGCCCGCTGCCGAGAACGGCGAGATCGTTGTCGCGATGGTCGAGGATGAAGCGAGCGGCGAGGCGAGCGCGACCGTTAAGCGCTTTTATAAGGAAAAGGGGCATTACCGCCTCCAGCCGGAGAACGATGCTTTCGAGCCGATCATCGTCGATAACGTCGTCCTGCTGGGCAAGGTTGTTACCCTGATCCGCAATTACGAGTGATTTTTCGCTGTACGGTTGAATTCTCAAATTGTTCAACCTGCGTTCAAGATTCGTTCACACATTTTTGTTTTTTCCGATTATAATAAAAGCATACAAGCTAAGGACCGCAACTTAACTTGTAATGTTCTACCCTCCTCGATACGAACCATAGGTTCGTCATTGAAAACCCTCATTTTATTTGGATTTATCCCCAAAAAACAACCGAGCCGCGAGGCTCGGTTGTTTTTTGCTGCTATAAGATTGACCGTGTGCCGCACATATGGTATGATCAATTAGAAGGGAGCGGTACATGATGTTTGGCTTTTTGAAAAGAGGGAAAGAAGAAGCGCAGATGATCAAGGGCTATGCAGCGATGTGGAAGGACGTCAAACAACAAAGGAAAGCTCATTTGCAGATGTCTGCACAGGAATTGACCGCGCTGTCGGACGAGGAGCTGTGCGAGGCTGTATCTGTGAGGACAGACGAGAAGATCGGCGATGATATCGTCAAGCCCTTTGAGGAATATTCACAGTCATTAACGGAAGAGGAAAGAACCTTTTATATCTGCCGGATCTATGACGAAGAGGTCGATAACGGCGGTTTGTGCCAGTATTTTGTGAACAGCAGCAGAGAGTCCGCCCCGCTCTTGAGTGATTCGCTTGCGGCGATCGGGGCGTCAGAGCATCAGCAATTGTTCGAAGCATTTGTCAGAGAGAACCATATCGATCTGAATGATCTGGACTCTTTTGTGACAGAAGATATTGAGGACTACGCGGCACAGGCTGAGCGGTATCCCTTCGACGACTTTGATGATCGATTTGTGCAGCTTCCGCCTTTGGACATTGCGTTGGCAGCATATATCCGGGAGCATATCGAACAGTTTTCATAAAGCATCAAACGCTTCTGACGGTGAAGTCAGAAGCGTTTGTTCTTTTATGTATCGATATCGGTAAAGTCGTCGTCATCCAGATTATAGATTTGTGTGTCGCGCTCGCGGGGACGATATTCGCGGTAGCGCTCCTCCTGCTCCTGCTGCATCCGGCGTTTATGCGCCTGACGGCGGCCGTCGGAAGCGGTATACGCGGCGGTCGAAAAGACCACGCCCATGAATACGCCCGCGACGATCAGGAATGCGATGATGCAGAAGATCCACCATGCGATCTGCAGGATAAACAGCAGCAGACATGCGACGACCACGACGACAACGCAGATCGTGCCCGCCGCGATATAGGTATAAAAGCCGTCGGTGATGCGGTCAAAGAAGCCGAGCATCGGACTGTAGGACACGATGATCATCGCGACGATCGCCGTCAAAAAGCCGACGACGATCGGCAGGCTGTGGTAGATCGCCATATCCGCGAGCATGGGGATGCTGAGCAGGACCGCGGGGACGACCGCGTGAGAGTGATCGTATCTGCGCCAGATGAGGATCAGATATACCGAGGCGACACAGCCGAAGATCGCCGTTCCGACAAAGCCGTGCAGCAGCGGCGCGACAAACAGGATGATGAAATCCGCGATAAAAAACAGAGCCAGCCGAGAGCCGATTTTTGTCTGCAAAAAGGGTCGGATATCCAGCGCTCTGCGCTTGAATTCCTCCCACAAAGCATTGAAATTCATAACTTACCTCCCGCCAAACGCAATCAGTAGTAGGCATCTCACGGTCAGGATACCATATTTTGTCAGAAAAAGCAATTTTATGAAAACAATGTTACTTGTTGCGCCCAAAGGTTACAATTGATAAGAAGTGTTACAAAAATGAAGACGGAGAGGAATCGGTCCTCTCCGTCCTGTTATAGATGCTTTATCGCTTGCACTTGATGGTTCTGCCGGTTTTATTGAAGCCGGAGGTGTATGCCTTGCCGTCCGCAGTGATACACTGGATGGTGTAGGAATAGGTTCTGCCGTTTTTGGCGGTCTTATCCGTGAATGCGTTGCTCGTCGTATTGGTCAGCGACTTCCATATGCCTTTGCCTTCCTTGCGGAAGATGCGATACTTCGCCGCGCCTGCAACGCGGGTAAAGGTGATCTTGACGCCCGACTTGGTATTTTTGAGCGTCGGCAGAGCGGGAGTTTTGACAGTATAAGGGGTCTTGGCGGTAACGGCTACGCGGTTGCCGTAATACCTGTCGTCTTTGTCGTAGTACGGACGAACGGCAAACCGGTAGCTTTTTCCTCTCACGAGAGAGCCGACGGTGTAGCTGTTGTTAGCGCTTGCGCGGAAAGCAAGGTGTTTCCATCCCTTGCCTGTATCCTGAAAGATCTGGTAGCCGCTTGCTTTCGCATCTTTATTCCATGAGAGTGCGACGGAGTTGGTGGTCACAGAAGACACCTTGAGCCCGGAAATCAGGGGGAGGGTCAGCTTGGTAGTTACGGTGTCATAATCAGCGCCGGAGTTCTTATGTACAGACAGGATATAGCTGCCTTGATTTAGATAAAAATCTACGGTTCTTTTTTCGTTAGCGTAAATGATCTTCGAGGCAGCTTTTTTCTGATTAGATGCATTCATTACCGAAAAGGTAAAAGAATGGGCGTCTGAGCAGACGAATGACGGGGTGAGTGTAACAACGCCGGTGTAAGGCAGTGTAAAACTGTAATAGAACGCCTGATCTTCAGTAAGGATAACGGATTCGGCTTGACCGAAGGCGATCGACTTTGGATTGTTGAAGTTGTCGCCCTGTGCGGCTGTTGCGGCGATCTCTTCGGTTGCCGCAGAGGCGGCGGGGGCTGCGAGCGCGAGGCTCAGGGTGAGTACCAGCGCAAGGATCAGCGCGGTGAGTTTTTTGCTTGTGTTTTTCATAGTGATTTCTCCTTTACATTTGAATATTTGCCGTAAAGCAGGGAATCCTTCTTTCTCCCTGTTGCTTACACTATATAGATGCGGCGGGTTTTCAAATAGTTTTAAAAATTTGAAAAATATTTGAAAAGTTTTATTCCGCTAAACGGAAAGCCTCTCCGCCGGATGAGATGACATACGCCGTATCCAGCGCGCCGCTCGGATCTTCGCCGTCAAGGCGATTGATTGCTTCTGTTTCTTCTTCCGTGAGCAGAGAAAGCGAGGTTCCCGCGGGGTAATATGTCAAAGTGTCACCGTCCAATGTGCTGTCGCCGCTGACTACGGTCAGCGAGCAGATGCCGTTGCCCTTGTCCGTCAGCGAGCCTGCCGTGCCGTGATAGCTTGTTTCATCGGGGTTCATCCGCGCACGAACCAGAATATCGATATCGCCTTCCGGGGATATTGTGAGAGTTGTAAGGTCGGTGCCGCCCATAGCAACATAAGACGCCTGATAGCTGCCTGCTATTTTTGCCAGCATTTTTTCCTGTGAGATACCGGTATCGTTTGTTTCTTTCGACGGTTCCGTATCGGCGCCTGAAGACGAGATATTACCCTGCAGATAGGCGATCGCTTCGTCGTAGGTCAGCGCTTCATTTTTCAAAGACGCAAAGGTTTCGTCGACAACAAAGTCGCCGCTTGAGCCTGTAACGCTCATCATGAGCAGATGATCGGCGTTATCCAGCAGCTGATCCAGTCCCAAAACATAGTCGTCATGAGAGGCTTCTGTACCGTTCACATGGTAGATCACGCTGCCGTCGCTGCTGTTATTCATATACAGGGCCTCGGACTTGTTCAGCTTTCCGTTTGAGGGAGCGTAATGATCTACCGTGGTCGAATAGCTCTCGTCGCCTATGGCGTGATAACAGTAGAAGCCCTCCTGTGATTCGACGGTAAAGAGATAGTATGTCGTTCCGCTTGCGGCGTTCACGTCCACCTGATCCGGCTCTTGAATCGTTTTCAGGCTGCCGTTCTCATAGGTGTAGACGGACAACTCACTTGCGTAACTCTGTGATGGGTCGACGTCCATGAAAAGCATTTCCGGCGCGTCGTCACCGTAAACATCGGCGAATACGACCGGCCGAAGCTCGCCGTCGGCGGTTTTCTGCCAGTTATAGCTGCGGATCGCGGATTCGTTTTCGGTCAGCGCTTCGAGATAGCCGGCATATACCGCGGCGTGATCGGCTTCGGTCGGAGCGGCGGTCGGCGCCTGGGTGGGCTTTTGTGTAGGCTTTTGCGTGGGCGCCTGGGTCGCCGCCTCTGTTACCGCCTCGGTAACGGCGGGGATGGGATCGGTCTGTGCGGATTTATCGGAGAATGCATCGGTGAGCTTTGTCACGGCGAACACCGTGCCGCCGATGACCGCCGCGCCGATGAGCGCGCCGATGGCGATCTTTGCGCCGAGAGACAGTCCGGTGCCGACCGCCGTGCCTGCCGCAGCGCCGGTCGCCGCGACGATCCCGGCGATATGCTGAGAAACCGCGCTCCAGATCTGTGCGGAGACAGCGGCAGACATCGACTGTTTTGCCACCAAGCCACTGAAAATACTGCCGAAGGGCAGCATGATGACGCCGTAGAACTTTTCGCCCGACTTGCGCTCGCGCTCCTCGATCTCGGTCTTGATGGTCGCCTTAGCGTAGCGGATACGCGATTTGACCGTGTTTTCGGAGCAATCCATCACCTCGGCGATCTCCGCCATCGACAGATTGCTGTACATTTGCAGGACGAGCGCCTGTCGCTGGGCGGTGGGCAGCTCGTCGATGATCTCCCGCATCCTGCGAGAGAGATCATCGCGCTCCAGATACTCCTGCGGGAGCATATAATCGTCTTCGAGCTTCTCAACCAGAGCGCCGTTTTCGTTGTCATCCATCGAGAGTACCTCCTTGCGCTTGCGCAAAATCATCCGGCTCTCATTGATGGCGATACGCTGGATCCATGTTGAAAAAGCGGAGGGATCCTCAAGGGACGACAGCTTTTCGTAGACCTTGATAAAGGTTTGCTGGACTGCATCCTCGGCGTCCTGCGGGTTTTTCAGCGTGGACAGCGCGATCGCATAGACCCTGTCCTTGTAATCGGAATAGATCTGTTCGAATGCGGCGACATTGCCATTCTTTGCAACAAGCAGAAATTCATTTGAATAGTGTGCCATGCTAAACTTCTCCTTTTTTTTCGGGCATACATGCCCCTTACACTACAATAGATGCATTGTCACGCGACAAAGTTTTAAAATTAAAAAAGAAAAGCGGAGAGGACAAATTCCTCTCCGGCCTTCCTCTGCTTACTGTATTGAATAATCGAGGTATTCCTCAAGCTGTTCGTCATCCTTTTTCTTTTTCTCCTTGACGAAAAAGAACGCGGTTATGGCGGCTGTCAAAGCAGCTACCGCTGTAATAAGGTATACCAGCCATTTAAATCTTGATTTCTTCACTATTTGACGCCTCCTGAGAACTAAAAACTATTACAACAAAATAATAACAGCAAATTCTGAAAATGTCAATATCTTGTATGTAAGTTTATATTTTATTCATGAATGTAGTTGTTGATTGCCGGTCAAGAACCGTCCCCCGAAAAATGCAGCAGCGCCCTGTAGGGTACGGCGCTTGTCGACATACCGCAAGGCAGGGAGCCTTCATAATGTCGTCCCCCACAAAACAAAAAAAGCAGGCGCTGCCTGCTTTTAAGGTTATGCATTTTAAGCTGTTTTATTCAGTCTTTTCGCCAGCGAAGACTTCGCTCTTGCGGCTGTATTCTTATGCAGGATACCCTTTGCTACAGCCTGATCAATCTTTTTAGTAGCAAGACGTACCGCCTCAGCCTTATTATCAGCGTCAGTATCTACCGCTACATACGCTTTCTTGACATAAGTCTTGAGAGCAGACTTGAGCGCTTTGTTCTGGGCTGTCTTGGTCGCGATAACCTTAACACGCTTTTTTGCTGATTTAATATTCGGCATTGTCCCACCTCCTTAATTTTCTCAGTTACGCACAAGTAATAATAGCATTTTTATCGGCGAAATGCAAGCGTTTTGTTAAATTTCTGCAATATTTTTTTAGAATAGTGGTAATCGGGAGCGGAAAACACAAGATATAGTAAGGCTCAGCCGCCTTTTTTTGAAAAATAGTATTTCAAAGCGCAGACGATCAGCGCCAATATCGCCACGCCGCGGTAGATCCAGCCGTAAACGCCGACCATCAGATTGGTCTCGATCAGGTTATTCACCAGCGCCCATGTGCCGAGAAAGACGAAAAATACCGCCGGTACAAAGTAAAACTTGTCCTGTTTGACGCCCATATATATAAGGTATAGCGCCAGCACATACCACAGAACGACATAAATATAGGATAGGGTCATGCTATTCTTCCTCGTTTCTGCTGCGGCTTCTGTTCTTGCGCTTAGATTTCGAGCGCGTCATGACCAGCATGAACAGATAGTAGACGATGATCAGGATCGTGCCGATGCGTCCGATATAGTCCGGTACCAGCGAGGTCGGGTGAAGATCGCGGACGATATAGGTGAAGATCTGCCACGCACCCTCAAATATCAGATAGAACGCCATCGGGCGAAGCAGCGGGAGCTTGCGGAAATACGGCGAGAGCATGAATACCGCCGCCGCAAAGCACAGGATCGCGCAGAATATCGCTAAAAACATCAAATCATCTCCAAAACGGAATCTATCAATAGTATATAGTCTTTTCGGGGGAATGTCAATGTTTGCGGGGACATGTAAAGCGGCTTCTGATGCCGATATTTTCCCCTTTTACAAAAAATTCACAAATAAAATATTGACTTTTACTGACTTAGTGGCTATACTATGTATTGTAAGTTAGCACTCGGACATCGAGAGTGCTAACCGCCTTGACGGTGACCGCCATCGTGATGCGGACGCCGTCACAGAGAAAGCCCCCATCGAACACACCGCGGGCAAAGGAGGCGACGACCGGTGGAGCTTGCTTTACGAAAAGAAAAGATACTGTCAGCGGTCGTCGAGAAATATGTCGAAACAGGCGAGCCGATCGGATCGAAATCGCTGCAGACCGAAGCGGGGCTGGGAGTTTCCTCAGCGACTATCCGCAACGAGCTGAAAGCGCTGGACGACGACGGTTATCTAACCCAGCCGCATACCTCGGCAGGACGTGTTCCGACCGTCAAGGGTTATCGCTATTATATCGATAACCTGATGCCGGCGGTCAATCTGTCGGGCAGGCTGAGCGAGCATATCAGAAACGCGATCATCTCGCGGGCGGAATCGCCCGAAACGGTGCTGAACAACACCGCGATGGTGCTCTCTCAGCTGACGAACGCCGCCGCGGTCGTGACGACGCCGTCCTCCGATGAAGCGCGCGTTCACCGCATCCGCTTTGTCGCGACCGGCAGGCATACCTCGATGGCGGTGCTGGTCACCTCGACAGGCATGGTCAAAAGCCGCCTGTTCCGATGCGAATTCGTTCTGACGCCGCAGCTCCTCTCTATGTTTGACAAGGCGGTGAACGAACAGTTCGCGGGCGTTATGCTCAAGGACGTCACCAAGGGCTTCCTCCAGACAGCGGCCTCCGCGATGGGCGAGCTGACCTTGTTCGTTCCGGATGTGCTGATCGCGATCTATGAAGCGGTCCAGAGCGCGCTTGAGATCAGCGTTGCAGTCGCCGGACAGACGAACCTGCTGTTCTCGGACGGCTACGATTTTCACAGTGCGCGGAATGTGATGAAGTTCCTGTCGGATACCAAACGTATTTCCGTCTTGCTCAACAACAGCCGATCGTCGCGGATCTATCTCGGCGATGAAAGCGGCTGCAGCGAGCTTGTTACCAGCGCGGTGATCGCGGCGCGTTACACGACGGGCGGCGAGAATGCCGGCGCGGTCGCGGTGATCGCACCGACGCGCATCGATTTCAAGACCGTCAGCCGCGAGGTCGACTTTGCCGCCGAATGCGTATCCGAAGCGATCGGCGAGCTGATAGAGCATTAACAAATCCATAACAGGAGTTGAAACCATGGATAAAGAGAAAACCACTCCCGAGACCGAGGAGGTCGTCGATTCGACCGAGGAAGTCCCGCAGGAGCCGAAAAAAGAGGAAAAGCCCGAAAAGAAAAACAAGGCTGAAAAAAAGCAGAAAGCGGATAAAAAAGCCGCCGAGATCGAGAAGCTCAAAGAGGAGATCGCCGCGGAAAAAGAAAAGTACATCCGCCTGTATGCGGAGTACGAGAATTACCGCAAGCGCACCTCGGCGGAAAAGCTGCAGATCTATGACGACGCCACTGCCCGCGCGATTCAGGAGCTTCTGCCGATGGCGGACAGCGTCACGCAGGCGCTCAGTCAGTTTGAAGGCAAGGATGTTCCCGAGGAATTCAAAAAGGGCATCGAGCTGATTGCCCAGCAGCTGAAAACGTGCTTCGAAAAGCTCAAGGTTGAACCGTTCTGCGAGGTCGGAGATGAATTCAATCCCGAGCTGCACAACGCGGTCTCGATGACCGAGGACGAGAATCTTCCCGCAAATTCCGTCGCCGCCGTCTATCAGAAGGGCTACAAGGTCGGCGACAAGATCATCCGCCACGCGATGGTCGTTGTGGCGAACGCGTAGGCGTTTGTCGGATAACGGATAATGGTTTTGGGCGGGCTCAGCTCGCACCTGCTAATATATAACTACAAACTAAAAACTACCAACTAACAACTATTTGGAGGTATTCATTATGGCTAAAACAATCGGTATTGACTTAGGTACAACCAACTCATGTGTCGCAGTTATCGAGGGCGGCGAGCCCGTCGTTATCGCTAATGCAGAAGGCGCAAGAACCACTCCGTCCGTTGTCGCGTTCTCTAAGAACGGCGAGCGTCTGGTCGGTCAGGTCGCAAAGCGTCAGGCGATCACCAACCCCGACCGCACCATCTCGTCCATCAAGAGAGAGATGGGCTCCGACTACAAGGTGACCGTAGACGGCAAGGGCTACAGCCCGCAGGAGATCTCGGCGATGATCCTGCAGAAGCTCAAGGCTGATGCAGAGGCTTATCTCGGCGAGACCGTCACCAGCGCGGTCATCACCGTTCCCGCTTACTTCACCGACGCACAGCGTCAGGCGACCAAGGACGCCGGTAAGATCGCGGGTCTGGACGTTAAACGTATCATCAATGAGCCGACTGCCGCGGCGCTCAGCTACGGCGTCGATAAGGAAAACGACCAGAAGGTTCTGGTATACGACCTCGGCGGCGGTACGTTCGATGTATCCATCATCGAGATCGGCGAAGGCGTTCAGGAGGTTCTGGCGACTGCCGGTAACAACCGTCTGGGCGGCGACGACTTTGACCAGCGTATTATCGACTGGATGGTACAGTCCTTCAAGGCGGAAAACGGTATCGACCTGTCGGGCGACAAGATGGCGATGCAGAGATTGAAGGAAGCCGCCGAGAAATCCAAGATCGAGCTTTCCGGCGTGACCACCTCTGCAATCAACCTGCCGTTCATCACCGCTGACGCGACAGGCCCCAAGCACCTCGACCTCACCCTGACCAGAGCGAAGTTCAACGAGCTGACCGCGGACCTCGTCGAAAAGACCATGGGTCCCGTCAAGACCGCTCTGCAGGATTCCGGTCTTTCTATCAGCGAGATCAGCAAGGTCCTGATGGTCGGCGGTTCTTCCAGAATCCCCGCTGTTCAGGACGCTGTTAAGGATATCATAGGCAAAGAGCCGTTCAAGGGTATCAACCCCGACGAGTGCGTCGCCATCGGCGCGGCGATCCAGGCGGGCGTCCTCGGCGGCGAGGTCGACGGTTTACTGCTCCTCGACGTTACTCCGCTGTCCCTCGGCGTTGAGACCCTCGGCGGCATCATGACCAAGATCGTCGACAAGAACACCACGATCCCGGTTACCAAGAAGCAGGTATTCTCCACCGCTGCCGACAACCAGCCGCAGGTCGAGATCAACGTTCTGCAGGGCGAGCGTGAATTTGCCCGCGATAACAAACAGCTCGGTCTGTTTGCGCTGACCGGCATCGCTCCCGCTCCCAGAGGCATCCCGCAGATCGAGGTTACCTTCAACATCGACTCCAACGGTATCGTCAATGTATCCGCGAAGGATCTCGGCACAGGCGCTGAGCAGCAGATCACCATCTCGAACTCCGGCAATATGAGTAAGGATGACATCGAGAAGGCTGTCAAGGAAGCGGAACAGCACGCTGCAGAGGATAAGAAGCGCAGAGAAGAAGTCGACACTAAGAACGAAGCCGAGCAGGTCGTCTATCAGGCAGAGAAGCTCGTTTCCGACAGCGGCGACAAGATGAACGACGCTGACAAGAACGAGATCAACACCAAGGTAGCCGCGGCTAAGGACGCGATCGGCAAGAACGATTCCGCCGCGATCAAGACCGCGAAGGACGATCTGATGAAGACCCTGCAGGATATCGGAGCAAAGCTGTATCAGCAGGCGGCTCAGGCACAGCAGGCTCAGGGCGCTCAGCCCGGCGCTGATCCCACTCAGGCAGGTCCTCAGCAGGGTCCCGACGGCAACGTCTATGACGCTGACTACAAGGACGTAGACTGATTCAGATAAATATTCAGCAAAAAAGCACGGGGAACGGTGCGCCGTTCCCCGTGCATACGACTTTGATGATTGATGAATGACGAGCAGTCGTTCGTTATTCATCAGTTATCAACTTGCGAAAATAGGTGATACTATGGCAGATAAACGAGATTTCTACGAGGTGCTGGGCATTAACAAGGGCGCTTCGGAGGACGAGATCAAAAAAGCATACCGCCAGATGGCGAAGAAATACCACCCCGACCTTCATCCCGACGATAAAGAAGCCGAGGAGAAGATGAAGGAGGTCAACGAGGCGTACGAGATCCTCTCCGACCCCGAGAAAAAGGCGCGCTATGACCAGTTCGGCCACGCGGGCGTCGACCCGAACTACGGTGCGGGCGGTGCAGGCTCGCCCTTCGGTCAGGATATCGACCTCGGCGATATTTTCAGCAGCTTCTTCGGCGGCTTCGGCGGCCGACGCTCCTCCAATCCCAACGCCCCGCGTCGCGGATCGGATATCGAGACGACCGTTTATGTTTCCTTTGAGGAAGCGGCGAAGGGCTGTAAAAAAACCGTCCAGTATCAGGCGGTCTCCACCTGTAAGGACTGTAACGGCACGGGCGCGGAGAAAGGCACTTCGCCCAAGACCTGTACCGCCTGCGGCGGCAGAGGTCAGGTGACCATCAACCAGCGCACCCCCTTCGGCACGGTGCAGACCATGCGTACCTGCGATGTTTGTAAGGGACGCGGCAAGATCGTCGAGACCCCCTGCCACACCTGTAACGGCAGAGGTCAGATCAAGCGCAAGAAAACCGTCGAGGTTAACATCCCCGCCGGCATCAACGACGAGCAGGTACTGAGCGTATCGTCCCACGGCAACGCGGGCATCAACGGCGGTCCTGCGGGTGATCTGCACGTTTACATTGGCATCCGTCCCCATCCGGTCTTTGAGCGCCGGGGCGACGACGTCTGGTGCGAGATCCCGATCACCTTTGCGCAGGCGGCGCTGGGATCAACCGTCACCGTTCCGACCCTTGACGGCAAGGTCAGCTACGAGATTCACGAGGGCACGCAGCCCGGCGATATCTTCAAGCTCAAGCAAAAGGGCATCCAGCATCTTCGCGGCAGAGGCCGCGGCGACCAGTACGTCAAGGTCGTCATCGAGGTGCCGAAGAATCTCAGCAGCAAGCAGAAACAGCTGATCAAGGAATTCGACGAGAATACCAACGATAAAAACTACGCAAAACGCAAGAGCTTCAAGGATAAATTGAAAGGTTTATTCTGATACTTACTATAATTACAACAGGCTTTGGATGAAACGGATCATCCAAAGCCTGTTTTTAGTTATGGTGTTTTTTCATGTTTTCAATTAAATCAATAATGATACGCTGTTCTTCATCGGTCAGGTTACTAAGATCGATCAATTGATGCGGTTTATCATCAACTTCATCTAGCCCCAAAAGGTAGTCGGTCGTAACGCCGAACAGCTTTGCCAGTTTGATGAGCACCTCGTAGGAAGGCGTGCGTATCGATAACTCGTATGCTGATACCATTGCCTTTGAGACCCATATTCTCTCGGCAACCTGCTGTTGTGTCAGTTTTCGCTTTTTGCGCAGCTCTTTTAATCGTCTTCCTAAGTCAACCATCAGCAAACACCTCGTCTACATTCTAGTATAATATAATATGCTAACGGCAAAATAAAAATCTTCTAATAGTTGACAATCTATGATATAGTGATTATAATAAAGATATTAAATGCAGGAGGCGGTCATATGAATTTGCAGAAGAAAAACGGTATGGGATTTTTTGTAGCCGGTATTATTATGATGGTAATCGGCGCAGTCGGAATTATTGTCGGTTCAAGTATCGACGGCAACGTCGAAAGGCAGATGGAGTATGTTTATTGGAATGGTTCGAGAGATAATACAGGATCGATTCTTCGGACGATTGGCATCGTTGTTGCGGTGATAGGAGTCTTACTGTTTATTATCGGTATCGTTGATCGGTTTTCGTCAAGTCGCAAGGAAGGTACACTTGTTGGAGTGATGCCGTCGTTATCTGAGGTTTACGGAATTTTCAGAAGCTCGGATTTTCAGTATGAATTTACAATAAAACCCGATAACACCTGTATTATTAAGCAAAACAGTAAGTATTACTATGGTTCACTTTCTTACACCGGCAAAGATACCATTGATATTGTGATAAAGGGATCTGGAACGGCTTATAAAATCAAACCGGTTAATGGAACAATCGCCGTCAAGGGCGGTCCGGTAGATGAAACATTTATCAGAAAGGGATGATTTGATGAATGGAAATGAAACAATAACATCAAAAACAGTGAATGTATTTAGCATAATATGCTTATTCGGTTTTAATATTGTTGCATGCATACTTGGGATAGTAGGACTTGTTAAACAAAGAGTCATATCTCCGGTTGCAAACATTGTTTCGGGTGTTATTTTTGCTTTATATTTTATTATAGGACTGATCTATGCCACAGGAGGACAAGTATTTATCATCATTATGGCGGTTTTGAATATCATATTGATTATTATCAGTGCAAGATACAGAAAAGAAGTTGCACCGAAAAAATTTACATATGAAACAAACGGTCAACCTGAGAACAAAGAACCATTTCGATATTTATAGCATGCAAAGGGCGCTGTGAAGAAAAGAAGCGGTTTGCTTCAATCTTCACAGCGCTTTTCCTTTTTATGTTGAAAAGTACAGCGAACAAACACTAAAAGGGTATAGCTC
>CACYPH010000029.1 GCA_902776185.1 uncultured Ruminococcus sp.
AGCGCAATCTTTACGACCTTAACAACCTTTCTAACTTCCTCCATAATTTCATCGCTGTTATTCAGGTTACAGAGTTATTGCAGAATTAGATTCACGTGCAGGCAGTATTTATTTCAATTCTACAATCGTCACGCCGCTTTCGCCTTCGCCGAAAGTGCCCAATCGGAACGACTTCACCGCCTTGTGATGTCTGAGGAACTTTTGTATCTCTGTTCTCAGCACACCCGTGCCTTTGCCGTGGATGATCGTCAGCATATGGATGTTGCTCATGACGCACCCGTCGATCGCCTGATCGACATTCAGCACTGCCTCGTCAGCCGTCTGACCGCGCACATCGATCTCGTTAGATGAGTGCGACTGTACATTTTTGGTAAAGGTGCGCTCTCTGCGCTTCTGCACGCTGACGTTCTTTTCTTCGAGCAGCCGCAGATTGCTCAGCTTCACACGGGTTTTGATGATGCCCGCCTGCACCAGTACCATGCCCTTCTCGGGCTTTTCGAGAACGACCGCCTTTTTATCGATGTCGAAGATCAGCACATTGTCGCCGATCTTCAATTCACGCGGCAGCTTGTAATCGCTCTTTTCGGCGTTCTGGATTGGGTCGGCGGTTTCCTCGAGCGCCTTGAGACCGCTCTTGAATTTCGCTTTCTCCTCCGCCTGATAGCGCTTTTCTTTCTGCGCCTTTTCCAGCTCGTCGATCAGCGCGTACGCCTGCGCCCTGGTTTTCGCGGTCAACTCCTGTGCCTTTTGCTTTGCATAGTCGACCTCGCGCTTAGCGTCAGCCTTTGCCTTTTCCAAAGCCTTTTCCGCCTCGGCTTGCTTTGACTGTGCTTCGAGCGTCGCTCTGCGCGCCTTTTCGATCTCCGCGCTGAGCTCCTGACGGCTTTCCTCCAGACTTTCGACAACGTCCTCAAACTGTCTGCTCTCCGACGAGGTCAACAGCTTTGCCCTGTCGATCACCTCGTCCTCCATCCCCAGCCGCTTCGAGATCGCGAACGCGTTGCTCTTGCCGGGGATACCGATCAGCAGTTTGTAGGTCGGACGCAGTGTTTTCACGTCGAATTCACAGCATCCGTTTTCCACTCCTTCGGTCTTGAGGGCGAATTCCTTTAGCTCCGCGTAGTGAGTCGTCGCCGCGATCTTCGCGCCGCGTTCTCTGAGCTTTTCGAGGATCGCCACCGCCAGCGCCGCGCCCTCGATCGGGTCTGTGCCCGCGCCGAGTTCGTCAATCAGCGCCAGCGTCGAATGGTTGGTCAGCTTGAGAATCCCGATGATGTTGGTGATATGCGCCGAGAAGGTCGACAGGCTCTGTTCGATGCTCTGCTCGTCGCCGATATCCACCAGTACTCTGCGGAACACGCTCAGCCTCGAGTTGTCCGCCGCGGGGATCATCAGCCCGCACATCGCCATCAGGGTCAGCAGTCCGACGGTTTTCAGACACACGGTCTTGCCGCCGGTATTCGGGCCGGTGATGACCAGCGTGTCGTAGCCCTCGCCGAGTGCAACGTCGACCGGCACCACCCTGTCCTTCGGAATCAGCGGATGCCGTGCATTTCTCAGTTCGATCACACCGCCGTCGTTCATTTTCGGACGAACGGCTTTCATTTTATATGCCAGATGCGCTTTCGCAAAAATCAGGTTCAACTCCACTAACGTCTTGTAGCTGTCGATGATCTCGTTCGCACATCCCGCGCAAAGCCCCGACAGCTCATAGAGGATCCGCTCGATCTCCTTTTCTTCCTCGCCTTGGAGCACGCGGATGTCATTGTTCGCGTTGACAACGCCCATCGGTTCGATAAATACCGTCGACCCCGACGACGATGTATCATGTACTAAGCCCGCGACCATATTGCGGTACTCCTGCTTGACCGGCACGACATACCTGCCGTCGCGCTGGGTGATGATCGCCTCGCGCAGGTATTTCTGATAGGTGGTGGATTTGATGATCTTTTCCAGCACCTCGCGCGCTTTCGAGGAGGCGATCCGCATTTTTCTGCGGATATCGGAAAGCTCCCGCGACGCGCCGTCCGCGATCTCGTCCGCGCCGATGATACAGGTCGTGATACGGTCATGCAGGTTCGGATTGGTATATAATACGTTGAAATATCCGTCGAGCGACGTGCTGATCCCCGCGCATTTTGAGCGCCAGTCGCGCACGCCTTTGATGACCCGCAGCGCACGTGCGATGCTCAGCAGCTCGGTCGTATTCAGACCTCCGCCTGCTTCCGCACGCCTGAGCGCGTTGGTCACGTTGTCGATCCCGCCGAACGACGGTGCGCCGAACCGACCGATCAGCATATGTGCGTCCTCGGTCTGTGTCAACAGCAGTTCCGTTTTGTCGAGGGAGTTTGCCGGCTCGATCTTCAGCGCATTTTCGCCCGCCTCGGCGATCGCGGTCTCTTCTGCCAGCATTTGTAGAATTTTGTCGAGTTCCAGGGTCTTGTAATGTCTGTTCATAGTGGTAGTACCTGTTATTGGTTGATGATGGTTTTATAGAATTGCAGGGTCGGATAATCCCGCTGTGTCATACAGGCTATGTATCGCTCGGATGCGAGCGACAGCGGCTCGAGCAGTTCTCCTTTCAGATCAAAGGAAAACAGCTTCTCAAAATCTGCGTAGACGGTGTGTCTGAGCGCAGTCACCGCTGCGATCGGCAGCCGACACCCCTGCACGCCGTTGTGATCGGCACAGTCGGCGCACCACAGCTTGCCCGTCTGCGGGACGAATACCATCTCGGACGCTTCATATACCCCGCACCCCGCGCACATCACGAGGTCGGGCAGATACCCCGTCATCGAGATCAGCCGCATCTCAAAGCAGGTTTTCACCTGCAGCGCCGGTTTCTTATGCTCCGACAGCAGATACAGCGAGTTGAGAATCAGCCGGAGCTGTTCCTCCGCCTCCTGACCGGTGGGGCAGAGGTGCAGGCAAAGCTCGCAGAAATACTGCGCCAGCGACATATTCTCGATATCCGACCTAAGTCCGATGAATTGGTTCAGCGAGACCGCCTCGTCGATCGAGTAGCTGTCGCGCCCCTCAAAAAAGCTCAGGTCGGAATACGACAAAAGCCCCGTGCCGGCGGACTTAGGGCTTTTGATGCTTTTCGCGCCGCGCGCAAAAGCGCGCAGAATCCCGTGGCTTTGTGTCAGAACCCAGACCAGCTTGTCGCGCTCACCGATATTCTGTTGTTTGAGTATCAGCCCCTTGGTTCTGAACTTCATTCTTTGCCTCCGGCAGCGATGCGTCGTTTTGATGCTGAATCGCCTTATATTCGAGATAATCGAGAACGCTCCCGCTTTTGAAAAAAGCATTCCACGCGTCTTTTTCATCCATCATGCTATCAACCTTTCGAAAAAGTATATCTGTATTATACCGTATTCGCAAGGTTGAACTCGCGGGAAAAATGTAGAGGAAGTTATTGTTAGTTGTCAGTTGTAAGTTTTATGATCTAAGTTGTAAGAACTAAGATCTTAGATCTTTCAACTAACGACCGAACTTATTCAAAATTTTTCTTATCATAACCAAAGTTCTGCAGCAGGGCTCTGCGATTGCGCCAATCCTCCTTGACCTTGACCCAGGTCTGCAGGTTGACCTTGCACCCGAAGAACCGCTCGATATCCTGCCGCGAGTAGGTCGAGATCTTTTTGAGCATCGCGCCCTTTTTGCCGATGATGATGCCCTTATGCGAGTCGCGCTCACAGAAGACCGTCGCCTCGATGTCGATGATATCCTGATCGTCGCGCTCCCTCATGCTCTCGATGACCACCGCCGTTCCGTGCGGGATCTCTTTGTCGCAGAGGCGCAGGATCTTTTCGCGGATGATCTCCGCGACGATGACCTTCTCGGGCTGGTCGGTGATCATATCGTCGTCGAAGAAATGACCGCCCTCGACACAGTGCTTTTTCAGCTCGCCGAGCAGTGCGTCAAAGCCTTCGCCGGTCTCTGCCGAGATCGGCACCACCGCGTCGAAATCGTATAATTCGGAATAGCGAAGGATCGCGTCCATCAGCTCTTCCTTTTTGTTTTTCAGCGTGTCGATCTTGTTGAGCGCGAGGATCGCGGGCATTTCGGATTTCTTGAGCTTCTCGATCAGCGAGAGCTCGCCTTTCTTGACCTCGTCCTTGCTGTCGACGACCAGCACCGCAACGTCGCCGTTCGGCACGGATTCGTTGATCGCCTTGACCATATATTCGCCAAGCTCGGTCCTCGGCTTGTGCAGACCGGGCGTATCGACAAAGACCAGCTGATCGTCGCCCTGTGTCAGAATACCCGTGATGCGGGTGCGGGTCGTCTGGGGCTTTGACGAAACGATCGCGATCTTGTGTCCTAATATGCGGTTGAGTATCGAAGATTTTCCGACGTTCGGGATACCGACGATGGTAATGAACGCCGAGCGTTGATTTTGTTTCATATACAAATAGTCCTTTATCATTTTGGTCAAAGTCATTATACCGCGAACGCGCAGAATAAGCAAGTAAAATAATGTAGGTTTGTCAATGATGTGTTACACAATTAATGAAGAATAACCTCGCCGGTTTTGAGGAAATGGTTAAGGAACTCACGAGGAGAATTCCAACCGAGAGGACGCATAGGAAAGTTGTTGTATTTTCTGCTGTGAACAGCTAATTGCTTTTTAAAGTCAACAAATGAGTAGAATGTATGACAAGCGTAGAAATACTCGTTGTCTTTACGGTGAGATCTTTCAACCTTACCGTTGTGTCTGGGAGTGTATGGCTTGATGTTTTTGTAACGGATTCCCAACTCTAACAGCTTTTCTTCAAATAAAGTCAAATCATTTTCTTTTAGCAAGCGCTTTGTGAATTCCAAGCCGTTGTCAGTCTGAACACACTCAACTTTGAAGGGAAAAGCTTTGAGCATGTGCTCAAGGAAAACGGTAGATGAATAGCTGTTGTGTTCCTGAAAAGCCTCAATATATCGGAAACGAGAGTATTCATCAATGGCTGTATATTGGTAGAACTTTTCTTCCTTAGCCTCACCGACAAGGCAAGCTGACGGAACAAATTTGACGTCGATCTGAACTCTTTGACCGGGATACGTCATCTTTTCGTAAGGTTTAGGAATGTATTTAGGATTTGGTAAAGTCTTTCTTGGCTCTCCGAGCCTTCGAAGAACTCTGTACAACCCGGTAATACTCCTTGTGTAGCCCCTTTGTCTGAGCTTGACCCAAAAGACGACCAGCCCGGCATGTGGATTGCGCCGACGCATATCCCTTATTAACTTGATTTCATCCTCAGTGTGCTGATTAGGATGTGAATGAGGACGATGTGACTTATCTGCTAAGGATTGCAGCGATCCATCATATCTGTTCTTCCATCGGTAGACATATTGGCGGCTGACATCGTACTTGATAGCTGCCTTTGTTACTCCGTGTTTTTCTGCATACTTGATTAGGGATTGACGAGATAACATCTTTTGTGTTACAGTATTCATAGCAAATAGGATCTCCTTTGTTGTGTTGGTTGTAAGCGAACTTAACTGTAACACAGGTTCTTCCTATTTGCTATTCTTTTTTCACTTGCTACTGTAACGACTCTATTGTAAACCTACAACGCGCAGAATAAGCAAGTAAAATAATCTGTTGCAATCTCAGTGATTGTATGATATACTTTTGTTGCGACATATCACAAGTAAATATTTTAATAACAGCGTAATAAGTAATTACTACGTTTGCTTTTTATGCGTCAGTCATTCAATGCTTTGGCAAAAATACTTGCCTCAAGTTGACTGATTGCATAAGCTATGATGTTTACTTTGTGATATGTCGCAGTATCCGAGGCTCGTATTTTTCGGTGCGTGGCTTCGTTGCTGCGCACTTTTTTATTTATAGGAGGTTGCGAAATGTCTGTCGAATTTGGTGAGAATTTGAGAGAACTGCGAGAATGTACGTCGGAATTCACGCAGTCACAGATAGCCGAGCTGCTGAATATCGACCGCTCTACCTACACCAATTATGAGCTCGGTAAAACCGAACCTGATATTGCGACAATACAAAGGCTCGCTGAACTCTTTAATGTCAGCTGTGACGAATTGATTAAATCCGGTTATATCAAAAATGAGCGTGCCGAGGGGAGAGGAAATGGTAGCATGGAAACAATGACAAAATCGGAGAAACAGGTTATGGATTTATTGTGAGCAAGCGATGATCCCTTGTCATGTACTGAAATCGTAGCACTATCCAAGGATAAAACATGGAAGGACAGCTACGTTCATTCTTTGATCAAATCCCTAATAAAAAAAGGAATTGTAAAGATCGAATCGTTTGAATTGATTTCCAGAAGCTATGCGCGAAAATTTGCGCCGAGAATAAGCTATTATGAATACGTTTTGCTATCGGGCTTTTCGGAGAAGGATTTCAAGAACACGAAGGAAATGACGGCATTTATCAAAACTATTATTGATCACGCAGATTCAGACAGCTTAAAGAAAGCAGTGAAAGAGCTACTGTAAATACCGGCTGTGCGGATGGATACACCTAACAAATTGTGTGTCCATCCGCATTTTTGTGATTATTAACTTCGCTATGATCGCTGACTTCTGATTGCAGACCAAAGAAAAATAAAAATTTTTTGAAAAAATTTTTAAAAAGCCTGATTTTTGTCCTCTTCTTGTCCTTGTCGACCTGATATACTATAGCCACAGTCAAGGGAGAGAGAAAAGCCGAGGCTCGCAGCCCTCGGATAACGACGGACGAACCGGCTCCGCTGTCAATGACCTTCAGGTCATGGAGAGCGGTGGGGTGAGTAGGAGTTATACGAGGAACAGCGGAGAGCATCGAGGCCGGACAACAAACACCTGACCTAAGAAAACAAATCCAAATGAAAAGGAGATCTTAACAATGAAAAAAGTAATCGCAATCCTCATGATCGTCTTGATCGCAGCAACATCCGTCTTCTGTGTCACCGCTAACGCAGCACAGGCAAACACCAACCAACCCGCCATCGCCGCTGAGAGCCACACCAACTACCGTTCCAACTCCGCCGTCTATCAGGCGCTCTACAACACCATCAAGAACAGCGGCGCCGAGGGCTACACCGTCTGCAAGCTCTCCGGTTCGAACTACTATCACCTGATCCTCAGCTTCGGCAAGTACGAAGCCGCAAGATACTACGAGGTCTACAGAATCAACAAGGATGACCTGACCTACATCGGCAAGCTCGCCGGCGCCCACACCACCGCCTATATCGATTGGACAACCTGCACACTGGGTATGTTTGACGCTCACATGGGCTCCTACGCATACGGTCATGTATGGGCTGACTGCGGACTGGTAGTTGAAACCTCCGGTCAGGTAGCGCCCGGACAGAGCTATCCGAGTGTTCCCGGTGAGACCGTCGACTTCACTCCGATCAACAACTTCGCTCTGATCGCAAATTTCTGATCAACAGAATTCCTCCTACAAATCTTTTCTAAGCATCAAAGAGCTGCCCTCCCCGGCAGCTCTTTTGCGTTAATTGTCTATGATAAATGCCGACAGCGCGGATCGATACACGAAAAGGGCGTGTACCGATCCGCGCTGTCGATAGGTTAAGTGACTGCGCCTATATTACTCTGCCGTATAACCCAGCCTGATGCCGAGCCCGAGCTGCTGCATGACGGTTTCTTCCTTTTCACGCATATGTACCTTGTCGAGCGGCTCCATATGGTCGTACCCGAGCAGATGGAGAACGCTGTGAACGGTCAGATAGCCCGCTTCTCTCTCAAAGCTGTGCCCGTACAGATTTGCCTGTTCCATTGCTTTTTCAACGGACAGCACCACGTCGCCAAGGATCTTTGCGCCGGTATCCATATTGGTGTCGTATTCTCCGTTCGAGCCCATCGGGAAGGACAGAACGTCTGTCTCGACGTCCTTGTTGCGGTATTGGGCGTTGAGCTTTTTGATCTCGTCATTGTCGACGAAGGTAACGGAGATCTCGGCAGGACCGTCAAAATCCTCGTTGCGCAGTACCGCCGTGCAGGAACGGCGGATCAGCATCCGCAGTCCCGTCGGGATGCGGACCTTTTTTTGCGAGTTGGTGATAACAACTCTGATTTTGTCGTTTTTCATAAACTTTCCTACTCTCTCTTTTTGGATGCACCGCTCCTAAAAGACTCCTGTTCTCTTTTTTGAGCAGTACAGAAAGGATATATGCTTCCAATGTCAGCTCATGGAGTAGTGGAGGTTACTGACAATTTTCCTTGAGCAGAAGATCTCTGCTACGAGCGATTTTGTCGTTCCTGTGCACGTTCGTATGCCTTGATGATGTCTTGGACCAGCCGATGTCTGACGACGTCCTTGTCCGAGAAGGTCAGCCTTTCGATTCCCTTGATCCCCTTGAGGATCTTGACTGCCTCTTTCAGACCGGACTTTGCGCCGTTCGGCAGGTCGATCTGTGTGATGTCGCCGGTGATAACCATTTTTGAGTTATGTCCCAGCCGCGTCAAAAACATCTTCATTTGTTCCGAGGTGGTATTTTGCGCCTCGTCCAGAATGATAAAGCTGTCGTCCAGCGTCCGCCCGCGCATATACGCCAGCGGTGCGACCTCGATATTTCCGCGCTCGAGATATTTCTGGTAGGTTTCGGCACCCAGCATATCGAACAGCGCGTCATACAGAGGGCGCAGGTAGGGATCGACCTTGCTCTGCAGATCGCCCGGCAAAAATCCCAGCTTTTCGCCCGCTTCTACCGCGGGACGCGTCAGGATGATGCGGTTGACTTCCTTCGAGCGGAACGCGGTGACCGCCATCGCGACCGCAAGGTAGGTTTTACCGGTGCCGGCAGGGCCGACCGCGATGGTGATGGTATTCTCCTCGATCGCCGCACAATACCGTTTCTGACCGTGGGTCTTCGGTTTGATGGGCTTACCCTTGGAGGTAACGCACACACAGTCGCTCGCCAGCGCCTCGACCTTTTCCTCGCTGCCTTCGTTGACCAGAGAGATGCAGTAGGTGATGTTCTGCTCCGACAGCTGTTCGCCTCTGCTCAAGAGCGACAGTAAACTGTCGATGACCTTGCTCGCCTTCAGCACACCCTCCGCGTCACCGGAGATCTTCAGCTCGCTGTCACGGGCGTGAACACGAACGTTGAACTCATCCTCGATGATTTTGATATTGCTGTCAAAACTGCCGAAAAGAGCCGCGGCGTGTTCCATTCTGTCAATGTTGATGATTTGCTCCATATACGCCTCATAACACAGAAACAAGTCTTCTGCTGATTATTAGTATAACATTATAGCACGCAATTATATTGATGTCAACAGTTTTTTGGTTAAAATGAATGAAATTATGATAAAAATGTAGGGGTTTTCCATAGTTTTTTAAGATTTGCCTCTAAATTGTCAGCCATATTCAGCCAAAGCAGCGCAAAAACGTGCGAAATCCGCCGAAATATTGACAATCTGCCGCACAAAGAGTATAATAGCGGGTGGATTTTCAGAAGTACGGCGATTTTGTGTCGCTGAGATCACGGATGAACAGAGAGGAGGTAAGGTAAAGTGCAGCGTTTTTTGAGCGTGATGCTCGCGGCGATGCTGCTGCTGTCGCTTGCCGCCTGCGGCGAGAAAAAACAGCAGTCGACTGAAAACGCAGAGACGGCGGCGGTTACTGAAACGATCGAGAAAACCGACGTGCCGACCGATGAAGAGACCAAGGGCAATCACGAAGTCATCAGCCTCAGCTTTATCAAGACCTTCGATCAAACTCCCTCTCTCGAAGAGCAGAGCATATACGAGAAAGACGGCGTGACTATCACGGCGAAATCCATCAAATACGATACCGTTCACGGACCCCAGATCATGCTGGACGTCAAAAACGACACAGATAACGACCTGCTTATCCAAAATTATCATACTACCGTCAACGGATTTATGATGAAGCCCGAGATCGATCTGAACGTCCCGAAGCACAAGAAGCTCGAAGCTCCGATGTCGCTGCCGTATCTGGATCTTGCGATGGCCGATATCCACTCGCTTTCCGACGTCGGCATCTCTTTGAGTATTCTCGACAGCAAGACCTTCTCCGTTCTGGATACGACCGAAACGGTCAAGCTCGATCTGCTCAATACTTCCGACAGTCAGACTCCCTTTAACGAAGAAGGCCAGCTTGCTTTTGACAGCAAGGGCGTCAAGGTCATCCTACAGGGCGTAAAAAAGGATACGCTGTTTGACAGCCGCCGTGTGCTGATGGTCTATCTCCAGAACGATACCGATCGCACTATCTGCGTCAAAAATAATCAGCTGAAGGTCAACGGCTACGATATCACCACCACTATGAGCACGGTGATCCTGCCCCATACGAAAGCGGTCGATAAGATCGAACTCTTTGACCAGGATCTGGACGAATACGGCATCACGACCATCGACGCCGTCAACGTCGCGTTCGAGGTCAATGATTACGAGGATTGGAAGCCCATCGTGATCTCCGGGACCATCTCTGTCGAGCTTCCGACCGAGATCATCTCCGAAGAGGAGGAAAACGCTTCCGAGCCAACCGAATAAGATCATCCACACCGCCTGCATTGTGCAGGCGGTTTTTTAACTGAAAAATCCTTCTAAAAATAAAAGGCGTGTCATCTGACACGCCTTTCTTCAAGCCCGAGTTATCGGGTTGAGTTGTAGGAGATGTTAGTCGATCTCAACCATAACCTTCTCGTTCTTGCGGATAGCAGCTGAGCGGGCAACGGTACGGATCGCTTTCGCGATTCTACCCTGTTTGCCAATGATTCTGCCCATATCGCCCTCTGCAACATGGATGTGGTATACAGTGGTACCCTCTTCGTTCGGTTCGTCAACAGTAACGCTGACCGCGTCGGGTTCTTCTACCAAACCCTGTGCAATAGTAAGAAGTAAGTCTTTCATAATTATGGTCCTTTCGCAATTAGATAATACCTGTGTTCTTTAACAGTGATTTTACAGTATCGGTCGGCTGAGCACCCTTAGCGATCCATTCCTTAACCTTGTCGGCGTCGACCTTGATCTCAGACGGCTCGGTAGTGGGATTGTAGGTGCCAATCTCCTCGATGAAGCGACCGTCACGCGGATAGCGCGAGTCGGCTACTACGATACGATAGAAAGGGTTCTTCTTAGCGCCCATTCTTCTCAATCTGATCTTTACCATGATTTAACCTCCTCTTGTATAGAATGATATATTATTAACCAATGTTATGATTGGTGAATAAACGGTTTAATGATTGATGAATGATGATAAATGATAGATGTATGATGCAGTATTCTTTTTCCAATCATCAATCATTCATCATTGATCATCCGATCAAAATCCCGGGAATCCTCCGCCCATCGGGGGCATCCCGCCGCCGTTCATCATCGAGCGCATCTTTTTGCCTTTTTTGCCCTTCGAGTTGAACGCGCGCATCATCTTCTGCGTCTGCTCAAGCTGTTTGATCAGGCGGTTGACTTCCTCAACCGATCTGCCCGAGCCCGCCGCGATCCTGCGCTTTCGCGAGGGATTCATCAGTCCGGGCTTGGCTCTTTCGGCGGGCGTCATCGAAAGGATGATCGCCTTGTTCCAGTCGAGCTGTTTTTCGTTGATATCGACGTCGTCGAGCTTGTTGCCGATACCCGGCAGCTTCGACAGGATTCCCTTGATCGGACCCATGTTCCTGATCTGGTCATACTGGTCGAGCATATCGTTGAAATCCATCTTGTTTTTCATCATTTTTTCGGCGAGCTCCTCGGCCTTTTTCTGGTCGAGCTTCTGCTCTGCCTGTTCGATCAGCGACAGCACGTCGCCCATGCCGAGGATCCTCGACGCCATGCGGTCGGGGTGGAACTGCTCCAGATCCTCGAGCTTTTCGCCCGTACCGGCGAACTTGATGGGTCTGCCGGTGACCGCCTTGACCGACAGCGCAGCACCGCCGCGGGTGTCGCCGTCGAGCTTCGTCAGGATGACGCCGGTGATATCCAGCAGCTCGTTAAAGGTTTTTGCGACGTTGACTGCGTCCTGACCGGTCATCGAATCGATGGTCAGCAGGATCTCGTCGGGGTGAACCTCTGCCTTGATGTTTTTCAGCTCCTGCATGAGCTGTTCGTCGATATGCAGACGGCCGGCGGTATCGAGGATGACGATATCGTTGCCGTAGTCCTTGGCGTGTTTGATCGCTTCCTTCGCGATCTTGACGGGGTTTTCGGTACCCATCTCAAAGACCGGTACCTCCGCCTTTGCGCCGACGACCTTCAACTGTTCGATCGCCGCGGGACGGTAGATGTCGCACGCGACCAGCATCGGACGGTGATTCTGCGCTTTGAACCATTTGCCGAGCTTCGCGGCGTGGGTGGTTTTACCTGCGCCCTGCAAGCCGCAGAGCATGATGATCGTCGGGGGCTTCGAGTTGAACTCTACGCGCGCGGATTCCGCGCCCATGAGAGAAGTCAGCTCCTCGTTGACGATTTTGATGACCATCTGGGCGGGGGTCAGGCTTTCCATGACGTCCGCGCCGACGGCACGCTCGGTCACGCGATTGGTAAAGTCCTTCGCGACCTTGAAGTTGACGTCCGCTTCCAGAAGCGCCAGACGCACCTCGCGCATCGCTTCCTTGACGTCGCCCTCGGTGAGCTTACCCTTGTTTCTGAGCTTTTTGAACGCGTTGGTCAGCTTTTGAGACAATCCTTCAAATGCCATGTTGTTCCTCCCTTTCCATCAGTTTTTCCGTATCGTCGATCAACCTGTCGCACAAGCCGATGATTCGTTTATCATCGGTCGATCCGCGGATCTCTTTTGCATACCCGAGGATCTTGCCGACGGTCTGTTGCTGTTCATTGTAATTTTGGTAGAAATGCAGTTTGTTCTCATAATCGCGCAGTTTTTTGGTCGCCCTGTTCAGCGAGTCGCGCACCCCTTGGCGGCTGATCGATAAGATGTCCGCCACCTCGGAGAGCGACAGATCGTCATTGACATACAGCTCGATCACCTGCTGCTGAGAGTTGTTGAGAAGTTCTTTGTAGAAATCGTAGAGGAGAGAAATCTCAAGCTTCGAATCCATCCGCATCCCTTTCCTGTAAAGTGTTTTACTTTACACTCGTGCTATTATAGCAGATACAGATGCGTTTGTCAACCCCAAAACGACGCGCTGCAAAAAAGCCGCGGCATGACCGCGGCTTTCATATCAGTATGTAATTATCAGCCCTTTTTCGGCAGGATAAAACCGATCTTCTTCATCGCCTTATCTACCGTGCGGGACGAGATGCGGATCGCAAATTCCGCGCTCTTTGTATAGCATTCCTCGATGTACTTCTTATCCTTGATGTACTCCTCATACCGCTTGCGGATGGGGGAGAGCTCCGCGACGACAGCCTCGCCGACGGCGGTCTTAAAGTCGCCGTAGCCCTTGCCGTCAAAGTCGCGCTCGATCTCTTCAAAGCTCAGCCCGGTCACCGCCGCATAAATGCTCATCAGGTTGTTGATGCCGTCCTTGCCTTCGGCGTAGCGGACCTTCATCTCGCTGTCGGTGACGGCACGCTTGAATTTCTTCATGATGACGTCGTCGCTGTCGGTCATCATGATGCAGCCGTTGGCGTTCTCGTCGGACTTGCTCATCTTGTTGGTCGGCGTCTGCAGGCTCATGACGCGCGAGCTGTCCTTGGGAATGAAGCCCTCGGGAATCTTGAATACGTTGCCGTAAATGCTGTTGAAGCGGGTCGCAACATCGCGTGTCAGCTCGATGTGCTGCTTTTGATCCGCGCCGACCGGCACCTTGTCCGCCTGATACAGCAGGATGTCGCCCGCCATCAGGCTCGGATAGGTGAAGAGTCCCGCATTGATGTTGTCAGCGTGCTTCGCACTTTTATCCTTGAACTGCGTCATGCGGGAAAGCTCGCCGAACTGGGTGTAGCAGTCGAGGATCCACGCCATGATGCTGTGATTCGGATTGTGGCTCTGGATAAAGAACGGCGCTTTGTCAACGTCCACGCCGCACGCCATGACCATCGCGTACGCGTCGATGATGTTGCGGCGCATCGCGGCGGGCTCCTGACGAACGGTGATCGTGTGCAGATCCGCCAGCGCGTACAGACAGTTGTACTCGGGGTTATCCTGCATCTTCACCCAGTTCCTCAGCGCGCCCAAGTAGTTGCCGAGCGTGATCGTGCCGCTGGGCTGTATCGCCGAGAAAACGATCTGTTTTTTCTTTTCTGTATTTTCCATTTTGATCAATCCTTTCATAGCCTCCCTTTGGTAAAGGGAGGTGGGCTCGCCTTAGCGAGCTCGGAGGAATTGCAGTATTGATCGACCTTAGGGAGAAACAATTATTATTTGGTTGGTCGCTACGCTCCGATCATACAATTCCTCAGTCACCTTTGGTGACAGCTCTCTTGGCAGAGACGGCAGACCCCTCTGGGCTTTGCCCATCTCCCCTAAAAGGGGAGTCTCCTTTACCAAAGGGAGCCTAGCCAATGATCTCTTCCGCTAGCTTTCCGATCTCGATGATGCCCTGTGTGAGCTGTTCATCGGTCGGGGTAGAGAAGTTGATGCGGAACGAGTGGCATTCCATCGCGCTGTCGGTCAGGAACGCGTTGCCCGGTACGACGCAGACCTTTCTTTCGGTCAGCTTCTTGCAGAAGTCGAGCATATCGACGTCCTCGGGCAGATCGCACCAGATGAACAGACCGCCCTCGATCTTGTTGTAGTGAATGCCGTGCGGCACAACGTACTTGTCAAGCAGATCCATGCACAGCGCGGCTTTCTTTGTATACAGCGCGCGCAGATAATCGAGGTGCTTTTCAAAGTCGTACTTGGTCATCAGCTCGTTGCAGAGCATCTGCGACCACATCGTCGTGTGGACGTCCTGACCCTGCTTGCAGATGATCATCTTCGCCATCGCCGCCTTGTTCGCCATCATATAGCCCGCGCGAATGCCGGGGGAGACGACTTTACTGAACGAACCGGAGTAGATGACGATCCCCTCGGTGTCAAAGCTCTTGATCGCCGGCACATCCTCGCCGTAGTATCTCAGATCGCCGTAGGGATTGTCCTCGATGATCAGACAGTTGTGAGCGAGCGCCAGCTCATACAGCTTTTTGCGCTTCTCAAGCGACATCGTCACGCCCGAGGGGTTCTGGAAATTCGGGATGGTGTAGATGAGTTTCGCGTTCGGATTCTCGTCCAGCACCTTTTCGAGCTCTTCCATATTCATGCCGTCCGGCTCTACCGTTACGCCGATGAGTTCGGTGTTGTAGCTGCGGAAGGTGTTCAGCGCTCCGACAAAGGACGGCGCCTCGCATACAAGAACGTCATGCTCGTTCAAAAAGGTTTTCGCGGCGATATCCATCACCTGCTGTGCGCCGGAAACGATGATCAGCTCATCGTCATCCGAGCCGATGTTGTGTTTTTCTTTTAAATAGCTTTTCAGCGTATCGCGCAGGGGCTGATATCCCTCGCTGACGCCGTACTGCAGCACGCCGATGGGATTCTCTCTGAGAAGCCTTTCGCTGATCTCGCGGATCGCGTCCGTCGGGAACGCATCGGGAGCGGGATTGCCCGCAGAAAGCGAGATCACGCCCGGGTCGGACGCGCTTTTCAAAATTTCGCGGATGGCATTGGGCTTGAGCGCCAACACCTTGTCGGAAAACCGATAATCCATTTTCATACACTTCCTATTATTCCTATTATTATTGAATCCAGTCTATTGTAGCACATCAAACGCCGTTGTGCAAGAATGAATTATGGGGAGCTGTGGGCGGAATTATGGGTGTTTTCGGGGAGAGCAGAGGATTTTTTCGGAAAAATACGGCAATTTTGATCAATCTAACCGCCCAAAATAGACAATTTTCCTGCAAAAAACAGATAAAAATGCAGATTCACTGTTGTATAAATCCCGAACTTGTAGTATAATATTGAAGAATATGGGTTTAGTGTAGGCAACCGAGAACAATTCCGAACTCAACAGTCCAGGGTCAGAAGCCATAATAAAGGAGGCGTCCCCATGCCATACGATCACAATTCGGAACCCCATCGCGCGTCTGATACGCTGCGCCGCAGACGCGACGCCGCACAGGCGAAGAAAGAACGCAGGAGGAAACTGCTGATCCGCCGCACGATCATTGTCGTCGTCTGCGCACTGATCCTGTTTTTGGCGATTTTCCTGCTGGTGCAGCTGGTCAAGCTGATTTTCGGTATCGGCAAGGACAATAAAGAAGCAGAAACGGAAACGACAAAGATCTATTCTCTCTCGTCCGAGACTACCGCGCCCGAGGGAGATAATACGGCAGCCGACAGCGAAGCCAAGAATTTTGTCACCCCGAATATTCCGGACGACCAGAATGCCACCGGTCATCTTTCCGAGTATGATAACAGCGTCTATATCTATAATAATATGGCGCTGCCGGTCTTCACCGGCTCTGATACTTCCGCCGAGACCTACGCCAAGGCGATCTCGGACTTCAAGAAGAGCGCGCCCGAGTATACGGTCTATAATATGGTCGTACCGAACCACACCGAGTACGCCCTGCCGCGCCGGCTGATCGAGGACGGCACCGTGTCTACGACCATCCAGGCGAACAATATCAAGAAGATCTACGAGAGCTACACCGAGGACGTCAAGCCGATCAATTGCTACAACGCCCTTGCAGAGCATCTCTCCGAATATATCTACTGCAACACCGACTATAAATGGACGGGTCTCGGCGCGTACTATGCTTATCAGGCGTTCTGCTCCCAGACCGGTCAGCAGGCGCTCGATCTGACTGCCTGTACCGAGAAAACGATCACAGGCTATGAGGGTATTTACGCAGGCTATGACGAAAGCCTCTCGAGCAGCCTCGATACCATCCACTACTGGCTGTTCCCTTATTCCACGCATGCTTCCCGCATGGCGGAGATGGGATCAGAGCTGCAGGATTCGTCATTGTATTATGAAGCGGAATCCTCCGGCGCGCTCGCCTACGGCGTCTACCTCAGCGGCGACAGCCCGCTCTTCGTCGCGTATAACGATACGCTCACAGAGGGCAAGAAGATCGTCGTTGTCAAGGATACCAACGCCAATGCTTTCGTCCCCTTCCTGACCAATAATTACAAGGAAGTCCACGTGATCGACCCGACCCTGTGGACCGGCAACCTCAAGAGCTATATGCAGGATAACAACATCGACGAGGTGCTGTTCATCAATACGGTCGCGAACGCGAACTCTACGGAGCTCGCCGATACCACCCTGCGCGGTATCTTCGGATCGGCAGCGGCGACGACAGATCCCACTACTGCTGATGCGAACGCCGACGCCGCGCCCGACGAGGGTTATCAGGAAACGCCCGATTATTATCAGGAAGAAGCGTATAACGAAGTTCCCCAAGACGAGGGAAACTACGGCTACGGCGAATAAATCAACCATCAAATTCTCCCAAAGGAGGTGAAAACGGAATGATAGCGAAGAAAGTAAAAGTCAATGTATACGGTATGCTGTCAAATCATCTGTATTCCGGCTATGCTTCTGCCGATACCGCCAAGAACACCAGCTCGTATATTATCACGAAGAAACCCCTGCGCGACTTTATGTTCGGCGTTGTCATCGCCGTCGCCACCTTCAGAGGCGTGGGAGAGAAGCTGATCATCGCGCCCGAGGGCGAGATCTACTACGAGCCCGAGATCCGCGAGCATCTGTCGATCCTGCGCAACGCGGTCATCGACAAGATCTCCTGTCTGTATGAGAAGAGCTGCGGCGCTATCGTCATCCACAAGGACGGCGACCGCTATAAGACCCTGCTGGTCAAGAACCACAACGGCAGGAACTACAGCTTCCCCAAGGGTCACGTCGAAAAGGGCGAAACCGAGCAGCAGACCGCGATCCGCGAGGTCAAAGAGGAAACCGGACTTGATATCACCATCATTGACGGCGTCCGCGAGGTCTCCGATTACTGTCCCTTCGGCAAGATCAAAAAGCGCGTCGTGTTCTTCATGGCGCAGACCTTCTCCGACGACGTTGTCGTGCAGGAGGAGGAGATCGACAGCTACATCTGGGTCGATCTTTTTGAAGCCCACCACCGCTGTATCTACGATAATGACCTGCGCGTGATCCACAAAGCCAAAGAAAACCTTTCTAAATTAAAATAACTTCAGGTTTCCGCAAAGGGATATTTTAGAACAAATGTTTCACGTGAAACCATGCTATATTGCCGAAATCAATATAGGCTGCAGTAAGCCGCCCCGATCGACCCAAGCGATCGGGGCGGCTTTTGTCGTGCGGTCGTCCGTACGGTGAGGTTCGACGTTTGTTGTAGGGACGGTCATCGCCCGTCATTCTGCGGGAGGACACAAGGCCCTCCCCTACAAGTATAATGCCTGCGGCGCGATAGGGTGACCTGCGGTCACGCGGTACGTCGGCGAGCGCCGTACCCTACGGATGTTATCCAACGCCCTACGAATGATATCCCACGTTCATCGTACCCCACGAATTACATCCAACGTTCCTACAAAAAATTCCACATTCCTAATTCCTCCTTCGCCCTTCCTTACAATGATTTTGAAATCAAAAAAATCGTATAATTCTTTTAACGCATTGACGAGGAGGCGCTTTATCGGTATAATAAAACACAATAGACAGGCATAGGAAAGGGCTTGACACGGTGATGACGATGGGCTATACTTGCACAGCACAGCACAGCACAGCACAGCACAGCACAGCACAGCACAGCACAGCACACGCACACGTACGCACAGCACTGTATAGCGGATCACTCCGCTCTGTTTCGTACGCCCTTTTTCAACAGAATAACCCTTATCAACTGACACAGACGTAGGATAACTGCGCCTGTGTTTTGTTTTATCAGATTGTCATTGCGAGGAGCGGACGCAAGCGTCGGCGACGTGGCAATCTCAACTGATTTTGGTAACAATTTGCTTGGTTTGTTTGGCTTACAGCCAATACCCGATACATTATCGTATGCGGTCAGCGGGCAGACCGAAACCGGCAGTGTTATACATTTAAAGGCAACACCGCATGATTCAGATTTGCGGATTGCAGGGCGAGCGCCGTGAGTTATGCGGCGTTGCCTTAATCAAACTAAGAAAAGGAGATATCTTTATGACAAGTATAAAAGTATTCAGCAAAAAGGCTGTCAGCGTTATTTTGTCTTTACTGATGATACTGACAGTTGTGCCGGCTATGAGCCTGACGGCGTATGCGGGCGTAGCACCGCCGTATGCTGACCTTAAGAACACTACAACAGTAGTAACTTTTGACGGCAAGGAATGGTACCTTATAGATTACGACAGCAGTACGGTAACCCTGCTTGCAAAGGAATGTGTTGCTGCGTCGCAGTATAATTCTTCTGGAAGCTATGTTGAATATGCTTCTTCGACAGTAAAAACAGCAGTAGATAATTGGTATAATA
>CACYPH010000030.1 GCA_902776185.1 uncultured Ruminococcus sp.
CAAGGACGGCAAGGCGCTCTCGATCGACGGAGTATTTGGCAGCAATACCACCTACGCGGTCAAGGCGTACCAGACCGCAAGCAAACTCACCGCCGACGGCATTGTCGGCGCCCTCACATGGAAAGCCTTGCTCGGCGGTAACTAATCAGCCCTCCTTAAATTCACATAGAGAAAGCGCCGCGGAGCTCAACACACACGCGGCGCTTTCGACTATCCGCTATTATATAAAAGGTGACATATATGCCAAAGCCTCTCTATAATGTAAAATTTGTTGACAAATCCGACGAGGTAAAAAAAGCAATGGTCGGGCTCTCTAAAGCCGCCCTCCGTGATAGTGGCAAGATTCTCCGAAAAAAACTCCGGCAAAACGTACCAATCCGCACAAAACGCTTTAAGAATCATATTGCCTCGTGGGTGATGATAAACAGAGCAACAGGACAGCCGACACTACAAATAGGTTTTTATTCGTGGCAAAGGGTACGCAAGCGCGGCAAACAGCCCTCCCACTCGAGCCCGTGGTGGGTAGAGTTTGGTACCAAACCGCATGAGATCAACTCAACCCATTTTATGAGATACGAGGATATAGTGGTAGGCTATCATGCAAGCCACCCGGGGCAGATCGCGACGCACTCGCTCCGCGACACCGTTCAAAACAATATAGGCGAAATCCGCGCCGCGCAGGAAAAATACCTCGCCGAAATTTCAAAAACGATTGATATAGCAAACGGTAAGGTGATGAAAGAGGACGAAGCCGAGGAAGATGACTAAAGGCGAGAGCTTACGCTCTCGCCTTTCGCATAATGACGACCCCGACAACACCATTAACAAAAATATAATAGTGTTCGGAAATCGCTTGTATTGGTGGAGATGAGGGGAATTGAACCCCTGTCCGAAAACAGTTCCACAGGGTTTTCTCCGAGTGCAGTTATTGTTTTGACATTCCCTCTGCGCAGCGCCCAATAACAGGCTCTGCGTTTTAGTAGCCTTTTATGTGTGACAGCTTAAAGGCGTAGGCTGTTCACAGAAACCGCTGTCGACGCCTTGTCCGAAGCCGCGGTCCTCTCCGGCAGACGAGCTGCATTAAGCAGCTAAAGCAACTTTATTGTTGTCGTTTATTTTGAAAAGTTGAGGCTTTTAAAGCGGTTCCTCACCGCTACTCGCTTACCCGGCTTCGCCATCCCCGTCGAAACCTTTACATCCCCATGTAGGCAACACCTTTGGTGTTGCAGTGATGATTGTTTGACAAGTTCGGTTGCTTCGCAGTTATGTTATCCCTGCGGGATAGTTATGCGGTTACCTGTTCTGCTCCTTCATCGCGCGTTCGATGGCGCGCTTGGCGCTGTGCTCAGCGGCGGCGTCGCGCTTATCATAGAGCTTTTTGCCCTTGCAGAGCCCCAGCTCCAGCTTAACGTTACTGCCCTTGAAATACGCCGAGAGGGGAATGAGGGAGTAGCCCTTTTGCTGTAAGAGACCGAAGATCTTGTTGATCTCGCGCTTGTGCATGAGGAGCTTTCTGACGCGCATCGGGTCTTTTGACCAGATATTGCCGTGGTCATACGGGCTGATGTGCATCGCGTTGACAAACATTTCGCCGTCGACGATATTGCACCAGCTGTCCTTAAGGTTGACCCTGCCCTGGCGGAGAGATTTGACCTCGGTGCCGGCAAGTGCGATGCCCGCCTCGTATTTTTCCTCGATGAAGTAATCGTGGTAGGCTTTCTTATTATTTGCGATGATCTTGACGTTATCCATTACAGCTCACTCCTGCCCTCAAGCGCTCTTGCAAGCGTCACGTCGTCGGCATATTCGAGGTCGCCGCCGACAGGGATACCGTAGGCAAGGCGGGTGATCTTCAGCCCGAGCGGCTTTAACAGGCGCGACAGATACATCGCGGTCGCTTCGCCCTCGACGGTGGGATTGGTCGCCATAATGACCTCGCTGACCTCGCCGCTGTTCAGGCGGGCGAGCAGCTCCTTGATGCAAAGCTGATCGGGGCCTATGCCGCTCAGGGGCGAGATCACGCCGTGCAGTACGTGATAGGTGCCCTTATATTCGCCGGTACCCTCGATCGCAAGCGCATCACGGGGCGTTTCGACCACACAGATGGTACTTTTGTCACGCGTTACACTGCGGCAGACAGGACATTTTTCCTCGTCGGAGAAGTTACAGCAGATCTCGCATCGGCGGATCTTTTCGTGCGCTTCGATGATCGCCGACGAGAATTCCTGCGCCTGCTCCTTGGGCATATTCAGTACAAAGTAGGCGAGCCGTTGAGCGGTCTTGCTGCCGATACCCGGCAGGCGCTCGAACTGCTCGACCAGCCTTTGCAGGGGAACGACGTTGTAATTCGCCATCAGAACAGACCGCCTAATCCGCCCAAACCGCCGAGATTCATCCCGCCGGAGATCTTGCTCATGGTTTCTTCCTTATCGGTGTTCGCGGTGCGGATCGCCTCGTTGACCGCCGCGGTGATCAGGTCGCTGAGCATCTCGATATCCTCGGGGTCGACGACCTCGGGGTTGATGTCGAGCTTCTTGATCTCCAGCTCGCCGGATACGGTCACGCTGACCATGCCGCCGCCTGCGGATGCGGTATATTCCTTGGCGTTGAGCTCCTCGGTCGCCGCTTCCATGTCATTCTGCATTTTCTGAGCCTGACGCGCGAGCTGCTGCAGGTTCTGCTGACCGCCGCCGCCATAGCCCTGGGGTAATCTTGCTTTCATATAAATCTTCCTTTCGGTTTTATTCTTCAGTAACGTTGACGCCCTTATCTTTGAGCTGTGCGATAAAGCCGTCGAGGACATCGTCCTTGGTGATTTCCTTTTTCGGATGTTTATACGGGCCGAGCTTGTAGACCTTGCCGGTGATCTCCTGTACGACGCGGCGCACATCGTCGCGTCGATCAGACTGCTTCAACAGCTCAAAGGCGATCTCGTAGTCGGTATCGATCAAGAGGTAATCGCCGCTTTCGTAGGCGGTCGCCTGAGAGAACGCCGAAGCGAGCGCGGTGGAATAGTTCTTGATATTCGCGACGACCTCCTGCCACAGGGCAAAGGGCTTTGCGTTGCGGTAGAGCGCGTCCATATCGACCGGCTTTTTCGCGGCAGGCTTTTTCGGCTGAGGCGGGGGAGAGGGATGCTCGTCTTTAATCGGTTCGGAAGGCTTTTCGATCGGCTTGTCAGCGGGTTTATCAATCGGCTTTTCTTCCTCGACCGGCTTTGCTTCTTCGACCGGTTCGGGTATGATCTCCGGCTCTTGCGGTTCGGTCGGAGCTTCCACTATCGGTTCAGAATCTGTTTCTTCGATAACGGGAGCCGCAGGGGGCGCGGATGTGACCGTCACGCCGGTTGCTTCGATGCGTCTGAGCGCCTTTTCCAACGCCGCGACGCGGGCATACAGCGCCTCGTCGGTTTTATCCAGCTCGGGCGCGCACAGCTTGACCATCGCCATCTCCAGCTCGGTGCGCGGAGAGGGGGAGTCCTTCATGCGGCTGTGGGCACGGCTGAGCACATCCATGCAGTAGATGATATCGGAGAGCGTCAAATAATCCGCTTCGGCGACAGCCGCGTCAAACTCCCTGTCGCTCATAATGACCAGCTCGCGGGGATTGCGAACGGTTTTGATCAGCATCAGCGAGCGGAAATGCGCTTCCAGCTCCTCGCACAGCGAGATCATATCCTTTGCGTCGCGATAGAGGCTGTCGATGACCTCCAGCGCCTTCTGTACATTTTTATTGACCGCACAGTTCGCAAGTTCGAACAGGTGTCCCTGAGCCGCTAAACCTGCCGCCGCGCGGACGACCTTGGCGGTGACCTCTGAGGAAATGCCGATACAGCGGTCGAACAGCGAGATCGCATCGCGCAGTGCGCCGTCCGCAATCACGGAGATCAGCAGGGCGGCTTCGTCAGTCAGGCTGACATGCTCCGCCTTTGCGATCGTCATCAGACGCGCGCTGATGTCCGCGGGGCTGATACGGTGAAAATCGAACCGCTGACAGCGCGAGAGGATCGTATCGGGGATCTTGTTGACCTCGGTGGTGGCGAGGATAAAGATGACATGAGCAGGCGGTTCCTCGAGCGTTTTCAGCAGGGCGTTCCACGCGTCGCGCGAGAGCATATGCACCTCGTCGACGATATAGACGCGGTACTTCGCTCTTGCGGGGGCAAAGGCGACCTCGTCGATGATGCCGCGGATATCGTCGATGCCGCGGTTGGAGGCGGCGTCCATCTCCACAACATCCAGGATTTCGCCGCTGTCGATGCCGCGGCAGTTCTCGCACTTGCCGCAGGGATCGCTGTTTTGAAGGTCAAGGCAGTTGACCGCTTTTGCGAGGATCTTCGCGCAGGTGGTTTTTCCCGTACCGCGCGAGCCGGTGAAGAGGTACGCGTGATGCACTCTGCCCAGCTTCAATTCGTTGCGCAGGGTATCCGTCACGTGCTGCTGACCGACGACGTCCTCAAAGACCGCGGGTCTGTATTTGCGGTACAAAACCTGATACATTCAGCTCACCGTCCCTTTCTCGACAAAAAATGAATAACGCAAGCCGCAGCCTTGCGGCTGAGTGGTATAGATAAGTGAACGACAGACTTACTGCATCGCATCTCCGAATCCGCTTAATGCTGCTCGTTCCCACGCCTGACATGATTCACAGCCGGAAATCGCACAGGGCCTGTCGCTCGCTTATCTACGCCGTGAACGGCTTGCGAACAAAGGTATTATACCATATAGCATAGGCAAAAGCAAGGATTTCACTAAAAAATTTCCGCCTCGCGGGGCAATCTGCATACGGCAGGCAGATGATGCCATATTTGTTACATGATTCCTGTTTTATCCGCGGGAAAACCCATCGAAACACCAAAAAGAATGTCGATTTTTGCCTAAAATCGGTTGACAAAGGTCAGCCGCATATCATATACTATTATTATCAAAAGTAAAAGGAGATTGATACTGTGTTTTGTGGAAATTGCGGCAAAGACATAGGCGATTCGAAGGTCTGTCCCTTTTGCAACCCTGATCTTCAATCTCAAAACCCTGCAGAAGAACCTGCTCCCGCACAGCCTGCTGTGCCCGAGGAGGAAGATAACAGAACCGTGCTGTTCTCTGAGCCTACGGCTCCCCAGCCTGAGGCTTCCCTGAGCGGTCAGCCGGTCGACGAGGATGACTCCCATACTGTGCTGTTCTCTGAGCCCGAGGCTCCCCAGCCCGAGGCTTCCCTGAGCGGTCAGCCGGTCGATGAGGATGACTCCCATACCGTGCTGTTCTCTGAGCCTGAGGCTTCTCAGCCCGAGGCGTCGTTGAGCGGTCAGCCGGTCGAGGAAGAGGATTCCCACACCGTACTGTTCAGCGGGATCGCACAGGAGCAGAATCCCTATACCCCTCCGATGAACAACTATCCGTCATATCAGCCCGTACAGCCGGCTGCTCCGCAGAATCCGGTTTACCCGAATCAGAGCTATCCGAATCAGGGCTACCCGAGCCAGGGCGTTCAGTATCCTGCGCCTGCGCCTAACACCAACTTCGGCGCGCCCGTAACACAGGAGAAGCCCGAGAAGAAGTCCAAGAAGGGCTTGATCATCGCGATCGTTGCGATCCTCGTCGTCCTTTTGGCGGGCGGCGGTGTAGCGGCGTTCTTCCTGACCGCGCCGATGCGCAACTACAACAAGGCGATGGACCTCAAGGACAACGGCGAGTATGAACAAGCGATCGAGATCTTCACCGACCTCGAGGATTATGAGGACAGCCCCGCACAGATCACCGATTGTAAATACCTCAACGCCAAGCAGATGATCGATGACGCGAATTATGCCGAGGCACGCGAGATCCTCACCGAGCTGGGCGATTATAAGGAGAGCAAAGACGAGCTCAACAGATGTAATTACCTCGATGCAAAGCAGATGCTTGCCGACGGCAACTATGACGACGCGAAGATTGCTTTCCAGGCGCTGGGCGATTACGAAGACAGCGAGGATCTGGTCAAGGAGTGCGACTACGGCAGGGCGAATGAGCTGCTGACCGATAAGAAGTACGCCGAAGCGAAGAAGATCTATGAATCGCTGAACGGATACTCCGATTCCAAGGATAAGATCAAGCAGTGCGATTATAATCTCGCTAAGAGCAAGGTCGACTCCGCTCCCGCAGACGCGATCGAGCTTTTGGAGGGTCTCGGCGATTACGAGGACAGCAAGACCCTGCTCCAGCAGGCGAAGATGAGCTTCTGTAAGAAGAACAAGGACTCTACCAACAAGACGACCTATAAATACCTCAAGGAGCTCAAGGATGCAAAATACAAGGGCGCTGCCGAGCTGTATACCGAGCTGTATACGCTCAAGGTCACCAATGTATTCTGGAATACCAGCACCTCTGATGACAATACCAAGATGACCACGATCAAGCAGGGTCAGAAAGCCGCCGTGCATTTTGATCTGACAGGCTATACGCCCGATACCTACTACTTCAAGGTCAAGCTCAAGGCGCGCGACGCCAGCGGCGCGACGGCAGAGGGTGAGATCTCCGGTATCTATTCCCGATTCGCCTACGGTCTGAGCGACGCATCAAAGGGTACTTTGACGGTCGATATCTATGACAGTGAGGGCAAGACAAAGCTCTATACAGCGACAATCGAAATCGTTTAATCATGATGCAAAACCAACGCGAAAGAATGCTCGGAGGACTGCCCTATGATTCCTTTATGGACGGTCTGCCCGAGGAAAGAACCAAAGCTAAAATTCTTTGTAAGAAAATAAATGAAGCGGACGACTACGATCCCGACGCGATCTGCCGACTGCTCCACGACCTGCTGGGGTCGCACAAGGAGCATTATTATATCGAGCCTCCCTTTCGTTGCGACTACGGCTTCAATATCTCTGTCGGTGAGAATTTCTACGCGAACTACAACCTCAGCGTGCTGGACTGTGCGCAGGTCACGATCGGCGATAATGTGCTGATCGGACCGAACGTATGTCTGACGGCAGCGGGTCATCCGATCCATCCGCTGTCGCGCTCAAAGTACGAGTACGCATTTCCGATCACCATCGGCAACAATGTGTGGATCGGTGCGAATGTAGTCGTCAATCCCGGCGTGACCATCGGCGAGGGCTCGGTGATCGGTTCCGGCGCAGTTGTGACAAAGGACGTCCCGCCCTATGTGGTGGCGGCGGGCAATCCCTGCCGCGTGATCAGAGAGATCACTGACGCCGACCGCGACAAGTACTACAAGGATAAGTCCTTTGACGTAGAGGATTATTAATCACATAACAACAAAAAGAGCAGATGACTGCAACGTCATCTGCTCTTACTTTATGTCTTGATTTGTTCCTTATACTAAGCAGCAATAGATGTTAAAGTGTTTTGTTGATACTTAGTATTAAAGCCCGCGGATCTCGGTGGCGAGGGCGCACATCTCGGCATAGCTGTAGCCGCCCTTCATCGTCAGCTCGGAGAAATCCTCGCTGAAGCTCACCGTGCCTTTGAGCACCTTTTTGTTGACCGTCAGATAGTAGGCGGTGTCGGCGGGCTGGGTCTTAAGCATTGCGGCGGTTTTCTCGTCGAGCGTAAAGCGCAGCTCGCAGTCCTCGTCCGTATTGCCGACAAGTGCAAAGGTCAGGAAATCGGCGCTCTCGGCATAGACGGCGCTGCTGCTGTCGAGCGTGATCTCACAGTCAACGGGCGCCCATTCGAGCTGTTCAGCCTCACTCGGCGGCACGGTGTGCAGCTGGGTGGACGGTTCAGCGGTCGCCTCCGGTTCAGTAGATGTTTCTGCGCTGTTTGAGCAGGCAGAAGCTATCAGCGCGACTGCCAGAATCATGAGCACGATCAAATACTTTTTCATTTCATCACCTGCGTTTATACACTTCTATAAATCCGGCGGAATCCTGCAGCAAGTAATTGTCCGCCATCTGGGTTTTCAGCTCGGTGGTATCGTAGCGGGTGTCGAGCACATAGTAGTCGGTGTCTGTTCCGACAGCCAGCCCGTTTTTGATGCCCTCTTCGCGCAGGCTGTCATAAGTGTGCATGATGATGTACAGGTGCTTGACGCGGTAGAGGTGGGGCGATACGCTCGACGAAGCGGTCACGCTCGCGTCGGCTGGAACGGATGCGCACAGCTCCTCCATCTTCTCGACGGTCTCCTCAGAATAAGTCTTTTTCGCCGATTGATACAGCGCGTCGTTGTGCTTGAGCTTGGGATAAACCAGCGCGGTCACCATCACCATGCAGAGGATGACGCTTGTCATGACGACAAGACGTTTTCTGTCGGTTTTGAGATCGAGCACGACGAACACAAGGCTCATGAAGATCATCGCCGCGACGCCGTAGGTATACTGGAAGTCGACGTCGGACTGGTAGATCCAGCTCTGCATAATATTGATCGGCAGGATCGGCAGCAGCAGGATCAGCGCAGAGACCTTTTTGGTCATAAACGGCGCGAAGAGTACCGGCGCGAACATCCACAGCACAAACGGCAGCTTGTCCGCCTTGAACATCTGCTTGATCACGTAACCCAGATCGTAGAAGATAGTTTTGAGAACCGAGCCGTAGGTTTTCTCGCCGTTGAGGAAATAGTCGGACAGGCGATCCATCATGACGCCTTCCGTTCCGACCGAAGCGACCACCTTGTTGGCGACGACAAAGTACACGAGCGCCATCGCGAGCATCCCGACGCCCTTGAGGACTTCCTTGCGGTAGATCATCACAAAGAGCGCGATACAGATCAGGTAGATCGCCGCGTCCTCCTTGACCATAAGCAGCAGCAGCGAGAACACAAAGGTCAGCGCCGTCTTTTTGCTGACGATGAAGTAGAACAGGAACAGGATGATGGTGGTCAAGAATTTGTTTTCGTGGAAATCATAGAACGTGCCGTTCAGCAGACACGGGTAGAAGATGTAGATCAGCTCGAGAGCGAGCGTCATCTTGCCGCTGAGCCCCAGCTTGCCCGCGATCAGATAGACCGCGAACACACCTGCCGCGACCGCCGCCGCCTGCAGATAGAACAGGTAGATCGGCGAGCGGAAGATCCAGTAGCCCGGCAGGAAGAGGTAGAAGATCGGCGAGAAATGCACGCCGAAGTGCGACATCAGGTAAGAGCGCTCGAGGGTGGTCTCAGGCGCGCCCGATACCGCCATGCGCTCGTACATCTGGGCAAAGATGCCGAAGTCGAAGGCGTGGTTATTGAACGAGCGGTATTTCAGCGAGGTGAAGTATCCAAACACCACGGTCGCGATCACAAACAGCGCGCACGCCGTGATCAGCGTGATCCTGCGGTCGATGGTGATGCCTGACAGCCCGAGCTTGTCATCTTTGACAAGCCACTTGACGACGATGAAGTCGAAGACGCCGATGCCGACGGCAAAGAAAACATAGCTGATGTTGGCGGCGACCCAAGCCTCGGTGTCGCTGTAGTAGCTCGTCGCAGGGATGATCTCCGACGACGGGTAGTTCGCGGCGATCAGCACGGATACCGCCGCAGTGCCCGCGATCAACGCCCACGGGATGATATAACGGCACTTGGAGAGGTAGGTCGCGACGATCAGGACGCCGAGGCTTAACAGCGCGACGGTGAAGAACATCCCGAAATTGATATTCAGATAGTATTCCTGATAACTGGAGAAATCGCCGTTGCCGATCAGCGCGTAGATGTAGGAGAACATCAGCGACGCGAGCGCCGCCGCGATGATACGCTCCAAGGACAGATGCTTATCCTCGCATTTCTTGAAAAACTCCTTCAGCTTTTGCTGAGCGGTTTGTAGTTTTTGGGGCAAGATTTTCCCTCCCTTTTCTGTAAAATCATTGGTTTTATTGTAGCACAGACAGCAGTCGACTACAAGAGCAAATTTATGTATGCGCCTGTGTGCCGCGGGCGAGCGCCTCTCGCTCGGCGGAAAGCTCGCGGTACAGCTCATAGGCAGTGAAGGCGAGGTTTGCATCCGTTTTGACCGCCTTGAGGGCGACGGGGACTTTTTTCAGCCTGAGCTGATGCAGAAAGATATTCAGCATCCCGCCGTCGATATCGACAAGGTACAGCATCTCGCCGTCGAAATCCTCGCCGGGTGTAAGGCTGTCATCCTCGCTCAGCCCGAGCAGGTAGCCGAGCTTGTGACCGAATTGCTCTTTCTCCACATCCTGCGACTCAAAGTACAGCTTGCGGCAGAGATTTTTGATTTTGATGCCCTTATCGGACGCGATATTGAACAGTAATACTTTTGCCATAGGATCACCTAAAATTCTAACATAGAAATATAAGCTATTCTATAATTCTAAAAACGAAATATAAAGAATATTATAATTCGTCTACAGAAATATTCATCGACGTTAAACGGCTTTCGACCTCGTCTTCGGTGCAGAAGCCCTTGGACGCGCCGTCTGTACCGATTTTGATCGCCGCGAATACCTGCGCCCGCATGAGGGCGTCGACAGGGGAGAGCCCCTTGGCGGTGAAATGCAGGAACGCCGCGAACAGCGCATCGCCCGCGCCGACGGTATTGACGACCTTGATATTCTTACACGCGCTCAGGTGCAGCAGTCTGCCGCTTTCGCTGTCGAGCAGCATCGCGCCCTTGCCGCCCATACCCAGCACGATCACGCGGTTGTGGTAGCGGTCATAAAGCCGGCGCAGAAATTCCTGCGGCTCGCAGGGGAGCGCCTCGTCGCTGAGGAAAAGGATATCTGCATTCTCCATGAAATCGCGGTTGTAGTCGTCCTCGATATCGCTCAGCACATGAACGTCCGTCGCGGTGAGAATTCCGCTGTCGTGCGCCGCTTTGATCAGGTCGCGGTTGAAGTTGATGTTGCAGATCGCCGCGATCGCACAGCTGTCCAAGCTGACGCTGTCGGGCGCGATCCGCTGCTCCTGGATGTCCTTGAGGTCACAGTAGATCTGCCGCTTTCCCTCGGGGTCATACAGCACGACCGAGGTCGGCGTGCTTTTCAGCGTTCGGGCGATTTTATCAGCATCGATCCCGTCGCGATGGAGCTGTGTCATGATGCGGTCGCCCTCGTCGTCATTCCCGATAAAGGACAGAAGCTGTACCTCGTCCGAGAGGGTCGTCAGGGCTTTTGCGAGGTTATAGCCCACGCCCGATACCGCCGAGTTGACCCCGAAGAACGGGTAGTCGATCGGGTAGTAGTGGATAGGGAATCCGCGTACCGCAGCCGTGGTTTCGATATTGAGCAGTCCCGATACCAAGAGTTTCATAGCATACTCCTATTATTCTGATAAAGAATTATTTGCTTTCTGATTTTTTGACGTTCAGCCTGAGGATCAGGAAGATCGTCAGAACGTAGACGAAGGTCAGCGCGATGTGCGCCATAGAGAATTCGCGGATCAGGAACATCAGTACCGCAAAGCCGACGCTGATGCCCGCGATCGTCAGGATAAAGCCGCGGGTCGGGCGGCATTTGACCTTGGAGTAGCGCCCCGTCGCGAAGAGGAACGCAAAGTAGATGAGCAGGGATACGACCATGAACGTCATCTTCTGAATCAGGTCGATCTCGTCGTCCTGCATGAATTCGAGCGTCGAGGTGATGTTGTTCAAAGCGAAGATCAGGAAGATATGGATGAACATATAGCCCAGTCCGTTGGTCTTTAGCTCGCGGTCGACGATGTGGTCGTAGACGACGCCGTAGCTGAGGAACAGCCCGACGACGATGAGGAAGCCCATCAGCGCAAAGTACAGGTTGCGGGGCGTCATCTCGCCGTCAAAGTAGCCCGCGATCGCGATGATCATCTCGCCGAAGGTGAACACGACGTAGAGCATCGCGCGCTCGGAGAGGTGCTCAAAGTCGATGCCCTGGATGCTCTTGTCCTTGCCGGAGATCATCACCGATGTCATGCCGAAGATGATCGCGAGCAGCGAGGTGTAGGTCGTAGCGGCAAAATGGAACTCGATCATCGATGCCGCGACGATCACCGCCTCAATCATCAGGATGATTCCCATGCGCGAACAGCGGCGTTTGTTGATTGGATCGTCGAGGTGATGCCGCCGCTCGATCAGGTACTGTGCGCCGATGTTGAGCAGGATCAGCGCCCATGCGATATGGTACATTGTGTGGTAATTCTGCCAGTCGGACTGCGTTCCGCGGGCGAGAAAATACATTAAGAACATATTAGAAAACAGGAACACATGGTCACGCGCGCTGTTTCTGCCGTAGCCGTTGATGTAGTAGGTGGTGAAGTTCCAGATCTGGATGACCGCCAGCGTGCAGATGACGTACATGGTGAATGCGCCGAAGGTCACATAGCCGCCCTTGGTGTGGTGCAGCAGGGCGTTATTGCGCCCGATGATATAGACGAATATCAGGTCGTACACCAGCTCGGCGTATTCGACCTTCTTTTCTTTTTGTTCGATGAATTGCTTGATCATAAAATGCTCCGTGAATTTAGCGTTTGTCTGTTATCTCAGGGTAGGGGACGATCGGCTCGGGCTCGTCAGAGAATGCGCCGATGATCTTCTCCATCCAGATCATATCGTACCATTTGTTGAATTTGCGTCCGCAGTTGTGGAAAGTCCCGCAGGTGCGGTAGCCGAGCTTTTCGTGGAACAGCGGGCTTGCGTTGCTCAGGTAGGTATCCTCGCCGTCGGGTACGGCGATACAGGCGTAGAGGCACTTGATACCCATCCTTTTCAGCTCGTTTTCCAGCGCGGTATAGATGCGCGTTCCGATTCCTCTGCGGCGATGATCGCGGTGCAGGTAGATCGAGACCTCTGCCGCGTAATCATAGGCGCGCCGCTCGCGGAATGCGTGGCCAAATGCAAAGCCGATGACGGTGTCGCCCTGTGTGATACAGAGATACGGATATCGGCGGGTGTAGGAGATGATGCGCTTGCGGATCTCATCGGCTGAGGGCGGTTCAAGCTCAAAGGTGACCGCTGTATTCTCCACATAATAGGCATAGATCGCGGCGATCTGCGCCGCGTCGTCGGGCGTCGCCAAACGGATGACTGTCATTTCCATCGTTACTCCTTGTGTGTCTTTTTATAGTCGCTGTACAGCCGTCTGACGTCGCGGTATTCATAGCGGTAGTCCTCTACCATCTGCTCAAAGAAGTAGCTGACGAGCGCGGATTTGCCGACGACCTTTTTGAGAAACAGCTTGTGGACGGGCGGCGAGTAAAAGGTTTTCTGCACCCTCTTGCCGTCTTTGACCGTGCGGGTGAGCCTGTCCATATAGTCGAGGTACGCTTCTTTCGGCTCGGCGGTCGTCAGCAGCGCCTTTGCCGCGTATGCGCCCGATTGCAGCGCCATGTATAAGCCCTCGCCGGAAATCGGGTCGGTAAAGCCGCCCGCATCGCCCAGCAGCAGGATATTGTCGTCCAGATCGTCCTGCGGGATGACCGTGCCGTAGGGGAGATACGCGCCCTTAAACGGGATATCCGCGGCGTCGACCCCGAGGTCGGCGAGGATCACTTCGAGCAGTCTGCGATAGTCGGTCTTGCGATCGTAGAGATCCGCCGCGCCGACGCATACCGTTTTGCCGTGGGGGAATACCCACGCGTAGCCGCTGTCAAGATAGCCGAAATACAGATCGATGCTGTCTGTGCTGAGCTTCTCCGAGGGGATGTAAGCCTCGATCCCGAACGCCAGATCGCGCTTGTCTACTTTCAGCAGGCGGTGCGCTAAGCTCAGTGCGCCGTCGGCAAAGAGCAGGTATTGATAGGTGACGGTATCGCCGTTTTTCAGGATGATGCGTTTTGCGGGATAGTCGATGCTGAGCCCCGCCTCGCCCTCATAGAGCGTGCCGCCGAGCTGCTTGTAGCGCTCGACCAGCGCATTGTCGAAGTCCTTGCGGTTGACCAGCCGCACGCTGTGCTCGAGCGGCGCATCCACCAGTAATTCGGTGCGGCGAAACAGCCTGACGCTGCCGGAGGTAAAGCAGAACAGATCGTCCGGCGCTTCGCCGTCATAGAGTGAAACGATCAGGCGGTAGGTTTTGCCGGTGACCAGTCCCGCACAGGTTTTGTCGCGCGGAAAGGTCGCCCTGTCGATCACGCAGAGCGAGGCGTGATTTTTCACAAGCGGTATCGCACAGCCCATGCCCGCGGGACCAGCGCCGATGATGACGATATCAAAGTTATGTTCCGACATACGGTTCACCCCGAATCAACTTTTATTCCAAACTAATCCTACCATAAATTGCCGTGATATGCAACAAAAGCCGCACAAGAAAATCGTGCCTTCGGCACGCAATTTTCGTATTGCCATCGCCCGTGCGCACATCAAGTGCGCTACTGGGCGGGCACTATAAATCTTTTTTATTCGATAAAATGAAGCCTAATCTGTTTAAGGGTAATTTCCTATCGAATAAAAAATCAGCCCCGATCGCTCGGAGCTGAATGTGTGCTGCTTAGTAGTTTTCCGCGTGGATCTCAAAGTACGACTGCGGATGCGCGCAGACGGGACAAACCTCGGGCGCGTCGGTGCCGACGACGATATGACCGCAGTTGCGGCACTCCCAAACCTTGACCTCGCTCTTCTTGAACACTTCCTGCATCTCGATGTTCTTGAGCAGGGCGCGGTAGCGTTCCTCGTGATGCTTCTCGATCTCGCCGACCATGCGGAATTTCTGCGCCAGCTCATGGAAGCCCTCTTCCTCGGCGGTTTTCGCAAAGCCCTCGTACATATCCGTCCACTCAAAGTTCTCGCCCTCGGCGGCGGTCTCTAAGTTCTCGGAGGTATTGCCGATGCCGGAAAGCTCCTTGAACCACATTTTCGCATGTTCCTTTTCATTATCGGCGGTTTTCAGAAAGAGCGCCGCGATTTGCTCGTAGCCCTCTTTCTTTGCTTTTGAGGCAAAGTAGGTGTATTTGTTGCGCGCCATGGATTCGCCCGCGAATGCCGCCTCTAAGTTCTTTTCGGTCTGTGTGCCCTGATAGGGATTGTTGTTTTTTGCCATGATATCTCTCCTTTGTGTATAGTATAGCTTATTTGGCGTTTGTTAATCGTCTGACAGGATGAATTTTTCTACAACCTCGGCGATACCGTCGTGATCGCAGTCATGCGCGGTGATATAATCCGCCGCGTCCTTGAGCGCATCCTCGGCGTTGTGCATCGCGACGCCCAGCCCTGCCATCTTAATCATGCTCAGATCGTTATAGCTGTCGCCGCAGCAGATCACTTGCTCCATCGGGATATCCAGCCGCTCGGCAAGATACTTGACGCCCACGCCCTTGTTCACGCCCTTGGGCATGACGTCGAGGAACCACGGTGCGGAGAGGAAGATGTCAAGTTCATCCCCGAATCTGGCGTTCAGTACCGGCTCGACCTCTTTGAGCAGCTCCGGCTCGCCCGCGATGAGGATCTTGTGCAGATCCCAGTCGACGTCCGTCAGCAGATCATTCAGCAGATACAGCGGCTGATGGAGCGCTTCGGGCTCGGTATAGGCGTAGGAATTCTGATTGTTGTCGGTGAAGATCTTGTCGTGGGTATGTACCAGCACGGTCACGTCGTAGGACCGCAGCGCGTTGTAGATTGCGGGCAGGTATTTGCGGTCGAGGACGCTCGAGTGGAGGATGCTCCCCTCGGCGTCCAGCACCAGCCCGCCGTTGAAGGCGAGATAGCACCCGCCGCGCTCGCAGATGCCGAGTTCCTCAGCGTAGGGCCTGACGCCGATCGGCAGCCGTCCCGAGGCGATCGCGACCTTGACGCCGCTGTCCTGCGCCTTGATGATCGCTTCTTTGACCTTGTCGGTGATACGCTTGTCCGTTGTCAGCAGCGTATCGTCGATATCCGTTACCAGTAATCTGTATTTCATCTTACCACCAAACCTTTTCTATATTATATAGGATTCAGCGGGATTTGTAAATAGCGTTGGATAACGGCAAAATCGCAGAAGTTCACACAATGCTCCGCGTTATTTCATGAAACGTTCACATTTTCACCCTTTTTCAATCACAAAGGCCCATTATAGTATAGTCATAACATCAAACAAGGAAGTGATACCGATGAATTTTATGATTCCCGCTGTCAACACCGAAATCAATCATAAAAGGAAGGGTACAATCATGACAACGACAAATAATCAATACGATATGAACAGCACAGAGTTGCTCAGGCTCCGCAGAGAAAAGCGCAGAGAACGCCGCCGTCAGCAGATGAACGCGTTCTACGAGAGCATGAAATCACAATCCGCCGACAAGGTGATCTTTCTCTTTGACAACGATCTGAATATCGCTTAGTTCGGATAACGGATAACGGGAATGGGCGGCGCTGTCCGCACCTGATACTCTCGGGAGCGCCTTGGTGCTCCCCTACAGAATAAATATCGACTACTAACTGCATTTGCATTTGTTTTTCTCCTTAATATAAAAGCGCGGCTGCCGTGAAATATCGGCAGCCGTTCTTTTTGCCCCTAAAAGCGTCTCGAGGGCAGGATAGTGCGACTTCGTCGCGGTGAATAATGAATACTGAATAATGAATAGTGAAGGGCGGGACACCCGCACCTGATTCCTGTTGGAGGGGTGCGCGATCGTGCCCCTACAAATATATGCTCATTCATCCTTGTTGATGACAGATAGCGGATCGATCAGGGTGTTGCCGACGCGGATCTCGATGTGAACGTGGGATTCATCCTCGCTCTCAGAGGGGATCGTGCCGACCGTGCCGACGGTGTCGCCCGCAGTGAGGTTCTCGCCCTTGTCTACCGTCAGGTCGTTGCTCATGCCGCAGTAATAGACGCAGAAGCCCGGGCTTTCCACCTCGATGATCACACCGTATAATTCTGATACGGAAATATTCTTAACCTTGCCGTCGCACATCGCATAGACATTCTCGCCCTCTTTTGCGCCGAAGTCGCACCCTGTATGCGCGCGGTAATCCTTCATGGTTTTGCTGTAGACTGCGTCCTCGCTGTACTGCTTGATGACGTTGCCGCTCTTGACCGGGTAGATCAGGCTGTCGAAGACTTTCAGTACCGCTTCCATCGCGTCGAGCTTCTCGGTCGCGTCGACGTCCTCCATCGCGGGCAGGGTAGCGGTGTCGTAAATGACAAAGCCTTTGGTGCGCTCTGTGGGATCGGTACTGCCTGCTTCTGTCGCAGGCTCAGTCGCTTGTTCTGTCGCAGACTGTGTCGCCGCTTCCGTCACGCCGGTCATATCCTGCGCGACTGCCTGGGTCGCCGAGCTTTTCAGCGACGCGAAATAGTGGTCCGAGCTGTCGTCGGTATTCTTGCCGAAGGTCGAGTACGCCGACCAGATCGCCAGTCCGACCGCGACCATGCAGATACTCAGCGCTACGTAAAAGCCGACCCGCTCGGTCGCATTTTTCTGTTCTTTGTGTACATATCGTTTCATAAATAACGCCTCCGCCCATAGTATGGACAAAGGCGTATTTTTTATTCTTTTATTATACGATGATAATTATAGCCCATATATGGATCCGGCAATAATATAAGGAATAATTACGGCAGCTATGGATAAAATGACGCCAACGATAAAGCCGATTAGCGCACCCTTGCCTGCGGAGCGTGCGCGTAGCGGGAAGGAATCCTTCCATGTCAAGAACAGGATCAAGCCGACGATCGGGATGAAGAAGCCCAGCACCGCGTAGCCGCCCGAGGGGGCGTCCGTCGGATTCGCTTGCGGATAAGCAGCTGATTGCAGGGGAGTTGAGGCGGCGGTCGTCATTTCTTTCAGCTCACCGCCGCACTGGTCGCAGAATTTCTTGTCGGCGGTATACTGGATGCCGCAGGAGGGACAGAATCTGTTGATCGCTTGTTGCGGTTGATAGGTATAGTTATTGACTGGTTGAGGCTTTTTCTCTTTCTGAGGTAAAAGGTTAAAGGCAGCGATTGTATAGACGATTAAAAACAAATTATAATAGATTGAAAAAAGCACACTGGGAATCCAAGGATACCATAGAATGAAAATTAGGGGTAATGATAGAATAGCTATCATTACAGGTATGACAACAGGTTTTTCCTTTCTATTACAATATAATCAGACCGGAAAGCCAGGCAGCCAGTCTGGCTTTCATCTGTCTTTAGCCTAAGCTACAATAAGAGGAGTAACCGACTGTTGTAGCATTCGATTTGAGCAGGTAGAGCCTACCCGTATACCGGAGTGTTCGTGTCACCCAATAGATAGAATGGATGGTTTGGTTATCCGGCTTTCTTTCACTAAGTGAATTCACTTTGTTTACATGAAAAGTTTCGGTTGGTACTAGGTTACTATTCTGTACTATTATTGTTTCAGATAAGGAAAACGGTTCTCCGCAATTGCCGCAGAAGGCGGCTCCGTCTTTGATGGGTTTTCCGCATTTTTTACAATTCATTTTCTTGACCTCCTTGATATGATGGTTTGATTCTTGGTATTCTGTGCCTGTAGAGGAATCTTTTGCAGACGGCTACTGTAAGATCCTTCGGCAAGCTCAGGATGACAGCCTTGCAGATCATACAGGCAAGAAATAAGCCTGTATTCGCCCTCTTCTTTTTGTGGGATTGCCATGTTGTCGGCTTTTCCGACTTCTTGTAATGACAGACGGAGAAAAGGAAGGTAATAAAAAAAGCGCACAACCGAAGTTCAATATCATTAAGTTAAGATAGTAATAAGAAATACCTCGTACTCAAATAAGGGTACGGGGTATTTTTTTGAAGATTTTTTGTAAAAAGGCTTGACAAATAAGCAAAAATGTGCGGCTGATTTTGTTCGACGGGACGAACAAAATCAGCCCTTGTAATTAGGAGTAAATCCGATCTTAATTACAAGGAGCAATCATATGAGTTATGTATCCAAACTAAAGAAGTCACTGAATAAGTGTATTGAAAGTATTGCTGCTAACCGTGGTGAATACTGCATGAATCCAAATAAAGATTTCACAAGACATAGAAAAGTTGATTTTTCTTCAGTCGTTAAAGCTATCCTTTGTTTTGGAGGTAAGTCGTTAAATAAAGAAATACTGGAATGCTTCGGCTTTAGCCCGGATA
>CACYPH010000031.1 GCA_902776185.1 uncultured Ruminococcus sp.
AGCTTCAGCTCCTGCGATACCTCTTTAGAGGTGTGCTGGTAAAATGCCCTTTTAGGGCTGTTATAAAACCACCGGCTTTGCCGGTGTGATATTTATTGTTTTTGAGAGGTCAGTCGTTATTTCACGCCAAACCCCTAATTCATCTGAACGCCGTCACCTATCAATCAAAACGCGGACACGCGTTTCCCGTAACTCCTCACTCCACACTCCTAACTCCTCACTTTTAACTGTCATATTCTCCATATGTTCCTCATACATTGAGAGTAGCAAAATGTGCGCCGCCGAGCGGCGAAAGGAGCGAAAAGGATGGAATACAATTTACAGAAGATGCAAGTGCCTGAGGCGGGGTGGCTCCTCGATACCGTCGCCGAGGAGCCGGTGGACGCCGATCTCACCCTGCCGGACTACTGCCCCGACATCGAGCGCATCCTCAAATGCACGATGATCCCGCAGATCTACATGGCGAACATCTCCGGCGACTGCCTGAATATCGACGGCAATACCGTCATCCGCGTGATGTACCTCGACGGGGGAAAGGGATGTCTGCGATCCTACGAGCACACCGTGCCGTTCTCCCACAGTTTTCCGCTGAAGGACAGCCCCGACCGATGCGCGATCTATGCGGACGCCAAGCCCGAGTACATCAACTGCCGCGCCCAAAGTCCCCGGAAGCTCAGCCTGCACGGCGCATTCTCGCTGTATGCGCGCGTTGCGGTGGAAAAGCCTCTGGAGTATTTCGCCTATGACGGCGACGATTTGCAGGTCAAGACGGCGTCGCCGACCGTCAGCAGTCTCAGCGGACTTTGCTGTGACATTTTCACCCTGACGGAGGATGCGCCGATGAACGGCAAGCCTGAGGTCAGCTCCGTACTCAGTCATCGCCTGACGACCCGGATCACCGAACTCAAAGCGATCCGTAACAAGATCATGGTGACTGCCGAGGGCAGGCTTGAGCTGATGTATACAAGCGGTGACACAGCCTCTCCGGAATGCATGACCTATGCCTTTCCGATCTCCCATATCGCGGACTGCGAGGGGGTAGAGGACGGCGATCTCATCGACGGCAGGCTGGATGTGATGACCTGTGATCTGAGCGTGGGCGACGACGCTCTGGGCGGATCGTCGGTGCTGAGCATGGAGATGAAGCTCTGCTTCAACGCCATATGCCGGCGGGAGCGGGAGATCACCCTCATGGAGGACGCCTTCTCCACCGAGTGCGAGGTACAGCCCAAGGTAAGCCCCCTGACCTTCTGCACCAAGCGCGAGTGCCTGCGGTTCACGGACGTTGCCAAAGAGAATCTCGCCCTTGACGGCGATACCTTTGCCCGCGTGATCGACGTCCACTGCGAGCGGATGCAGGTCAGCGCGGCGATCTCCGGCGGAGCACCACTGCTCTCTGCAAAGGCGCAGATCTGTGTGCTGTATGAGAACGCCGAGGGCGAGCTAAAGCACCTCTCCCGCGATGTGGACTTCGACTATAACCCCTCTGTGGAAAACTGTGACAGCATCGAGAACGCGGCGGGCTGTATCGAAAGCCTGAGCTACCGCATCATCGACGAGCGCACCATCGAGCTGCGCGCCGAGATCGCCTATCGCATGACCGTCTGCTGTCAGATGACCCGCACCGCGGTGACGGCGGTCAGCGCGGATGACGACGCGCCGCATCATCAGCCCGACAGCGCATTGATCCTGTACTACGCCGACAGGGGAGAGCAGGTCTGGGATATCTCCAAGCGGTTCTGCTCGCGCCCCGCGGATATCCTCGCGGAAAACGAGCTTGACAGCGATACCTTACCCGACAGCCTGATGTTACTGATCCCAACATGAATTGTAGGGGAGGGGCTTGCTCCTCCCGCGCGTTCTACTCAAATATAACGGAGGAACTATGGAAGAGAGAAGCATTTATAAGGATATTGAGTGCCGCACCGGCGGCAATATCTATATCGGCGTGGTGGGGCCTGTCCGTACCGGCAAATCCACCTTTATCAAGCGGTTCATGGACACCCTCGTCCTGCCGCATATCGATGATGAACACCTGCGTGAGCGCGCCAACGACGAGCTGCCCCAGAGCGCCGCGGGGCGCACCATCATGACCACCGAGCCGAAATTCGTGCCCGAGAACGCCGTGCCGATCACCCTCGACGGCAACGCACAGCTGAGTGTGCGGATGATCGACTGTGTGGGATATATCGTGGATTCGGCGGTCGGCTACATCGAGGATGACGCCGAGCGCATGGTCAAGACACCGTGGAGCGACGAGGAAATGCCTTTCCGCCAGGCGGCGGAGATGGGGACGGCGAAGGTCATCAATGAGCACAGCACCATCGGCATCATGGTCACCACCGACGGCTCGATCGGCGACATCGACCGCGAGGACTACGTCCGCGCCGAGGAGCGCGTGGCAAATGAACTGCAGGCGACCGGCAAGCCCTATGTGATCCTGCTCAACACCCTGTCGCCCGAGAGCGCCTCTGCATCCGCACTGGCGACCGCTCTGTCGCAGAAGTATGCCGCTCCCGTGATCCCCGTGGACTGTGCGTCGCTGGATGAAAACACCGTCAAGGGAATATTGGCATCCGTGCTGTTCGAATTCCCGATCCGCGAGATCCGCGTCGAGATGCCCGGATGGGTGAGAGGGCTGGAGAAGGATAACTGGCTCAGGCGGTCGGTATTTGACGCGATCCGTACCCGCGCGGCGGATATCAAGAAGATCCGCGAGGTGCAGGACGCAGTCGGCGATCTGAGCGAAGCCGAGAACATCAGCGCCGTCAGCCTCAAGTCAATGGACTTAGGCGCGGGCAGGGCGGATATCACCCTTGCCGTAGAGGACGGCTTGTTCTACCGCATCCTGTCGGAGAAATGCGGCATCGAGATCAACTCCGAACGCGAGCTGATGGATTCTATCTGCGAGCTTGCCGCGGCAAAGACCCGCTTTGACCGCATCGAAGCCGCCTACGACGACGTCCTCGAAAAGGGCTACGGCATCGTCATGCCCACGATGGAGGAATTAAAGCTCGAAGAGCCCGAGATCGTCAAGAGCAGCGGCAAGTACGGCATCCGGCTGAAAGCCTCCGCACCCTCGGTGCATATGATGCGTATCGAGACCACCGCCGAGGTCACGCCCATCGTCGGCTCGGAGCAGCAGAGCGAGGAGCTGGTGAATTACCTCTTAAAGGAGTTTGAAGAAAGCCCCGTCAAGATCTGGGAGTCCGACATCTTCGGCAAATCGGTCAGCGACCTGGTCAACGAGGGATTGCACAACAAGCTCTATCGAATGCCCGACAAAGCCCGCGCGAAGATCGGCGAGACGATGGAGAAGATCATCAACGACGGCTGTAACGGCCTGATCTGTATCATATTGTGAGAAAAGAGCCTTTCCCGAGCGGAAGGGCTTTTTCCGTACTGCCTGTGCGAAACAGCGAAAACATCGTCAACATCGTCAACGATTGCCTGGAAACGGCTTATCCATGCGGTTTTTAAGCCTTCAGCGCTCAAAATCCCCATCGTCATCATATCGTCACGCATCGTCATCATCGTACACGGAGCGGGCGGTTTTGACCTGCTCATCACGGTCTTCACAATACTTGATGACCAACAGTCGTCCGTGTCTTGTGCGATAGGACAGAAAGCATACGCCCATATCCTCCAGCTCATAACGCCAGCGGTTCATCTGGCGTTTTAGATAGTTTACTGTGACCGGCTTACCGCAGAATCCCGCGAAGCCCTCGCAGAATACGGAATTCGATCCGTCAAAGCGTCCTATGCTCTTCATGTACTCCATGAGTTTTATGATGATCTCGGGGATGTTCTCATTATCTTTTATAAGACTGTCGGAGGTCATCTTCCACTGACAGGTGACCTTGTCCAGCATCAGCTCCAGCGTGCGGTCCTCGATATCTCTGCCCGTGCAGAAGAGGGTCGCCTTGCGATCGGTACGCTTGGGCTTTTTCAGCACCATCAGAGTATCCGCCGATCCCGCGATACCGTTGGTTCCTGAGATCTCATTCATAAAGTCGCTGTCGGAGAGCTTGCGGGTATGATGTACCAGCAGGACGCAGATGTTCAGCTCGTCGGCAACGCGTTTAAGGTGAGATATCTCGGCGTAGTCAACGGCGTAGCTCATCTGTCCGAGCGGCATACGGATTTTTTGGAAGGTATCGATCACCACCAGCCTTGTGTCGGGGTATTCGTCGACAAAGTGTCTGATCTCGTCGGCGAGCCCCTCGCCCAGCTGACTGCATTCAAAGGCGATCTTGAGGTTATCGGACGCTTCCTCTGTCGAGCGGATAAGCCGCTCCTGCATCCGCTGTTCGCTGTCTTCGAGATCGATGTACAGCACGGTGCTCTGTACCGTGTCCATTCCCCAGAAGCTTCCGCCCTTAGCGATCGTCAGACACAGCTGCAGCACCAGCCACGACTTGCCGATCTTCGGCGATCCTGCAAGGATGGTCAGCCCGGGCTTTAGGAAGCTGTCTACCAGAAAGCCTGCGCGCTTGAAGCGTTCGTCGGTCAGCTCGATGCTGCCGATCACGCCGAGGCGTTTGTACTCGTATTGAGCGTCATTGTTATAAGTGTTCATATTAAACGACCTTTCCTGTTTGATGGGGAAGTCCCCTCAACCATGCGCCGATCATACGCAGAAGTTTCATAGTTTTATACAACTCTCTGAAAAATGATGACGGCGTTGACGATAGGTGACGATGAGGTGACGATGGGATTTTTTGGAGAAAGCCCCTCAAAAACCGCATGGATAAGCCGTTTTCATGCAACCGTTGACGATGTTGACGATGTTTTTGCCTTTTGCGGCTAATGTCAGCCGAGCGCGGAGGCGATCAAAAATTCACTATTGAATTCTGTTTTGATTTGCGCTATAATATATGCTGAGATAAGAGGGACATATATGCGGTATCGGTATCGGATATGTGTCGGGCGCTTTCATGAGCGCTATGGATAGGAGGTATATTATGGGCGACAAACTGACGCTGTCGCTGACGGTTCTGCTGACGGGCTTTGCGGTCGTATTCGCGGTGCTGCTGATTTTGATCGGCATCATCAAGCTCTACGGAACCATCATCTACAATATTCAGAATAAGGGGCAGAAAAAGCAAAAGAATGCTGCTCCCGTAAAACCCGCTCCCGCTGCGCCTAAGGTGATGGAGCCGATCGCTTCGGTCGACGCCGAGCCTGACGTCGACGATGACGAGCTGATCGCGGTCATCTCGGCGGCGGTCTACTCGATGTATTCGTCAAAGGTGCAGATCAAGAGCATCCGCAAGGCAAGGCCTGCGTCTAACGCGTGGCGCACTGCGGGACTTTCGGACAACCTGAGACCGTTTTAAGGAGGGCTATGATGGATATTTGGAACGGATTTGTAGAAGCCCTCAAGGGCCTTTTGGAACAATCGGGATTTCTGGCGCTTTCGTGGCAGAACTACGTGATGATGGCGATCGCGTGCTTTCTGATGTACCTCGCGATCAAAAAGCAGTATGAACCCCTGCTGCTCCTGCCGATCGCTTTCGGTATGCTGCTCGTCAACCTCTACCCCGACATCATGGGCGCGCCGAACATCAATCTGGTCGAGATCGCCTCGGCTGACGATCCGGCGGCAAAGGGTCACGTGATCCGCGAGATCGGCGAGAAGATCTATTATGAAGATCCCACCTACGGCGGGCTTCTGTACTATCTCTATCAGGGCGTCAAGCTGGGTATCTACCCGCCCCTGATCTTCCTCGGCATCGGCTGTATGACCGACTTCGGCCCGCTGATCGCCAACCCCAAGAGCTTTATCCTCGGCGCGGCGGCGCAGATCGGTATTTTCATCACCTTTATCGGCGCGATCTTCCTCGGCTTTACTCCCGCGCAGTCAGGCGCGATCGGTATTATCGGCGGCGCTGACGGCCCGACGGCGATCTACGTCACCTCTAAGCTCGCTCCCGAGCTGCTCGGCCCGATCGCGGTCGCGGCGTATTCCTACATGGCGCTGGTGCCGATCATCCAGCCGCCGATCATGAAGCTGCTGACCACCAAGAAAGAACGCTCTGTCGTCATGGCACAGCTCAGACCCGTATCAAAGCTCGAGAAGATCATGTTCCCGGTCATCGTCGTTATCATCTGTGCGATCGCGCTGCCCTCGGCAGCTCCGCTGGTCGGTATGCTGATGCTGGGCAATATCTTCAAGGAATCGGGCGTCGTCGAGCGTATCTCTAAGACCGCTCAGAACGAGCTGATGAACATCATCACGATCTTCCTCGGCGTGACCGTCGGCGCGACGGCTACCGGCACCGTGTTCCTGACGCCCAAGACGCTGGGTATCATCGCGCTGGGACTGTTCGCGTTCTGCATGGGTACGGCATTCGGCGTGCTGTTCGGCAAGCTGATGTACAAATTCTCCGGCGGCAAGGTCAATCCGCTGATCGGCTCGGCGGGCGTATCCGCTGTTCCGATGGCGGCGCGTGTCGCCAACAAGGTCGGCCAGGAGGAGAATCCCGGCAACTTCCTCTTGATGCACGCGATGGGACCGAATGTCGCAGGCGTTATCGGCTCTGCAGTCGCTGCAGGCGTGCTGATGAGCATCTTAGGATAAGAATCAATTGTAGGGGAGGGGCTTGCTCCTCCCGAAAACAGCTTCTCTTCGGAGGAGCTGTTTTTTAGTGAGGAGTTAGGAGTTAGGAGTGAGGAGTTATTACCATTATCCATTATCCGTTATCACAAATAATAACATTCTTTTAATATTCTGATACGGAATAATAAACAGTGTCTGTGCGTTATAATATATTCTGTAGAATTATGGACATAGGAGGTTTTTATGTCTAAACAAATCACGATCAGCGATCTGCTGAAGATTTTTCTCTCGCATATCAAGCTGATTATCCTGCTGATCATCCTCGGCGGCGGACTGGCATACCTGTATGTTTCGTTTTTGGTGACGCCGATGTATTCCACCAGCTCGCTGATCCTGGTGCAGAACAGCTCGTCCTTTGCGTCCGATATCAGCGCTCAGACAAAAGATGACGACAGGGTCAATATGAACGATATCACCTCGTCCGTGACCCTTGCCAATACCTGTGCGACGCTCTTCACGGTAGCCCCCGAGATGAAGGGCGCGATCTCCGGCGCGAGCGTATCCATCACGCCGATCGCGGATTCGTACTTCCTGCGCGTGACGGCGACCTCTTCCGACCCGCATACCGCGGCGAACGTTGCGAATACGGTCGCGGATAAGGCGCACGACGTCTACAAGGATTATTTCGACGCCGGCAAGGCGGAGGCGGTCGAGTACGCCGACGTCCCCTCAGCGCCCTCGTCGCCGAATAAGATGCGCTTTCTGATCATCGGACTGCTTGCCGGTCTGGTGCTGGGACTGGTCATCTCCTTCCTGCTCGAGATCGTCGATACCACCATCAAGCCCGAGGACGACCTGTATAAGCAGTACGATATCCCGGTATTTGCCGAGATCATTGACTTTGAAGCGGAAGGCGGTGCCAAGAAGAAATGAAGCTGAACCTGAAGAAAAAGACCGTTGATTCCGGCGTTGAAAAGGCGAAAAATGTCATCAGCAGCGATTCCAAGTTTGCGATCGTCGAGGGCTACAAGATCGCCCGCACCAACCTGGTATTCTCGCTGACGGCTTCCAATAACAACTGCGTAGCGGTCACTTCGTGGTCAAAGGGCGAGGGCAAAAGTACCGCGACCGTCAATCTGGCGATCTCCTTTGCGAAGATGAACAAGCGCGTCCTGCTGATCGATACCGACCTGCGCCGTCCGAACCTGCATAACCTCTTGAAGCTCGATAACGAGCGCGGCGTGTCCGACGTGATCGCGGGCATGGGCGATTTTGACAGCGAGGTCCACCGCGACGTCATCTCCCATCTGGACGTACTGACCTCCGGCGCGATCCCGCCCAACCCCTCCGAGCTGATCGCATCCCCGACCTTTGCAGAGCTGCTGGAAAGGGTAAAAACAGAGTACGACTATGTGATCATGGACACCCCGCCGCTGGGCGTTGTCGCCGATACGCTGCTCTTAAAGGATTTCGTCGGCGGCTATGTGATGGTCGTCCGCGAAAAGGTCACCACTCACGGCGATATCGAGAACGCCCTGCAGAATATCCGCCTCGCGGACAGCAAGGTGCTGGGCTTCCTCAAGGTCGGCTGTACCATCCGCTCCAAGGGCTACAAGGGCAATCGGTACAACTACGGCTACAACAATTATTATTACAGCAGATAAATGAGCGAACAGCTTCTCCGATAGGGGAGGCTGTTTTCAGTTAGGAGTTAGGAGTTCTCCCTTTATCTAACGGCTGTATAATTCTGCCTAGGAATTATACACACGGATAGATTACTTTTTTGTAATATTCGCTCAGCTTTATTGACTTTTTGTGTATAAGTCTGTATAATTAACCTGTTGTGATAGAATGACTATCTTGTGTCAGTGTCTCCGATACGCACAAGATATGCCGTTCTCGGGGCATCTGCCCGGCGGATCCCGCATCGTGCCATGCCCGATCCGTGTACGAATATAAAATGGAGGTTAAGGCATGAAAAGAATTCCAAAGCCTGTATTCTTCATCGTTGCTGTCCTCATCCTGCTTTTCGCCTGTTCGGCATTCTTAGGCGTCAAGTACTATGAGGGCGACGTCCAGAAAACCGCGATCAAGGGTATTTCTGACATCCGATGGGGAATAGACATCCGCGGCGGCGTTGAGGCGACCTTTAAGCCCGACGTGATGAAGAGCGACTCGGATACCGAGGACGCTGAGGACGCCGAGGATGCAGACGTCAGCGACATCACTGACGAACAGCTCGATTCCGCAAAGTCGATCATCGAGACCCGTATGGTATCTCAGGGTATCACCGACTACGAGCTGTATTCAGACAACAACAGCAAGCGTATCATCGTACGCTTTCCGTGGAAAGAAAACGACGAGGATTTCGATCCGGTAAAAGCTGTGGACGAGCTTGCCGCTACCGCTCACCTCTCCTTCCGCAATCCTGACGGCGAAGAGGTCATGAACGGCTCTGCGGTCAAGTCAGCTTCCGCCCGTGTCAGCACCGAGAGCGGCAAGAACGAGTACATGGTTCATCTCGAACTCAACGACGAGGGTAAACAGCTCTTTGCCGATATCACGGAGGAGTATCTGCAGAAGCCCATCTCCATCTATATGGACGAGACCCTGCTTTCCGCTCCGACCGTACAGGCGCACATCACCGACGGCTCGGCTCAGATCACCGGTAACTTCACCGCAGAAGAAGCCCAGACGCTCGCTAACCAGATCAACGGCGGCGCGCTGCCCTTCACTTTGAAGGTCGCGTCCTACAGCGGTATCAGCCCGACGTTGGGTCAGAACTCTCTGACCGCGATGGGCTATGCGGCGATCATCGCATTCGTGCTGATCGCGCTGTTCATGATCATCCGCTATCGCATCCCCGGTCTGATCGCCGTTATCGCGCTTGCGGGTCAGATGGCGCTTTCCATCGTTGCGATCACCCGCTACTTCGGCGTATTCAACTCCTTCACCATGACCCTGCCCGGTATCGCCGGTCTGATCCTTTCGGTCGGTATGGGTGTTGACGCGAACATCATCACCGCCGAGCGTATCAAGGAAGAATTCAGAAGCGGCAAGTCGCTTGACTCCGCGATCGACAAGGGTACCAAGAACTCCCTGTCCGCGATCATCGACGGTAACATGACCGTCGTCATCGTATCGATCATCCTGCTTCTGGTATTCGGTCCGTCCAACATTCTGTCCGTCATCTTCGGCCAGTCCACCACAGGTACGATCTACGCCTTCGGTTATACCCTGTTAATGGGTACAATCTCCAACTTCATCATGGGCGTATGGCTCTCGCGCGTCATGCTCAAGAGCGTCATCAACATCAAGTGCCTGCGCAAAAAAAGGTTCTTTGGAGGTGTTGACGAATGAAAAAGACATTGAACTTCATCGGTAAGAGCAAGATCTTCTTCGGCATCTCGCTCACCATCATCGCCATCGGCCTTATCTGCAACATCATCTTCGGCACGACCCTGAACATCCAGTTCAAGGGCGGTACCATCATCACCTACAACTTTGTCGGCGAGATCGACGAGGAAGCCCTGCAGGATACCATCCAGAAGGCGACCCCCGATCATACCGTTACCTTCACCATCACCAAGGACATCATGAACAATACCGAGGACGAGGACGCCTACACCGTAGCGGTCGAGTTCTCCGGCAACGAGAGCGTTGAGACCGAGCTGCAGACAAGCATCACCAACACGCTGATCGAGACCTTCCCCGAGAACAACTTCGAGTATGCCGAGACGAACTCTGTTGAGGCTTCGATGGGTCTGAACTTCCTCCTCAAGTGTCTGACAGCGGTCGCGATCGCATCCATCCTGATGGTCGTCTACGTTACCTTCCGCTTCAAGCGTATCGGCGGTCTGTCCGCCGGCGTGATGGCGCTGGTCGCGCTGTTCCACGACGTCGCGATGATCTACTTCCTGTATGTCATCTTCCGTATGCCGATCGACTCGAACTTCATCGCCGTTGTCCTGATGATTCTCGGTTACTCCCTCAACGACACCATCGTCATCTACGACCGTGTCCGTGAGGAGCGCAGACTTGCCGACAAGAACGCAAGCCTGACCGATATCTTCAACAAGTCCGCGTCCGCGGTTATGCCGCGTACTATCGCAACCTCTATCACCACGCTGGTTGCGATCGGCACTGTTTACGTTGTTGCGGTTGTCTTCAACCTCAACTCCGTCCAGTCCTTCGCGCTGCCGATGATGATCGGTATCGTTTCCGGCTGCTACAGCTCGCTGTGTATCGCAGGTCCGCTGTGGGTCGCTTGGAACAACCGCAAGGCTAAGGCTGAGTAATCATCCCCGCTTCATAAAAGTTTACGCCGCTGTGTGAATTGCACAGCGGCGTTATTTTGTGTGATCTTGTAGGGGCGAGCATTGCTCGCCCGAGGCTTTGATGAAAATGTATTTATCTGCGGAGCAAATCGACACCATGTAGGGTACGGCATTTATGACGTACCGAGTATGATGGGCGAAGTTGATACGGAAGCATTGGATGCGAATGAAACGCTCCTGTCATGCGGTACGTCGCGAGCGCCGTACCCTACAGAGTATGGATAATGAAAAGGCTGTTCCCGTTAAGGAACAGCCCTTGTCAGTTGATATCAGACGGTCAGGATATAGAATTCATACGCCTTGTAGTCTTTTTTCTCAAAGTCTGCGGCGGTCATTTCGGTCTCGTCCATGCTCAGCGTCTTGCCGTCGTAGTGCATCACGCAGGTCGCTTTGTCGACGCCCAGCTTTGCGGTCACGCCCTTGATATCCTCGTAGCGCGTGTTGGCGATATAGATCACGGTATCATCGCCGCTCGTGCGCTTGAACGCCAGCATATCGATGCTGTCCGTGTCGATCAGCTCGCTGTCGGTGTTGAAGGTCCTCAGCGCTTTGTGATCGCTCTTCATCTTTGAAAGCGTCTGGATCATCGGCGCATACTCCGGCTCGTCGTCCCACTTGACCGCGTCCTTCTCAAAGAACTCGATCTCGTGATCGTAGCCCTGTTCGTCAGAGGTGTAGATCAGCGGGATGCCCGGCGCGATGAATTCCGCCGCCAGCATCGTCGGATAGCCGTCGCCGTAACGGAAGATGACGCTGCCCTCGTAGGAGTTCTTGTCATGGTTGTCCACAAAGTTCATCGGGTAGCTGTTCTCGGAATAGTTGCTGCCGATCTTGACGCACTCGCGCAGGCTCTCGGCGCCGAGACCGCCCTTGAGCATGACCGACTGGCTGTAGAAGGTGTCGTTGTAGCACAGGTCAAAGGCATATGACGTCAGGTTCGGGTTTGCGGAATCCTCGGCAAGCATCATGATGTTCTTGTTGACGGATTTGAGCTTGTACACCGCCGCGTTCCAGAACGGGATCGGTACGCCCTGCGTATGGTCGCATCTGAAGCCGTCGACGCCCTCGTCCTCGACCCAGTAGCGCATACAGTCGATCATTTCGGCGCGCATCTCGTAGTTGTTGTAATTCAGCTCGGCAGTATCCGTCCAGTCATAGGGCGAGTTGATCTTGCCGCTGTTGTTGTGCTCGTACCAGTCGTCGTGATCCTTGATCCACGCATAGTCCCAGCCGGTGTGATTGGCGACCCAGTCCAGCATGACCTTGAAGCCCTTGTCATGTGCGGTGCTGACCAGATGACGGAAGTCCTCGATCGTGCCGAATTCGGGATTGACCGCCTTGTAGTCGGTGACAGCGTAGTAAGAGCCGAGCGTGCCTTTCTTCTCCGTCTCGCTGATGGGGTGGATCGGCATGAGCCACAGGGTGTTGACGCCCATATCCCGTAGCCGGTCGAGGTGTTCCTCGAATGCCGCGAAGGTGCCTTCCTCGGTGAACTGGCGAACGTTGACCTCGTACAGCACACAGGTGTCCATCCAGTCGGGATTGGTATGTTTCAGGATCGGATCGCTGCTGGAGATATCCGTCATCACGCCGTCGACGATCGTCTCCTTGTCGACCTCGTCCGAGAGAACGTATTCGTCCTTCTCGACAGCGGCGGTACTGCCGTTATCCGTATTCTTTTTCTCCTCATTTTTCGCACCGCAGGCGGCGAGCGAGGCGATCATCACGACCGCGAGGAGGATTGCCAAAAACCGTTTCATTTGATACTCCCTTTCTGCATTTGCATGATTTGATTTTATTCTAACACATGAGGCTGAGAATTTCAATCTATAGTTGGCGCAAAAAGTACAGCGTTCTCCCGTATTGAGAGAACGCTGTTTTTCTGTTCAGCCGTCAAAGATGACAGCCGCTATTCAGTGATGATTTCTTGTCAATCTTCTGCAGGCGCATTCCAGAACTGGATATTGTCAACCTTGCTGATATCCTCTTTGCTGACTTTTCTGAACGCCCAGATCGTCGGCTCTGTCGGCTGAGCGACCGGCGTCCCGTTGACATCTACAGGGTAATTGTTCGTGTAATACGCGTTGACGAACAGCGTATTGTGGATGATACCGATCTTGCCGAATTGGGCGGCGGAGGTATGGTCGTTGCCCTTTAATACGGCGGCGATGATCGCGTTATCTTTAAAGAACGCGTCATTGTACTGCTTTTCTTTATCAAAGCCGGGCAGGTAATATTCGAGCGCCGTGCGGCTGCTGAGAATCAGCACATAGCCGTTATCACTGCTGCCGAGAGGCTTCCACGAGAAGTCGCTTTCAGACGGAGCGGACATCGTGATCGCGGTCGTCTTGATATCCTTGACGTTCTCTGACGTCGGGTCGGGGATATGGTAGTTGCGGAAATAAATGGGTTCGACAATCGCTTCACTGTTCCAGAAGCCGAAGGACTTGACGCCGCTGATATCGCTCTTCTTGACCTGTCGGAACGCCCAGACCGTCGGGGAAGAGGGCTGTTCTGCCTCCATTCCGTCCGAACTGAAATACGGATGATAGCTGACGTCTGCGTCGATATACAGTTGATTGCCGATGATCGCGGGCGCTTTGAGTTCCGCCCGGGCGGTATCCTCGCCGCCTTTGCTGACCATCGCGATGATGGCGTTGTCCTTGAAGTACGCGTCGGTGTAGTCTTCTGTATCAAAAAGATCGGCGGGAAAGTGTCGGTCGAGCGTCGTCTTATCCTTGATCATCATGATGTAGCCTTTGACGTACATAGAGCGGGCAGATTGTGCGAGCTGTAGCTGAGGTGATAGCGCGCCATGTCGCTTTTCGGCTCGATATCTATCGCCGTAGAGTCCAGCGCACGGTATCGGTCTTCGTTGCTTGTCTTGATGAAGTCCATGGTAAGATTCGTGGGCTTGATCTCGCGGATCATGCTGTCGGAGTCCCAGAAGCGGATCTCCTTAACGCCGTCAAGATCGCTCTTTTTGACGCTGACGCAGGTCCAGATCATCGGTCGTGACGGTGAGCCGAGATATGAGGTAGAGGTGTGCGCGTCGACGTACAGGCTTTGACCGACGACCGCAAAATCGCTCATCTCAGCCACGGCGCTGTCATCCGAGCCGCGGGAGACCATCACGATCATGGCGTTGTTAGTGAAGAACCCGTCGTAGGACTGCCTGAAGTCGGTGGCAGGGAAGAACCTCTCAAACGTGCGGGCGTCCTTGATTACCATGACATAGCCGCTTTCCGACAGCGTTTCGTTCAGTCTGAAGACAGTCCAGTTCCCGTAGCGCTGTTTAGTACCGCTCAGGGCGGTGATCTGATAAGCATCGGTGCTCAGCAGTTTGCACTGATCGCCCCATGCTCTCGTGATCGTATTCATCGTTGGGCGCTCAGGCACGATCTCGCGGATCATGCTGTCAGAATTCCATAAGCCGATATCGCTGACATTCTCAACGTCGCTTTGGCTGACCCAATGGAGGGTCCATACAAAGGGCTCGTTAGCGACTGCACCCAGATCGGGATGCGGATAATCGATGCGCGCGTCGGTATAGAGCATCCTGCCCTCGTCTGTAACGGCGAGGCTGGTCAGCTTTGCGGTGGCGTCGCTGTCGCTGCCTCTGCCGAGTACCGCGATGACCGCGGTGTCTTCAAAGAAAGCGTCGGAATAGGAGAACCTTGTTTTGATGTTGCGGAAATGCTGATCGAATTCCGCTTTGTTCCTCAGCAGCATGATGTAACCGTCCGCAGCGGGCGCTTCCAGATAAAAATTCGCATAGTCGAGCATCAGATTATTGCTGCCGTCGACTGCTTCCATCTCTTCCGTCGTGATGTAGTTGTAATCAGAGGCGTGCGAGATGATATACGACTCGTCGTTGCGCTTGGCGGTGGGCGTCAGCTCCGCGATAAGCCCGTTATTATCGAGAATGTCGTTAAAGTTGACCTTGATGTTATTATATCGTGCGCCCAGTGTGGGAATTTCGAGGAAGACCAGCTGGATATGGCTGTCGGGCGGCTGGATCAGGTTGGGATGGTGGCGATCGATCGAAACGATCAGCTGATTGTTTTTCAGCTCGACGCCCGTGACCTCGAGCGTGACGACGCAGCTGCCCTGATATACGCGCATAGCGATCACGTCGTGGGTCTCAAAGTACTTGTCGTCCTTTTTCTCGACCTCAAAGGTGTGGCTGTCGCGATCTTCGTTGCCGTAGAGGGTATTGATCGCGCTGTTGACCAGTGATTTTGCGGTGATATGGTCAGCGGCGGTATCTTCACTAAATACGTAATCAGGATCGTAAGCCTCCATCACGGAGTAGGCGATCTTGCCGGAGGTCGGGTTGTTGCGCCAGAAGCCGATGCTCTTGACGCCGGCGACAGATTTGCGGCTGACGCGCTGGACACACCATACCAGCGGCTCGGTCGGCTCTGCGACCGGCGTGCCGTCCTCATCCGTGCTTTGCGTGTATTTCACCTGCGGGTTGATGTACAGCACGTCGTCGACATCCTTCATGACATAGTTGACGTCGGCATAGGCGCTGTCGTCGTACCCCTGCATGACCGTGACGATCAGCGAGTAATTGCGGAAGAAGCTGTCGGTGTAGACGGAGGAATCGGTTTTCGGCAGGAGCTTCTTGAATTTCTCTTTGCTGTCGATCAGGAAGCTATAGCCGGTCTCGCTCTCTTTTACCCCGGCGTTCTGTTCGAGATCCTCCCAGGTATAGTCGTACTTGCCGGGGACATTCTGTGTCAGCTGCGTCGGGTAGACCTGAGGATAGCTGCCCCAGTAGGCAATATTGGCGGGACGCTCTTCCATAGGCGTGATCTCACAGGTGATGATCGTGCTGTCGATCGGCGTTTCGCTCCACAGATAGATATTGTTTGCCGCACAGAAGATCGGATCCTTGGGGATCTTCATGATCTGGACGGTGTGGCGATAGTCGGCGCTTTCGCTCACCTCGGACTCGCTGAGGATAACGTCAAGCTCCGCTGAGGCGTTGAAATAGATCTTAGCGATTCCGGCAGTTTTGTCTTTGCTCAAATAATCGAGGATCAGATACGCGTTGTCCTCGAAGCTTTCGTCGCCGTCGGGGACCTGATACCCGATGAGGTACTTCATCTGCTCGGGGTTATAGGCGACCGCGACCTTGGCTTTGCAGGGATTGCTGTACATGGATGCCGGCAGATACATATCGGAATCTGTATCACGGTAGACGGACGTTGCAGAGATCCTTTGAACATTGGCGGAATCGATGCTGTACGGCAGGGCAGGCAGCTCGCTGTCGCCGGAATATACGTTCAGCAGCCAGTTTCTGCTGTATCGGTCGTCGTACCACAGGCGAGCGTTTTTGACGTCCTTGACGTCGTCGAGGCTGACGCTGACAACGTCGTAGTCAACATTGCCCAGCGGTGCGTTATCGAAAGGCGTAAAAACGTCGATCTCGGCATAGAGGGTGTCGCGCTTGACGGCGACATGGGACATGGTCATGTAGTCGTAGTAATCGGAGAATTGGTGTACCAGAGCGATCAGCGCGTGATCCTTAAAGAACGCTTCGGTGTATTTTGACGCGTCGCGCTTCGGGAAAATGTACTTGTACTGCTCGGGCGTTTTGATGACCGCGAGATAGCCTTTCAATTCACTGCTGTTATACTGACCGGCGTGCAGTTCGATGATCTCCTTGAAGGAATCCGGCACGCTGAGGTCATAGCTGCCTGTGAACTCGTGGGTAGTGCTGAGCATCTTGTAGCCCAGCTGTGCCGCCACAGCATTGGAGGGACGGTCGATCGCATCGATGTATTTGACGGCGTCCGCGACCAGCGTTTGGCTGACAGGGGTGACGTATTCGACGTTGATCTTGATATCCTTGATATCGTCGAGGAAGGCTTTGGAAAGCTCGATGCAGGCGGTTTGATGACAGGTGATCGTTATCGCTTCTATCTTCCTCTCGCTGCGGAAATCGACATTCAGCACGCCGTCGCTGTCGATCGAAACGCCGGTGACCGTCGTCATGTACTGCTCCATATGACCGAGGATATTCACGCCGACCAGCATTTGATCGGTAAAGAAGCTGTCGTCGTAGGTATCGAGCATCCGCTTTTCGTCCGGATACTCCTCGTGGAGTTGTGAGCGGTCGGTCACGATGTATTTTTCGCGGTATTTCAGATCGTCGGGAGTGTATTCCGATTCGTTCCACTTGACCTTGTAGTCAAGAATGCTCGGCAGTTCGGCGATGCCTCTCTGGATGCGGGTCGCGTCCATGACGGTGGTCTTACCGTCGCGATCGTAGTCGGTCGCGCCTGCGATATCCACGCCGCGGATGAACTCGCTGCCGGTCTCCGCGAATTTCTCCCACGGATTCTCGTCCAGCTCGGCGATGATGCGCTGGATGCGCGTTGCGTCAAGGATGGTGACCTTGCCGTCGGCGTCGGCGTCGCCAATGGTGTACATCGCGTTCTCGGCGCTCTTATCCTTTTCGGAGTACTTCTCGGCGGGAGCAAGGTCGTCCCATACGTCGCGCAGGTTGTTCAGATTCATGTCCCACGCGTCGAGGATATCGTAGAATACGCCGGTTTTGATGTCATAGATACCGTAACCGAGCTTGAACGGCGAGCTGTTGACATTGGCGCGCAGCAGCTTGTTGCCGATCGTCGCGTATTGGTATTGGATGTTGTTCTTTGCGGACAGATCAATCAGA
>CACYPH010000032.1 GCA_902776185.1 uncultured Ruminococcus sp.
CGATACAAACCTTGGGAGTCGCTTTTGAGTTCGTCGGTAACTACGCCTCGGTGGACTTTCACCACAGAGCATTGATATGCCCGTCATACCAAAAAACCGGCTCGGCATATGGTCCGAACCGGTTATTCTTTTATTCTACCGTATCTGCGGGCGAATCGCCCTTCTCGATCACGATCGCCTGTTGGAACAAATCGTTATATCGCGCCTTGAACAATTCTCTGTCAAAGGTCGCCGTCTCTCCCTTGAGCGGATCGGCAACCGTCACCTGCCGGTCGTCGTAGCCGATCAGCACCATACAATGCTCGGGCGAATACCACTTCAACTCTTGTCCGTCGATCTCCCACGAGATCCGATTCACCGGCTCTTCGCAGTCGACCGTGCCCCAAACGATAACGGGAATCCCGCTGTCGATATAGCTCAGAAGCTGTTCGAACGCTGTCCCGGTCAGATCCTTTGCCCTAAGATCGGAATCCTGCGCCTCCAAATAGCGGTTCGCCGCATTCAGCAGGACGGGCGCATAACAGCCGTAGGAATACTCATCGCGCGGATCGCCCTCGAATGCGACGCGAAAATCCACCGTGCCGACCTCGCCTTTGTCCAGATAATTGTCCGCGATATCGCACTTGTCCGCTTCGACGCCGCAGTAGTTCAGCGCCATCGTCAGCGAAGTCACCTCGCACCCTGTCGGCAGCTCGGGAAGCTGTGACAGCACGGTGAAATCCGCAAGCACCGCCGCGCCGGAAAGGTTATCGTCCCGACCGTTGAGCATGCCGCTCTCGGTATCCGATACAGCCGCTTCGGGCGGCGTTGCTTTCGCACCGGACTCGGACGCGTTCTCTTTCTGGTGACAGCATGATATGCTCATCGCGAGCAGGATAATCATTAAAAGTATCGCTGTTTTTTTCATCCCGATACCCCTAGCTTTCATCGTCGATCAGCGCCGCATCGGGATTATCCGTCAGGAATTTATCCAACACATAACCGATCTGACCGTTATACTCGATCTTGTCGAATTCTCCGCCCAGCGAGATCAGGGTCACCCTGTCATGCGGTCCGATCGTCGCGATCGAGCGCGCCGAGGTTGAGGGCGATACGCGCAGGTGCAGATCACCGCTCGCCCTGCTGAACAAAGTAGTGCCTTCGTGGAAATTACCGGTGCTGTTATTGAGCGGCGCGTCCGGATTCTCGGAGAAAAATTCCGCCAGCACATAGCCGGTCTTACCGTTATACTTGACCTTATAAAAATCGTAGACGGTCTCGATATAGGTAACGCTCTCATCCATCTTAATCGCGGCAACTTTATTGCCGTAGCGGGACGGAATATCTCTCAGCGTGATCTCATCGGTACGGCAATACAGCGTGCGCCCGGTGGTGCTGTTGCCCGACTGTGCGGGAGCTGTCGTCGAGATCTCCTGTGTCTTAGTTTCGACCTCTTCCTTGGGCTTTTCCGTAGGCTCGGGGCCGTCGGATACAAACAGCACGACTTCTGCCCCGACGTCGACCTCTTCTCCCTCTTTCGGATTCTGTTTGAATACCTGACCCTTTGAGTAAGTGTCGCTGTACATCGAAATACAATTGGCTGAAAGACCTAACTCCTCCAGCATCCCGACCGCAGAATCGGAATCCATGTCGATCAAATCGGGCATTTTCACAACGCCCGGCGTCGTAGCATCCGGTTCCTGCGTCGCTTTTTCAGCAGGCTTTTCCGTCAGTTGTTCTGTAGGACTTAACGTAGCCGCAGTCGCGGAGGTCGCGGGCGTATTCGCATTGTTATCCGTATTTGACGAGTTGTTGTTCAACAGCGCAAAAATCAGTCCGCCGATACCGGCGACCAGGATCACGCTCAGCACGGCGATCACGATAGGCAGTGCAGACTTTTTCTCTTTTTTCGCCTGCTCCGGTACGGCAGCCGCCTGATTTTGACGGGCACCGTAATAGCTGTCGCCGTAGGTCTTACCGTGATCCTGTCCCATTGACGGGTTATTTCTGTCTTTCAGCTCGGTTTGATAACCGTTATACGGCACATGACCGAACGCCTTGCGATTCTCCAATGCGGTGGTGACCAGCTTTTTCAGCTCGGTCATATCGCGGCAGCGATTTATCTGATCGACCGCAAGTCCGTACATCAGCGTGTTTTCGAGCAGCGGGCTGATCCTGACGCCCAGCTCGGACGGCTTACGGACGCTGTCGTAATGCAGCCGGTTCAGACTGTCGTCGGGTACGATCCCGGTGACGCATTTATAGATCGTCGCGCACAGCCCGTAAACATCCGTCCACGGACCCTGCGATCCGTTTCTGCGATATTGCTCCTCGGGTGCGTAGCCCTGCTTGATCATCACGGACATCTCTTTTTCGCCGTTGGTGAAAAATCGCGCTGAGCCGAAGTCCATCAATTTCAGACTGCCGTCCCTGAGATACATGATATTGTCGGGGCTGATATCGCGGTGGATGATCCCCGCGCTGTGCATTCTTTCCAAGGATGAAATGATCGGCAGCATCAGACGGAAGATCGTTTCCGCCTCGATCGTTTTATGCTGCTTCAAATACTGCTGCAGGGTGATGCCGTCGAGATATTCCATGACGATATACGCCGAACCGCCGCTCTCGAAGTAATCCCTGACGAGCACAACGCCTTTTTCGTCGGAGAATTTCGCCAGACTTCTCGCTTCCTGCAGGAATCGCTCTTTTCCCTTTTGGAAAATCATACGCTTTTTTTCCGACGAGGGCATAATGACATTTTCCGCGTCGTTGTTCCGATAGACGTATCCGCTCGGATAATACTCCTTGACAGCGACCCTGACGTCCAGCGTCAGATCGCGTCCGATATAGGTGATGCCGAAGCCACCCTCGCCCAGCGAGTTGCCGATCAGATATTTGCCGCCCAGCACCGTTCCGGGCCGTAAATGATGTGCGACGTTCTTCGGCATACTGCGCGACTGACAATGGGGGCAATACCCGTCGTCGCCGATTTGATTCATACAGTTAAAACAATACATACGATTTCCTCTCTGCCCCGTAGGGGCGATCAAAATCATCTACACATACAGTATTATCATATCAGGTTTTAAATGCTTTCGCAATAGAAAATCGCTTTTTTCCGCTTTCTGCGACACATTTTGCACCTGTCGAACGATCGACAAGGCGATGTTCGAAATGATCGTCAGCGCATAAAAAAAGGAGGCAGTCATCATGACGCCTCCCATACTTTTATAATTCTAAATTAGAATTTTACCGTTTCCGGCGGAGCGGTAAACGAGCTGAATGTCGCCTCGGCGTCCTTCATATAGAGCACCAGCGTATTGCCGTCGTTTTCATCGTACATCGCTCTGAGCTCCGGATAAGCGTCGAGCATCGACTTTCTCGCTTCAACTCTGTCGTCTTCGATCAGCTCACAGCTCACGCGCAGCCATGCACCGTCCTTGAAGGCGCAGATCTCCGCCTTCGGATTCGCTTTCAGCTGCTGTGCGACCGGCTTGCCCTTACCCGTCTGGATATACAGTCTGCCGTCAAAAATGTGCGCGGTACCGAAGGGTCTGACGCGGGGCTGATCGCCCTCGACCGTCGCCAGATAATACGTACCCGCCGCTTTCAAAAAATCACAAACCTTTTTCATATTAATCCTCCTTGTATTGATACTAAAAAGCAAAAGCCTCCCGTCGGGGAGGCGTCGTTACTATGCTTTCAGGGCGCGCTCCAGCCAGACATCGGCGATGTCGAGCGCAAGATACAGTCCGTTCTTCTCGCTGGATTTGACCAACTGCTTGCGGGGACTGAGGTCGGGATCGGTACACATCAGCTGGATCGCTACTTTGTCCGCGATCTCCAGACCGTTGACTTCTTTCTTGGACTTTATCTGCATCCTGATGACAAACCGCTGATCCATGCTGCCGTAATACAGCTCGTCGCCGCAACGAACCAAAGGCTTGCCCTTATAGGTCGAAAATTCCTTTTCAGCCAAAGAATCCATTCCTTTCTAACAACTGACCGAAACGTCAGCCTTCAATATGATGATTACCTATCAGCTTAAATATTGAGGTAAGACTTGACCATCGCCTCGAGGAGGTCGTCACGGTCGATCTTGCTGATGATATTACGAGCGTTGTCGTATGTCGTGATATAGGTGGGGTCCTCGCTCAGGATATAACCGACGATCTGGTTGATGGGATTATAGCCCTTCTTCCGCAGTGCGTCATAAACGGTCGTCAGCGCCGCTTTGATCTCATCGTCGCGGTTGCCTCCGAGGGAGAAAATCATAGTCTTATCAAGCATACAAACACCTCCAATTACAACTATTGTAACACATCTGTTCCGATAATGCAAGTCATAGTTTCAAAAGGCGGTTTTTATGCTTGTATGATATAGACAACCTTTCCTCACTTTGCTATAATGAAAATAATAAGAACCGCGAGGTGATCCCATGGATTTCAGTTTGTTCTTCCCATCTTCAAAAGAGCGCACAGCCGCCAAATTATCCGACGAAGCCATCAACGATCTGTCGATCGACTTCATCGCCGACGCCCTGACCGACGTGAAATACGAGCGCGAACAGCTCAGGACCATCATGACCAACATCACCGGCGACGACGAGGTCATCGCCTATCGATGTGATATATTCGACGATTTCCTGCGCCTGCCGAAGCTGCGCGAGGACATGGAACAGCCTGTCGTACGGCTCAAGGATCTGATGGATCTCGAACGCTTCCAGAAGGATAAGGAGGGTTCGGATCTCTGGTCGCTGGTCAACCGCCTGCGCGAGATCGGCACCTATGTCGTCTGCATCAACACGATCAAAGAATCGCTCGAGACACTCGACATCCGCTCCGCAGGCATGAAGGAGCTGCTGAGGATCGTCACCGATATCAGCCGTGAGAGCGGCTTTGACCTGCTGATGGAGGACGTTGAGGAAACGCTCCAAAAGGCGGCGCGGCTCAAGAGCATCACCATCGGCGTCAACCTCGACGATCTCCTGCGTCCGAAGAACGCCGCCATCGTCTCGCTCAACGACACACCGTTCACCAACTCGGGACTGGTGCGGCGCTTCATGGATTTCACCAAGAACAAGGGCGAGCTGAACAGCGACGTCGAGACCGTTTCGAACCATTTCCATCCCCTGAGCTCGGTAACGAGCGGCGCCAAGTTCGGGCCGATGTATAACGACCCGAATACCCTCGAGGTCAAGCTGGATGCCGAATCCCTCACCGGCGGCGATCCGCTGTCGAACGCCATCAAAAAACCCGTGTCCGACATTATGCGCCGCACTGTGAACGAGATCAAATCCACCCTCAAGCGCTACGTCAATATCAGCGGCTATTCCCTGACTTCGCTGATGCCGGAAATCATCTTTTACATTCGCTGGACGGAGCTGGTCGACAAGATTACCGCGACCGGTATGCCGATGAAAAAAGCGGAAATATTGCCCAAAGATCAGCGCGAGATCCATATCAAGGACATCTATAACCTCAAGCTCGCGATCAACAAGGTCAAGGGGGAGGAGATCGACATCATCACCAACGATATCGACTTTGACGAGCGCTACCGCATCTTCATCCTGACCGGCCCGAACCGCGGCGGCAAAACCATCTTCACCCAGGCGGTGGGACTGGCGCTGCTGCTCGCCCAGTGGGGCGTATATGTTCCCGCGTCCGCGGCGCAGATCAGCCCGTGCGACAACATCTTCACCCACTTCCCCGCCGACGAAAACGATACCGTCGACCTTGGCCGACTGGGCGAAGAGAGCCGGCGTCTGTCGGAGATCTTCAAGCTCGCGACAAGACACAGTCTGCTGCTGCTCAACGAAAGCCTTGCGACCACATCGGTCGCCGAGGGTCTGTTTATCGCAAAGGACGTCGTCAAATCCATGCGCTACCTCGGCTGTTACGCGGTGTTCAACACCCATATGCACGACCTCGCGCGCAGTCTGGACGAACTGAACAGCATCGAGGGCGACAGCCGCGTCGAAAGCCTCGTCACCGGCGTGCACGACGGTCAGCGCAGTTTCAAGGTCGCGATCATTCCCCCGCAGGGCATGAGCTATGCCAAGGATATCGCCCTCCGCTACGGCGTGACTTTTGACATTATCAAAGACAATATCGACAGCAAACAAAACCAATCTGAGTAATCTTTTGCACGCAAAAGCGGGACGCATGACGCGCCCCGCTTATTTTTTCTGTATTCGAATTATTTACAATTCTCTATTAGAATTATCCTTTCAGGCGGATGCCGTCCTTCTCCAGCTCGGCAACGATACCGTCGGTCACCGCAGTGACTTCTTCGCGCTTGAGGGTACGGGTGTTGTCGATAAAGGTCAGGCGCACCGCGATGGAGCTGTTGTCCGCATCCTCATAGATATCGATGACCTCGACCGCCTTGATCAGCTCACAGCCGGCATTCTCGATCGCCTTCTTGATCGGGGCGAACTTCGACGTCAAAAAGCTCAAATCGACATCGATGCCCGGGAACTTCGACGGCTCGCTGTAGACGATGCTGTTGTTCGCGATCTCGGCGAACTTGTCGACGTCTAACTCCGCAAATACGATAGATGCGCGCTTGTCGATCTTCTTGCCGACAACGGGATGCACAATACCGATCTTGCCGATGACCTTGCCGCCGATCAGGATCGCGTTGAGGTTGGTCGGATGCTCATAGTCATACTGCGCCTCGATCTTTTCGAAACTGACCGGTTTATGTTTCAGTTCATCCGCCAGCACCTCGATGATGCCCTTGAGCTTGAAGTACAGCTCGCGGACATTCATGCCCTTCTTGTACAGGGTGATGCCGAGGATCTTATTCTCGATACACAGATTATCGTCGGTCATGCCGCTGACAACTCTGCCGACCTCAAAGATACCGAACTCGGGCGCATAGCCGATGTTGGACTTGACCTGACACAGTTGGGTCGGGATCATGGTCTTGCGGATGGTCTCGATGTTGGGATTGGTCGCATTCATCAGCTTGATCTCGCCGATATTCGCGATGCCGATCTCCTTGAGCTCGTCGGCATAGTTCCAGACATAGGAATGCAGCTCGTGCAGGGCGTAACGCTTGACGAGGATATCCTTGATATTGTCCTCGTCCTTTTTGCAAGGCTCGGGACGGGTCGGGAACAGCGGCGCGGTCGCGGTATGGATCTCAAAGTTATCGTAGCCGTAGATACGGGTGATCTCTTCAATAATGTCCGCTTTGATGGTGACGTCCTTGGTCGCACGCCACGACGGAACATTGACGGTAAAATCGTCGCCGCTGACACTGACGGTAAAGCCGAGGCGTTCGAGCGTGCTGACGATGGTGTCGTTGTCGATCTCGATACCCGTGTAGCGATCGACATACGCCTTGTCAAAGCTGAGGGTTACCTCGGGATACTGATAGGCGATCTCGTCGGTCAGCGCAGATACGACCTTGATGCCGTCGTCGTACTGTTTCAAAAGATATACGAATCTGGCGATCGCCGCGACGGTCAGCTCGGGATCGAGCGACTTTTCATAGCGCATCGAGGCGTCGGTTCTATGGCTCAGGCGCACGGTCGATTTGCGGATCGAGGTCGCGTCGAAGGTCGCGGATTCGAGCGTCAGGGTGTGGGTATCCTCGACGATCTCGCTGTCCAGACCGCCCATGATGCCCGCGATCGCGACAGGCGTATCGCCGTTGCAGATCATCAGGGTATCGGTGTCGATCTTGCGCTCCACGCCGTCGAGGGTCTGGAACGTAAAGTCATGGTCAAAGCGCTTGATGCGGATATTCTCCACCTTGCGGCTGTCGAATGCGTGCATCGGCTGACCCATCTCGAGCATGAGATAGTTGGTCATGTCCGCAAGGAAGTTGATCGCTCTCATTCCGCAGTAGAACAGGCGGATGCGCATATCCACCGGCGCGATATTGCGGCTGATATTCTCAAACTGTAAGCAGCTGTAACGCTGACAAAGCGGATCTTCGATTTTCATATCCACTTTGGGAAGTGATTCATAAACGGACAAGTCTGCTAAATCCAGTGCCTTGAGAGGCCGCTTGGCGATCGCGGCAAACTCACGCGCGATACCGTAGTGGCTCCACAGATCGGGACGGTTGGTCAGCGACTTGTTGTCGACCTCAAAGACGATATCGTCGATCGCATAGATGTCCTTGATATCCGTGCCGAGCACAACGTCGTCGGTGATCTCCATGATGCCGGAATGGTCGTCGCTGATGCCGATCTCTTTCTCGGAGCAGCACATACCGTGGCTCATGTAGCCCGCTAAGGGTCTGGGCGCGATCTCGATCTCGCCGATCTTCGCGCCGACCTTTGCAAATGCTGTCTTCATCCCGACGCGCACATTCGGCGCGCCGCAAACGACGTCGATCAGCTCATCCGCGCCGATATCCACCTTCAGCAGATGGAGCTTTTTCGATTCGGGATGATTTTCGACGGACTTGATCTCGGCGACGACGATGCCGCTGATATCCTTGCCCTTAAACTGTATGTCATTCTCGACCTCGGCAGTCGACAGCGAGAACTGATTGATCAGGCTCAGCTCGTCGAGGCCGCTGAGATCGACAAAATCTTTGATCCAATTCATTGATAAAAACATATCGGTACCCCCTTACTTATCGTCCGTGAACTGCGACATTACTTTCAGCGAGCCGCTGTTCAGGTCACGGATATCCTTGATACCGTACTTCATCATCGCAAGTCGGGTCAAACCCAGACCGAACGCAAAGCCGGTGTATTCCTCGGGATCGATACCGCCCTCTTTGAGAACCTCGGGATGGATCATACCGCAGGGGCAAAGCTCCAGCCAGCCGCTGTGGTTACAGGAGGGACAGCCCTCGTCTCCGCCGCAGATCAGGCAGGAGATATCCAGCTCAAAGCCGGGTTCGACGAAGGGGAAAAATCCGGGGCGCAGGCGCACCTTGATATCCTTCTGGAACACCTCGGACAGCATGGTTTTCATAAAGTAGATCAGGTTGCTGATCGAGATATTCTTATCGACCATGACGCCCTCCATCTGGAAGAAGGTGTTCTCATGGGTCGCGTCGGTCGCCTCATTTCTAAAGCATCTGCCCGGGAAGATCGCGCGGATCGGCATTCCTTTTTCTTTCAGCTGCGGACCGTATTTTCTGAGGATCGCGTTCTGCGCGGCGGAGGTCTGCGATTTCAGCAGCTCGCCGTTCTCTAGATAGTAGGTGTCCTGCATATCGCGGGCGGGGTGATTCTTCGGCACGTTGACCGCCTCAAAGCACTCGTAGTCGGTGACGACCTCGGGGTAATCCTCTACGTTGAAGCCCATGGTCGTAAAGATACGCTCGCACTCGCGCTGAACCAGCGTGATCGGATGATACGAGCCTCTGTCGTCCTTGGTGGGGATAGTCAGGTCGAATTCGGGCATCAGCTCGATCTCTTTTTTGATCTCCAGCTCCTTTAATTCCTGCGAGCGCTTCGCGATGCTCTCGGCAGCCTGCTGTTTGAGCTCGTTGACCATCATACCGAAATTCTTCTTCTCCTCGTTGCTGAGATTCTTCATCTCCTTGAGAAGTCCGGTAATACTGCCCTTTTTGCCGAGGTAGCCGACACGCAGATTCTCGAGCGCCTGCGCATCTACGGCGGCATTCAGCTCAGATGCCAGCTTCGCTTTGAGCTGTTCCAGTTTTTCTTTCATATTAGCCTCCATAATGATTAGTTAGGAGTTAGCAGTTAGGAGTTAGGAGTTAAGGTAAGCGCATTGCGCTTTGGAGTATAAGGACGTTGATATAACAGTCAACTCCTCACTCCTGACTCCTCACTCCTCACTGAAAGCACTGCAGACTCCTGATTTAATTATCACATAAAAAAGGTTCTTCTGCCCCGACAAAGGGACGGAAGAACCGCGGTACCACCCTGATTCCCGTGCAAAAGCACGGACGCTCATAACCTGTAACGGGGTCAACCGTCAGCGCCTACGCAGGATTCCCTTCAACGCCGCCGCTCGTGAGTGAACTTCATCCCTTTTCCCTCTGCGGTCGCTTTCAGCCGGCGACGACCGCTCTCTGATGAGTTATCCGGAACTACTCTCTCAGTCAACGCGTTTTTACTGTTCCTGCCTATTCTATCATCATTCACATTTTTTTGCAAGTCTTTTATTGAAAAAGCCTTAGGAATGTGCTAAAGTATAGGTGATTGTTTTGCAGATAGTGAAATTCTGATAAGGAAAGGAGATTCACCGATCATCCTGCTGTTTCGGTGAAAACTGCTATGGAAAATTTAGTCGAACAGGTCGTCCCGAAAGAAAAGGACGTCAAATACTACCTCAACGTATGTCTGCTGGTCCTCGCGGCGATCGGCATCCCCGGTATTTTTGTCTTGCTCAGCTTCATCACCGGCGTACAATACCTGATCATCGTCGCGTTTTTCCTCTTACTGTTCAGCGTCTACGGCTTGTGGTTTTTCATCTCTTCGTTAAAGGTGGACTATGAATACTCGTGCCTCAGCTCCACCCTGCGCTTTGACAAGGTCATCGCCAAGCGCCGCAGAAAACCCATCGTCAAATTCGACATCAAATCCGTCTCCGACTTCTTTCAGTATGATGACAAGGAAATGGGTAAGCGCAAAATCTCGAAGGTCTACCGCGCTTCCGCTAAGGAATTCAGCGAAGACAACTATGTTGCCGTTTTCCGTCACGAGGCGCGCGGCGAATGCGCCGTTATCTTCACCCCGAATGAAAAACTGCTCGAGGCGATCAAGCCCTATTTCAGCGCCGAGATGAAGAAAAAGCTGTATTTCAGCAACAAGTCATGACAGAGCTTACCTTGCGATTCGTCGCTCAGCGCTTTCCCCGCCGCCCCGATGACGCCCATAAAGGCACGATGGGAACGCTGTGCAGCATTACCGGCAGCTACGGTTTTTCGGGAGCCGCGGTACTGTCTGCCAAGGCGGCGCTCAGGACCGGCGTCGGACTGCTTTATCAGGTCATCCCCGAAAAGGTCTACCCTGTGTTTGCCTCTTCGGTATACGAGAGCGTCTGCGTGCCCGTGAGCGGCAGTACGCTCGGAACGGTCGCACCGACCGACAATAACGCGATCTTCAACACGATTGATCGCGCGTCCGCCGTACTGATCGGCTGCGGTATGGGAAATACTCCCGCCACCGCCGAGGTGCTTCGCGCGGTCGTCCGCTGCAGCAAAGTGCCGATCATCATCGACGCGGATGGCATAAACGCGCTGTCGCTGCATAAAGATATACTGAACGAACGCAGATCTCCCCTGATCCTCACGCCGCATGTCAAGGAATTCTCCCGCCTGTCGGGATTGACCGTCGCCGACATCATCGATCGTCAGGCAGAGGTCGCCTCCGAATTTTCGCAGGCGAATCCCGATCTTGTGCTCGTCCTCAAAAGCCACCGCACCGTGATCGCTCAAAACGGCACATTGTACCTCAACACCGCAGGCAACAGCGGAATGGCAAAGGGCGGCTCGGGCGACGTACTGGCGGGGATCATCGCGTCCCTGGCGGCGCAGGGAGCATCTCCCCTCGACGCGGCATCCATGGGCGTCCATATTCACGCGCTCGCAGGTGATACCACCGCACAAAAGCTCGGCAAAACCGCTATGCTCCCCTCGGACATTGTTGACTGTCTGAGCGACGTTTTTCGCCGTATCGAAGCCGCACAAACCGAATAACCTCAGGAATGTTAAAGACCGACAGATCGCTGTCGGTCTCTTTTTTTCGAAAAGGAGGCTTATATGAAACGAATCCTATCCATTCTGTCTATCATAACACTGCTATTCTCGCTGACCGCATGCGGTTCAACGCCGACCCTTGATTCCTCCTACTCCGGCGCTGTTGAATTCTCCGACGCTCATCTTAGCTGTACCGCCGATCTGACCGCAGACGGCAATACCATGACCCTCTCGCTCACCTCTCCCGAAAATCTCTCGGGGCTTTGTTATGAGTACCGCAGCGGCGAACTGCATACGACGCTGAACGGACTTGACTGTGTCACGCCCGCCGAAAGTCTGTCGCCGACTGCCGTCCCGACGCTGCTGTATGAGCTGTTCTCCCGCTGTGACGAAGCAAAGTACCAAGGTACCGAGGACAATGCCGACGTCTTTATCTTATCGACGAGCGCCGGCGATATGACCGTCACCGCTGTTGACGGCGCGCCCGAAAGCCTGACCTTCGGCAATATTACTGTCAGCTTCAACTAAAAGGGCTGCCGCACATCATCATGGCGGCAACCCTGTCTGTTATTCCTGATTCTGTTGTTGATCCGCCGTCATCGATGCTCTCAGCGCCGCCGCGCTCAGCCGGATCACCTGTGCGTCGATGCTTCCCGCCGCATAGCCGAGCAGGAAGGTCTGGTTGTCCTTCTCAATACAGACCGCGGGACTGTTGCACTTTTCGATACTGTCAAGCGCAAAGTGCGCAGGCAGGTGATAGAAATATACCCGCTCGAGCCTGCCGCAGTCGCTGACAGCGCCCGATTCCATCCTCTCGACCGTTTCGGGAATATGTAACTCGGTAAAGTTATGATTCTCCTTGAACGCGCCGCTCGCGATCGTATTCAGATTGCCGTTGAGGTTGGGGATATTGACGACTTCATCAAAGCCGATGTATTCGAGCAGCGTCGACTTATCGTCGCTGAAGGTATAGGCAAATCGGAAGATCGGCGTCAGATAAACCGTCCCGTCATAGGTCATGGCGCTGAACTGCTCGCCGGGTTTGAACTCATATTCCTTGATCAGATCCTCTTTTTCCAGCCATTCAGCCTCTTTGCTGTTCTTGCGATAGCCGTAGTACTTATCGTCATAATCACGGTACGCCGTGAAGCCGACAAAGATATAGCCAGGCTTTTCAAAGCCGTTTTCGGGGATCTCATAGCTGTTATAGTATCCGACCGACGCCCGCGGCATCCATCCGCTGTCGGAATCGCCCGGGTCATATTGTACCTCGTAGGTCTCCCTGATCCAGAACGGCGTCATCGTCACGCTGCCGAACTTGACGGTTTCAGCGACCAGATCGCGGTCGGCATACATATCGTACTCGTAAACATCCTTTTTATCCAGCCACTCGCTGACCTTGGAAAATTTTCTGAATCCCAAATACTTTCCGTCCATGCTTCTGGACGCGCGCCATCCGCCGAAGAAATATCCGGTTTTCCAAAAACTGTTTGCCCTCAGCGGAACGCTCTCGCCGTAGTGGACCGAGGTCGGCTTCATCTCGCCGAAGCTGTCGCCCGGATCATAGTTGACCGTGTAGCGGATCTGCGTGTCGTCCGAAAGTCCGATTCGCTGTACGGAATTGCCGTAATAATGCAGGGTCGTATAGAACGATCCGCCCACATGGAACAGATTTTCCACCTCATGCGTATGTCCGATCGACACCATATCCACATATTTTCCGTTGTAATCATAGACCGCTACGACATTATCGCCGCCGCTCTGGGAAAAATAGATGTAGTTGTCGTCACAGTCGCCGCCCTGTCGGGTGTATCCGGTATCCTTGCCCTTGTAGGTTTTGACTACCTTGAAGCTGCTGTTGAGTACTGCAAATTTGTAACTGCCGGAGATTCCGACGATATAGATATCCTTGTCGGGATTGTAGGCGACGGAATACACGTTGATTTTCAGCTTGATCGTCGCAACTTTTTTGAAGGTCACCGGATCGATCGCGGTCAGAACATTATATTCCGGACCGTTGTTGGCGACCAAAATCCACTTGCGCTTTGCGTTATAGGTCATATCGTTGGCATGACCGAGATAGTTGATCGCATCCGATTTTGACTTTAGTTTCCACGTTCTCATATCATATTTCAGGATGACGGTCGTGCTCTGCTGTACCGCAAAGTAAGCGTATGTCCCGTCGGTACAAGCTCCCTGAACGGTCGCGTATTCATTCATGCCCGCATCATCCTCGATGTGTTCCTTAAGCTCCAGCAGCTCGGCGGTATCATAAAAACCCGTCGCAGCAGCCGGAATACAAACGGCGATCATCGCGGCAATTATCACCGCGCACATCACCGCCGAGATGATTTTTTTCATTCAGTCCTCCGTGTCGACTGCAGGATAATTCTTCCTCATCTTACCATTATCCCGCCTGTCCGTCAACTTTCGGGGACGAATGTTCATAATAAGTTTACGCGATCAAATGATCTCATATAATGATTTTCTCTTTGACACAGCTATTGTAAAACGTCCGGCATATTGACAAAACAAGATTTGCCCGTTATAATAAAACAAACGTTATAAAACAAGTGTTTTAAAAGGAGATCATTATGCCGCCTAAAGCAAAATTTACAAAAGAGGAAATCATCGATGCAGGTTTAGCGATCCTGCGTGAGCGTGATCTGTCCGCCGTAACTGCAAGAGAAATCGGAAAAAACCTCGGTAGCTCGGCAAGACCGATCTTCACCGTGTTTGAAAATATGGGCGAGGTAATCGACGGGATAGAGGACAAGGCGCGTGAAATCTATTCCGAATATGTTCAGCAGGGCTTACAGCAAAGCCCTGCCTTTAAGGGCGTCGGTCAGGCATATATTCAGTTTTCTATCAATGAACCGAAGCTGTTTGAGCTTTTATTTATGCGAAAGATGTCAGGTGATATCGGCGTTAATAAAATACTGCCCGAAATTGATGACAATTATCCTGTTATATTAAAATCAATTACAGATCAGTATCCCGTATCGACAGACGACGCCGTTATCCTGTACCGTCACCTTTGGATCTATTCGCACGGAATCGCTACCCTCTGTGCCACTTCAATGTGCCGCTTTACGGGAGAGGAGATCGGCATGATGCTGACGGATGTGTTCAAATCATTGTTAACGGAAAGACTGAAAGGCAAATCAAAATGATAGAGATAAACAATCTAACAAAATATTACGGGAAGGGCGAAAGCCGCTTTAAGGCGCTGGACGGTGTTTCTGTTCGCATTGAGGACGGCGAATTTATCGTGATCCTCGGTGCTTCGGGTTCGGGAAAATCAACCTTTCTCAATGTGATCTCGGGTTTAGAAACTTCGGACGGCGGAACCGTTGCCTATGACAGCCGACAGCTTTTTAAGATGAGCGAAAAGGAGCTAACCAAATTCCGTCGTGAGAACACTGCGTATATTTTTCAGCAATACTATTTACTCCCCCACCTGAATATGGAAAAGAATGTCAGGATGGGCGCAGACCTTGACAATAACAAGGATTATCTCAAATATATCGAAGTGGTCGGTTTAGCCGATAAGCGCAAAAAATTCCCCTCGGAGCTCAGCGGCGGAGAGCAGCAGCGTGTTGCGATCGCACGCGCGCTTGCAAAGAACCCGAAGGTACTATTCCTCGATGAGCCGACCGGCGCGCTGGATGAAAACACGGGTCGGCAGGTACTTGACTACATCATCAAGCTGCAGCAGAAACAAGGCTTTACGATGATCATGGTGACGCACAACGGCAATATCGCCGAAACCGCTGACAGGATCATCAGAATGAACAGCGGAAAAATCGTCAGTGTCACTCAGAACTCCGACAAAAAGACCGCCTACGAGATCGGATGGTGATGGGATGATCGTCAGTATCAAGGACAGCGTCAAGCTGTTCGGCATTTCCATCATGACCTGCTGTGCCGTGACCGTCTGTAATCTGTTTTTAAACTATTATTTGGATTTAACGGCAATAGCCGACCTGATTGACAACGCTTATGTACAAAAGTTCTATGATGCACAGATCATGACGGCAAAGGTCGTTTGCGCCGTCAGCGGCGGCTGTTTGGCGATCACAACCGTTGTGATGCTGTTCTTTTACATCAAGCATTACATTGACAGTCATTCAAAGGAGATCGGGATATTAAAGGCTCTCGGTTATTCTGATTTCAAAATTGCAAAGGGTTTTTCTGTTTTCGGCTTGAGTGTATTTCTTGGTTGTTTCGTCGGCTATTTGCTGTCATTTGCGTTAATGCCGCAGTTTTATGAGTTACAAAATAAAGACGGCTATTTGCCGGAG
>CACYPH010000033.1 GCA_902776185.1 uncultured Ruminococcus sp.
GGACTGTTTTTAGCCCGTGGCGTTGATAGAGCGTCAGTCACACGCTGGGCGCTCCCAAGACGAGGTATCACATTTTCTTTATATCTCGCATACTTTTGGCGCGCATAGTATCAAAAAGGATTCGAAAGGGCGTCAAGAAAACAGTCCTGAGGACTGTTTTTAGCCCGTGGCGTTGATAGGGCGTCAGTCACACGCTGGGCGCTCCCAAGACGAGGTATCACATCTTCTCAATATCTCGCATACTTTTGGCGCGCCGTATCAAGTATTCATAACGGATTTTTATTGCAATTTATCATTCTTTATGTTATTATGATTACACGACCAGCTTTACTTTCAATTTAATATGACAAACTTTTCTCAGTATGTGAGTTTACCATAGGTAAAAACACATGCTTTAATTTCACATGCTGAGAAGTTTGTTTGAAAGTTGTTGGTCGCAATCGAGCTATGTGTTTTTCGGCGTAGCTTGCATTTGTTGTGGGCTGCGCTTTTTTATTTTACGGACTATGAAAGACAAAGAAAAAACCGCTCTGTTTATCGGCAACCGTGACTGTTACCAAGTGAAGGTAACGGACATCGAGCAAGCGATCACCAAAGCAATAGAAGACGGGATCGAGATATTTCTGAACGGTGGGCAGGGATATTTTGATAAGACCTGCGCTTCGATTGTTCACAGATTGAAAAAGTGTTATCCGTACATCAAAAGTATCCTCGTCATGCCGTATCGGGATTTCAAGGTGTTCAACGATAGACTGTTTGACGAGATTATATATCCTTTTGAGGCGCACACCTTTTCGTATTACACCTATAAAAGCGGAAGTCTGAAAAGAAACCGATGGGCGGTCGACCGTTCAAGCGTTGCGATCTGTTATATCTATCGCATGGGCAGTGCGGAAAAACTTGAAATATGCAAAGAAGAAAAATCTAAAAATTATCGATTTAACAAAGAGGGCGTAGCTTATGCCGAAGAAAACTTATGTCATCAGAGATACCGACGGACGTTATTATCGTTCGTTTTGCGATAACTTTTTCACGACAGCACCCTGTGATATTCTGGTAACAGATACAGAAGATTCGCTTAAGGCAAGAAGATTTCATTCTCTAATTCGGGCGACTTACAGAGCAAGATCCCTGTCGAAAAAAGCGTCCAATTATTATTATGTTTATGAAGCGATAGACAAAGAAGTCGGGCAAAACTTGATTCTCAGGAATAAAGAAGTTATTGAAAGAATACGTGAAAACGATTCCGAAACTATGATCAAAGTCGAAAAAGCCATTGCCGAATGGAAAATGAAACACGGTCTGAATTGTATGTATATCTAAAAATCTAAGTCCGTTATCAATACTCGGACATATACAAATACAGGGATACCTTGAAGGTGTCCCTGTATTTGTATTATACCGAACAGCAAGCCAAAAGGGCGTTACTCCCTAATATTTTCTATTTACCCATTGACAAGGTAGGTAAATAGGAGTATAATACCGATGACAGGAGGAAAGACTATGAAAATATACGCAGATAACGCCGCGACGACCAAAATGAGCCGCGCAGCAATCGATACAATGATCGATTATATGGAGAACCATTTCGGCAATCCGTCGAGCCTGTACATGATCGGTCAGGAGGCAAAGGACAGGCTTGAGGAGGCGCGCGCGACTGTCGCCGGGATCATCAACGCCCAGCCGCGAGAGGTGCTGTTTACCTCCGGCGGCAGCGAGGCGGATAATCAGGCGCTGCTGTCCGCAGCCAAATTCGGCGAGCTGAAAGGGAAGAAGCACATTATTTCCACCGCGATCGAACACCACGCGATCCTGCACACCTTGAAGAAGCTCGAGAAACAGGGCTTTGAGGTGACCTATCTGCCGGTCGGCACACGCGGTATCGTCAGTGTGAATGACGTTGCAGACGCGATCCGCGACGATACGATTCTCGTGACCGTGATGATGGTCAACAACGAGATCGGAACCATCCAGCCCATCGCCGAGATCGGCAAGCTCTGTCGCGAGCGTGGGGTACTGTTCCACACCGACGCGGTACAGGCAGTCGGACATCTGCCGGTCGATGTACAGGCGCTGAACGTGGACATGCTGTCCGCGTCGGCACACAAATTCCATGGACCGAAGGGCGTTGGATTCCTGTATGTTCGCAAGGGCGTAAGGCTGTTCAACCTGATCGAGGGCGGCGCTCAGGAGCGCGGCAAGCGTGCCGGCACCGAGAATCTGCCGGGAATCGCATCAATGGCGACGGCGCTGACGGAATCTGTTGAGAATATGGATGCTGTCAACGAAAAGATCCGCCCGATCCGCGATTACCTGATCAAAGGACTCGGCGAGATCCCGCACAGCGCACTCAACGGCGATGCGGTCGACAGGGTTGCCAACAATGTGAATTTCAGCTTCGAGGGTATCGAGGGCGAATCCCTGCTCATCCTGCTTGATCAGAGAGGTATCAGCGCGTCATCCGGAAGCGCCTGCACCTCGGGTTCGCTCGATCCGAGCCACGTACTGCTCGCGATCGGCAGAGTTCACGACGTCGCCCACGGCTCGCTCAGACTGAGCCTCGGCGAGGATGCGACCTACGAAGAGGCGGATTATATCATCGAAGCGGCAAAAGAGGTCGTCGCGTACCTGCGCAGCTTCTCACCGGTCTGGCGCGATCTGACGACCGGCAAATCTCAGTTTATTTTATAAGGAGGCTATTATGGCACTGTATAGCGATAAAGTAATGGATCATTTTCTCAAGCCCCGCAACGTCGGCGTGATCGAGGATGCCGACGGTATCGGCGAGGTGGGCAACGCCCGCTGCGGCGATATCATGAAGATCTACCTCAAGATCGACGACGATATCATCACAGACGTCAAGTTCGAGACCTTCGGCTGTGCGAGCGCGATCGCATCCAGCTCGATGGCGACCGAGCTGATCAAGGGTCAGAAGGTAGAGGACGCGATGGCGCTGACCAATAAGGCGGTCGCAGAGGCGCTCGACGGTCTGCCGGACTACAAAATGCACTGCTCAGTCCTCGCAGAAGAGGCGATCCAAAAGGCGCTTGAAGATTATCAATCAAAAAAATCGCAAGAAAAATGATAAAAAATCCCACTTACCTATTGACATAGTAGGTAAGTGGTGTTATAATACAGTTGTTCTTGAGAAAGCCACGGCTTTCCTCGACGAATAATTGGAAGGAGAAAAACGATGTTTTCTGTTACATTCTGCAAGCAGAATATGATGATGTGGTGTCGAATGCGCAACTCCCGGGCATTTTCTACGGGTGCATACGACTGTGCGTCTATGCTCTGATTGCAGAACGATTGGTGACGAGAACGCGTTTTAACCGGATCGTTTTGTATGCCGTTTTGCCCGGGAGCGATAAAGCCCTCGGGCTTTTTTTAGGCTCCCTTTGGTAAAGGGAGCTGTCAGTAAAACTGACTGAGGAATTGCACAATCGCACGAGCGAAGCGAGAAACCGATTATTAATCATTCAATTATTTTTTTAAAACAGAAAGGAAATTTTATCATGAGCAATTATAGATTTGAAACCAAGCAGATCCACGTAGGTCAGGAACAGCCCGATCCCGCATCCGATGCAAGAGCAGTCCCGATTTATCAGACGACCTCCTATGTCTTCCGTAACAGCCAGCACGCAGCCGATCGCTTCGGCCTTGCGGACGCGGGCAACATCTACGGCAGACTGACCAACTCGACCCAGGAAGTGCTGGAGAAGAGAGTCGCTGCATTAGAGGGCGGTTCTGCCGCACTGGCAGTCGCATCCGGCGCTGCTGCGATCACCTATACCATCGAAGCGCTCGCGGCGAACGGCGGTCATATCGTCGCTCAGAAAACCATCTACGGCGGCAGCTTCAACCTGCTGTCCCATACGCTTCCGCAGTACGGTATCTCTACCACCTTTGTCGACGCGCATAACCTCGAAGAGGTCGAGAATGCGATTCAGGATAACACCCGCGCGATCTACCTCGAGACCCTCGGCAATCCCAACAGCGATATCCCGAACATCGACGCGATCGCTGAGATCGCTCACCGTCACGGACTTCCGGTCGTTGTCGACAACACCTTCGGCACACCGTACCTGATCCGTCCGATCGAGCACGGCGCAGATATCGTTGTTCACTCTGCGACCAAGTTCCTCGGCGGTCACGGCACCACCCTCGGCGGTATCATCGTCGAATCCGGCACATTTGATTATAAGGCAGGCGGCAAATATCCGCAGATTGCAGAAGCGAATCCCAGCTATCACGGCGTATCGTTCTACGATGCGGTCGGTCCTGCGGCGTTCGTGACCTACATTCGCGCGATCCTGCTGCGCGATACCGGCGCGGCGATCTCTCCGTTCAACGCGTTCCTGCTGCTGCAGGGCATCGAGACCCTGTCGCTCAGACTTGAGCGTCATGCCGAGAACACCGCGAAGGTCGTCGAGTACCTGAGCAAGCACCCGCTGGTTGAGAAGGTCAATCATCCGTCGCTTGCGGATCACCCCGATCACGATCTGTACGAGAAGTATTTCCCGAACGGCGGCGCGTCCATCTTCACCTTTGATATCAAGGGCGGTCAGGACGAAGCATGGAAGTTCATCGACAACCTTGAGATCTTCTCTCTGCTCGCGAACGTCGCCGACGTCAAGAGCCTTGTCATCCATCCCGCGTCGACCACACATTCTCAGCTTTCGACAGAGGAGCTGCTCGATCAGGGTATCCGTCCGAATACCATTCGTCTTTCCATCGGTACCGAGCATATCGACGATATCATTGCCGATCTCGAAAACGGCTTCAATGCCATCGGCTGATAACGATATTCAATTCGTGTTCATTCTTTCCCCTCAGATGATATATGTTCAAAGAAGCAACCGCGTCGTGGATCTCCACGGCGCGGTTGCTTTATGATGAATCGTTATTTCTTTTTCTTTGAACTTTTGATCAGGACGACGATCAGGATGATAATGATGATCAGGATCACCGCCATAGCACCGATGATGATATACAGGATCGTCAGATCGGAGGCGATGCTCCTGCCGGAGAGGGAGGAGCTTGAGGAAGCTTCGGTCGGCTCGGCAGGCTCGGTCGGTTTTTCGGTCGTATCCTCGGTTGCTTTCTCGGTGGAAACTTCGGTAGGATCGGCGCCTTTATGATTGTAAAAACGATCGATACCGTCGTCGATCTTGTCAAAGTCATAGAAGCGTTCGTAGCTGTCGGATACATCCAGCTCGGTATCGGGCTCAGCACCCGCGTCGACATCGGTACCGTCGGGATAGGTGATCACCATATCCGAGGACATATAGCAGCTCATGCCGTCCGGCAGATAGCGCATCGCAAGCGCGCACGTACCGCCGCCGCTGGTTTCGCCGATAATGGCGACGCCCTGCTTTTTGGCAAGGCACGGCAGCATATTGCCGCTGGAGAAGGAGTGGTGAGAGGTGAGGATCGCAAAGTTGAGGTCGTATTTGACGTCCTTATCCTTATCGTCAAATTTTCCGTCGAGGTTGCGGTCGATGACAGGATCTTCTTTGTAGAGATTGCCGGTCAGCGTATTGTACTGATAGATGGCGCTCTCGCCGCACATGACGGAAAGCATATAGAAAACAACTGCCTGTGAACCGCCGCTGTTGGTGGTCAGGTCAACGACGAAGTTTTTGTATTTGTGCTCATCGGCATAGTCCAGCGACCACTTGAAGGGCTCTACGACCGCGCTTTTGAATTCGTCAAACACGAAGTAACCGGTTTTGTCGTGTTCAAAGAATTCCGCGTCGTCCCACTTTTTGACGCTTTTCAAGTCCTCGAAGGCGTCGTCCTTCGCCGAGGAAAGCGTGCTTTGGTCGGAGCTTTCGTTGGATAGCTTCAAGAGAGGCGCGGCGAACATCGCGTCGGTGGGATTATCGGGACTGTACAGCGATTTGATCAGCTCGGTTGAAAAATCGCTGTCGGTATTGTTATTGATCTCCAGGATAGCGCCGACGCCGAGCATGGTGTGGCCGCCGTCCGCAAAGTAATTGTCAAGGAGCATCAGTCCCTTGCAGAAGTCGATAAGGCTGTCGGATCGCAGCAGTTCTTTTGCACGGGCGGTCGAGCTGTCGTAGGAATCGAGTGCGGCGTCGAGCCCCTTTTCCTTGATCTCGTCAGAGATCTCGGCTTTTGAGGGTCTGCCGTAAAAATAATCGATCATGAAGCACAGCTCATTGTAGGCGTATTTGGTGATATCCTTTGAGCGGCTTAGGCTTCGGAACACGGACGAGTCGTCATAATATGCTTCCTCATCCTGAGATCGGATAAAGTAGATCTCGCCGTCGAGATAGATCGCCGAGAGGTAGGTATCGGAAAAAATGTCGCTGATGGTGGAGAGGGGAAAATAGGCTTTGCCGGAATCGCCGACAAGATCGAGGTCGTATTTTCCGAGGTCGAGATCGACGCTGTTGATTTTGCCCTGATAATCCAGCGCGTCGGTGTCCCAGTCGATGTAGTCTGCGTCTTCCTCTTCGTTCGCGTCGACAGAATCGTAGTAGACCAGATCCTCGTAGCAGTCGAAATGGACGGTATCCTTGACGGTGTCGACCACCATTTCGCCGTTATCGTTCTTGACGGTATAGGTGCCGTCGCGGTTGTCAACAGTGGAGAATTCGATGGTATAGATCTGATTTAGATACTCCTCGGCATTGACGTACGGAATGTTCGGCATATCGTCAAAGAACAGGCAGTTGAGCGTTGCGGTTTTATCCTTCTTAAAAATATGCGCTGTGACCGATTTCTTTTTGAAAGCGCCTTTGTCGTCGGCAGTTGCGCCGACGGGGACAATCGCCGCGGCTGCAAGCATAATCACAACGATGATCAGGGAAAGTATTCTTTTCACGCGATTGCCTCCTTTCATTTGTTAGCTTGATTGTAACATCACGGGAATCAAAATGCAAGAAAAACAGAAGATGACGCGGATAAAAAGCGGGATATGATCGCGGTCGGGTGTTGAAAAAAGCCTCCCGCTGTGATACAATAGGTCGGAATCATAGTGGATGGGGAACGGATATGAAAAAAGACTTTACACGCGGGATGCGTCACGGAATCCCAATCATGCTCGGCTATCTGAGCGTATCGTTCGGATTCGGCATCCTTGCGATACAAAAGAATCTGTCGATTTTGGCAGCGGTGGGGATCTCGGTGACGAATCTCACCTCAGCGGGACAGTTCGCAGGCGTCAGCGTGATCGCGGCGTCAGGCTCGCTTTTGGAGATGATCCTCTGCCAGATCGTTATCAACCTGCGCTATTCGCTGATGAGTTTGTCGCTGTCGCAAAAGCTCGACAAAAGCTTTACCATGCCGCATCGGCTGATCGCCGCATACGGGATCACGGACGAGATCTTTGCGGTCGCTTCGACCCAGCCGGGACTGCTCAAGCCCGCGTATATGTACGGCTTGATCTTCACGCCCTTTATCGGCTGGTCGATGGGGACGCTGCTCGGCGCGACGGCAGGCAATCTGCTGCCCTTATCGGTGACGGCGGCGATGTCGATGATGCTCTACGGGATGTTCATCGCGATCATTATCCCGCCCGCAAAAAAGAACCGAAAGATCCTGTTTGTGATCCTGCTGTCGGCGTGCTTCAGTGTACTGCTGAAATTTCTGCTTCCGATGATCGGCGACGGCTTTGCGATCATTATCGCGGCGCTGGTAAGCTCCATGATCACGGCTGCATTGTTTCCTGTCGAGGATAAGGAGGCGGACGCATGAGCATTGTGATCTATATCCTTGTGATGGCGCTGACGACCTACCTGATCCGTGTGATCCCCTTTGCCGCGGTGAGGGGAAAGATCAAATCGCGTTTTATCAATTCCGTGCTGTATTATATTCCGTACGCGGTGCTCAGCGCGATGACGTTTCCTGCGATCTTTTTTGCGACGGGGGACGTTGTGACCTCCTCGGTCGGTACGGTGATCGCGCTCATTATGGCGTTCTTTGATCTGCCGCTGATCGCGGTAGCGCTCGGCTCGTCCGCAGGCGCGTTTATTGCTCAGTGGATTATCTCGGCGGTTTGCTGAATCGCTTATTTGACGGATGCCGCAGAAATGCGGCGTCCGTTTTTGCGTGTTCAGCAGGGGAGAGTTTGTCCATCTTTCCGCACAGTTTTTTGCTCGATGAACCGCTTATTTACTACAGTTTTGTTATCAAATAGCTATTGAATCCGACTGCAAAATATGGTATACTAATCGAATGAATGCGATTAGTATACAAATTGATTTTGCCCGCCCAGTTTGTCGCTTTGCGACAACGGGCGATGGCTGATTATACCATATATCCCTTTGGGAATATGGTATAATAACATGAATTAAAATGATAAGTCTGTGTTTTGTTACAGCAAGAGGGGATTATGGCGGATACGAAATGCAAATTAATCGTGATCGACGGGCTCGACGGCAGCGGTAAAGCGACCCAGACAAAATTGCTTTGCGAACGGCTTTGCGCCGAGGGCTTTCAGGCGCGCACGCTGAGCTTTCCCGATTACGAGAGCGACGGTTCTGCCGCGGTACGGATGTATCTGGGCGGACAGCTGGGAGAAAGTCCCAACGACGTCAACGCCTATGCCGCGTCGTCCTTTTATGCGGTCGACCGCGTGGTGTCCTACCTCAATTCATGGGGCAAGGATTACCGGAACTATGATTATATCATCGCCGACAGGTATGTGACCTCGAACATCATCCATCAGATGGCAAAGCTCAAGGCGTCTGAGCGCGACGATTATATTGAGTGGCTGTACGATTACGAGTACCGCCGCCTGATGATCCCCGAGCCGGATCTGGTGATCTTCCTCGATGTCGATCCCGCGATCAGCCAACAGCTCATGCGCGGACGGTATCACGGTGACGACAGCAAAAAGGATATCCACGAAGGCAACGTTGCCTACCTCAAGTCCTGCCGCAAAAGCGCCGCCTATGCGATCGAAAGGCTCGGCTGGACGGTCGTAAAATGCGACGACGGCGAAAAGATGCGTTCGATCGAAGAAATATCCGATGAGCTGTACAGCATCATCAAACATTAACCCGATACATAATTATCAAATTGACGGAGGGAAACTATGTTTTACTGTTTTTTAGCGGACGGATTTGAAGAGACCGAGGCGATCGCGCCGATCGATATCCTGCGTCGCGCGGGAATCCGCGTTTGTACCGTCGGCGTCGGCGGCGACATGATCCGCAGCTCGCATAATCTTTATGTGAATGCTGATATTAATATCAGCCAGTTTGAGATCAACGAGGGCATCGAGGGCGTTATCCTGCCCGGCGGTATGCCCGGCGTGACCAATCTGTATGCCGACGAAACGGTGCTGGATGCGGTGCGCTATTGCAGCGAAAACGATTTGTTTGTCTGTGCGATCTGCGCCGCGCCGATGCTCCTCGGCAAGCTCGGTATCTTAAGCGGCAAAAAGGCGACCTGCTTCCCGGGCTTTGAAAAAGACCTCGAGGGTGCGACCGTGACCGGCAAGCACGTGACGATCGACGGCAAGGTCATCACCGCTAAGGGCGCGGGATGCGCGCTGGAGTTCGGCTTTGCAATTGTCGCTCAGGTCAAAGGACAGAAGGCCTCCGATAATGTCGCTGTTTCGATGCAGTGCAGATAAGCCCGATGAACAAGCCGGCAAAAACCGATAAGCCGTTTATGCGGCGATTCTTTGAAGAAAAGCGAAAAATTCTTTTAGAGAAAAATAATGACAAGCAAGCGACGGATCTGGAGATCCAGAGCCGTCTGCTCATGAGTGCGGAATACCGCAGAGCGGATACGATCCTGATTTACGCGGCGCGCGAGAATGAGATCGCGACCGACGGCATCATCCATGCGGCGCTCGCCAATGGTAAAACCGTTGCACTTCCCGTCTGTCACAAGGGCGGCGTGATGACGTTCCACAGGATCGACAGTCTATCTCAGCTTGAGCCGGGACGCTTCGGCATTATGGAGCCCGTCGCCGGATGTGAGGAAGTCATCCCCGGGGAAAACACCCTGTGCGTATGTCCCGCCTTGTGCTGTGATATGCGCGGCTATCGGCTCGGCTGGGGTGCGGGCTACTATGACCGCTATCTTGCAAAGTATGACTGTCTGAAAGCGGCGCTCTGCTACAGCGACAGCCTCATTCCCGCGTTTGAGGTATTCGATTACGATATCAGGATGGATCTCGTTTGTACCGAGAATTTCATCAGACATATATGACCGTTCAGCGGATTTCCGTTACGGAGATCGGTCAACAGCTTTGAACATTGTTCACACAAAGGAGAATTATGATGAGTGAGGATTTACGCAGCCACAGCAGCGAACAGTCCATTGAGGAAACCCGTCAGAAGAAGATGCAGGAGTTCAAGCTCTCCTATGATCAGAACGCTATCCGCGGCGACTATGATGTAACGCCCGCGGCGAGAATGGAATCGTTCTCGGACGGCGAATCTGTCACCTCCTACAGCATCGACAGCTCGTCCCTCAAAAAGAAAAAGAAGAATAACGAGATCAACTCCTATTCCGACAGTGATACCAGACGGCGTATCGAGCGCGACTCCAAAAAGGAGCTTAAGCTCCAGCGCAAAGAGGAGAAGAAGATCGAGAAGCTCAAAGCCAAGCGCAACCGCCGAATCTTCAAGCTCGTCTGGCTTTCGATGGTCATCATCCTCGGCGTCATGATCGCCCAGTATATCCTGATCGGCGTGCATGACCTTTTGGCGATCAACCGCACGGATAATCCCCATACCGTCACGGTCAGCATCCCTGCCGACCCCACTCTCGACGATATCGCGAATATCCTCAAGGACAAGGGCGTGATCGAGCGTCCGACCTTCTTCAAGATGTACGCACAGTTCACCTCGAACGTCGAGGGCTTCCGTCAGGGCGATTTCAAGATCGATACCAACAAGGACTATGAGGCGATCATCAACTTTTTGCAGAGCAACGTCAACCGTACCGACATCGTTACCGTCCAGATCACCGAGGGTATGAACCTGCTGGAGATCGCGGATTCTCTGCATGAGAACGGCGTTATCAAGGATGTGCAGGAGTTCCTCAACGAGTGCAACAGCAATAATTTTGACGAGGACTTCACCTTCCTGAAGAATATCAAGAATACGGACAAGCGTTATTATAAGCTCGAGGGATATCTGTTCCCCGATACGTATGATTTCTATGTCGGCGAGGAACCTGCCTCCGTTATCACCAAGTTCCTCAATAACTACGAGAACAAGATCATCTATCATAAGGAACGCTACTTCGGCGAGAAGGAAAAGACGACCATCGCCGAGCAGGCGAAGAAGGCCGGCTACTCGACGGACGAGATTCTGAACATCGCTTCGATCATTCAGGCAGAGGCGGCGAACAAGGAAGATATGTACTATATTTCCTCTATCCTGCACAATCGTCTGGATTACGGCGCAGAATCGGGCGTTTCTCAGCTCAACTGCGATTGTACCAAGTACTACCCCTATCGTAAAGCGGAGGATGTTCCCGACAGCATCAAGAGCAATTTTGCCTCTCGCTATGACACCAACACCTTTGAAGGTCTGCCGCCGGGACCGATCTGTAACCCCGGTATCGAGGCGATCAAAGCGGCGCTCAATCCGATCGAATCCGACTACCTCTTCTTCTGTCACGATACCGTTGAAAACGGTTCCACCCCGATGTACGCCGAGACGCTCGAGGGTCACGAGTACAACCTCTCGCTGATCGGTCAAAAGCAGGAAGAACCCGATTACTCGGATTACGACTGGAGTTGGGAATGATTAAGCCGGAGGTGCTGTCGCCTGCGGGCGACAGCGAGAGCTTTGCCGCCGCGCTGAGCTTCGGCGCTGACGCGGTGTATCTTGCAGGCAAGCAGTTCGGTATGCGGACAGCTTCTAAGAATTTTTCTCTTGAAGAATTATACAATGCCTGCGAAAAAGCGCATCAATTATCCAAAAAGGTCTATCTGACCTGTAATACACTCCCGCGCAACGCGGATATCCCTGCGATGCCGGACTTTCTGAGAGAAGCGGCTTCTGCCGGTGTGGACGCATTTATCATCGCCGACCTCGGCGTGTTCGAGCTGGCAAAGAAAGTCGCTCCTGATGTGGAACGCCATATCTCGACCCAGGGCGGGATCATCAACTATGAATCCGCCCGCGCGTGGTATGAGCTCGGCGCAAAACGCGTGGTGCTCGCGCGCGAAACGCGCCTCGACGAGATCGCCGAAATGCGTGCGAAGATCCCGAATGATCTCGAGATCGAATGCTTTGTCCACGGCGCGATGTGCGTCTCGTTCTCGGGCAGATGTCTGATCTCGTCGTTCATGACGGGTCGTGACGCCAACCGCGGCGACTGTGCCCAGCCCTGCCGCTGGAAGTACCACCTGATGGAGGAGAATCGCGAGGGCGAATTCTTCCCGGTGGAGGAGCGCGACGGCGGTACATATCTGTACAATTCGCGCGATCTGTGCATGATTGAGCATATTCCTGAGCTGGTCAAGGCGGGCGTCAACAGTCTCAAGATCGAGGGCAGGGCAAAAACCTACTACTATACGGCGGTCACGACCAACGCCTACCGTCATGCGGTGGACGAGTATTTTGCCGATCCGACTGATGATTACACGCTCAGCCCGTGGATCCGCGAGGAGCTCGAAAAAATCAGTCACCGTCAGTACAGCACCGGCTTTTTCTTCGGAACCGAGCCGGGTCAGGAAACGAAAAACGGCGGTTATATCCGCCGCTATAACGCGGTCGCCGTATGCGAGGAAAGCTCTGTCGATAATGTTGCTGTCATTACCCAGCGCAATAAATTCCTCGTCGGCGATACCCTTGATATCCTGCCGCCCGACGGCTACTCCTACAATGTGATCTGTCAGCGCCTTGTCAATGAGGATGGGGAAGAAGTCGACGCCGCACCCCACCCGATGCAGCGCCTGTGGATGACGACAGATCAGCCGATCGTGAAAGGGTCTGTGATCCGCAAGAAGAATTAATAGTAAATAAAACAGATAAATAATCAAAGAAGGTATGAAAAATGCAGTACATGGGTCTGAACGACTTACGTGAAAAATTCCTGTCATACATGGAGAGCAAGGGGCATCTGCGCCTGCCGTCCTTTCCGTTGATCCCGAAGGACGACAATTCGCTGCTCCTGATCAACTCCGGCATGGCGCCGATGAAAAAATACTTTACCCGCGAGGTCACTCCGCCGCGCGATCGCGTCACCACCTGCCAGAAGTGTATCCGCACGCCCGATATCGAGCGCGTCGGCATCACCGCCCGCCACGGCACCTATTTTGAGATGCTGGGCAACTTCTCGTTCGGCGATTACTTCAAGCACGAGGCGACCGCATGGGCGTGGGAGTTCTTCACAAAGGTTCTCGAAATGCCCGTCGATAAGCTCTATGTTTCGGTCTATCAGGACGACGACGAGGCGTTTGATATCTGGACAAAGGAGATCGGCGTCGATCCGACCCACATGGTCCGCATGGGCAAGGAGGACAACTTCTGGGAGCATGGCTCAGGCCCCTGCGGCCCCTGCTCCGAGATCTACTTCGACCGCGGCAACGAACATGGCTGCGGAAAGCCCGACTGTCATGTCGGCTGCGAATGCGACCGTTTCGTCGAGGTGTGGAACCTCGTGTTCTCTCAGTTCGAATCCGACGGCAAGGGTCACTATGAGCCGCTTGCCCGCAAAAATATCGACACCGGCATGGGACTTGAGCGTCTTGCGTGCGTGATGCAGGGCGTAGACAACCTGTTCCTCGTCGACACCGTGCAGAACATCATGAAGCACATCAGCTCCGTTGTCGGCGTGAACTACGGCGACGGCGAGAAGAGCGATATCTCTCTGCGTGTTATCACCGACCATATCCGTTCCACCACCTTTATGATTGCTGACGGCGTCATGCCTTCTAACGAGGGCAGGGGCTATGTCCTCAGACGCCTGTTAAGACGCGCCGCGCGTCACGGCAGACTGCTCGGCTACAACAAGCCGTTCCTGTATCAGATCTGCGAGACCGTCATCAAGGAGAATGCGTCCGCTTATCCCGAGCTGGTGGAAAAGAAAGAATACATCACCAAGCTGATCCGCGTCGAGGAGGAGAACTTCTCCAAGACCATCGATCAGGGACTTGCGATGCTCCAGAATATCATCGAGCAGGAGGAGATCACCACTCTCTCCGGCGAGGATGCGTTCAAATTAAACGACACCTTCGGTTTCCCGATCGATCTGACCCGCGAGATCCTCGAGGAAAAGGGGATCCAGGTCGATATCGAACGCTTCCATGAGCTGATGCTCCTGCAGAAACAGCGTTCCCGCAAGGCGCGCAAGAATGCCGGCGCAGATGCGTGGGTATCCGACAGCGTCGATCTGGGCGATATCGCCGCGACCGAATTCGTCGGTTATACCGAGAATGAATGCGAGGCAAAGGTGCTGGCGATCGTCAAGAACGGCGAGCGTGTCGAGCGCGCGCAGGAGGGCGACGCCGTAGTTATTGTCCTCGACAAAACACCCCTCTATGCCGAGAGCGGCGGTCAGGTCGCCGATACCGGCGAGATCGTTGCGGGCGACTGCTCGGTCGACGTCGACGACGTCAAAAAAGACCCGTCCGGCATCTTTATGCACGGCTGTGAGATCACGACAGGTACTCTTGCGGTAGGCGATACCGTCACCGCGAAGATCGATACAGAGCGCAGACACGAGATCATGCGCAACCATACCGCGGCGCACCTCTTGCAGGCGGCGCTGAGAGAAGTCCTCGGCACTCATGTTCAGCAGGCTGGTCAGCTTGTTAACGAGGATGTCGTCCGCTTTGACTTTACCCATTTCTCTGCAATGACCGCAGAGGAACTGCTCACGGTCGAAAAGCGCGTCAACGATATCATCCTCGAGGGCATCCCCGTTACCTGCACCGAAATGAGCATCGACGAAGCGAAGCAGAAGGGCGCGATGGCGCTCTTCGGCGAGAAGTACGGCGACGTCGTCCGCGTTGTCGAAGCAGGTGATTTCTCTAAGGAATTCTGCGGTGGTACGCACGTTGACAATACCGCGAAGGTCGGTCTCTTCAAGATCCGTCAGGAAGGCTCAGTCGCGGCAGGCGTGCGCCGTATCGAGGCGGTCACCGGTCACAATGTCGTCGGCTATCTCGGCGACGTCATCATCGCGATCGGCAAGGCGGCTGAGGCGCTGCATATCAACAACCCGATGGAGATCGTCGAGGGATCTCTGCGTATCGCGGAACGTCTGAAAGAGGCTGAGAGAGAGATCGAACAGCTCAAGGAAAAGATGGCTGCCGACAGTGCCAACAACATCATCGACAATGCTGAGAAGGTCGGCGATACGATGATCCTCACCGCGCTGTATAACGGCATATCCGGCGATATGCTCCGCAAGATCTGCGAGAGCGTCAACGACTCTGTCGAGGATGCGGTAGGAGTCGCAGCCGGTGTGAACGAGGGCAAGCTCACGTTCTGTTGTGTTTGCACCAAGGCGGCGATCGCAAAAGGTCTCAAGGCGGGCAACATCGTCCGCGAAGTCGCGAAGATCGCCGGCGGCAACGGCGGCGGCAGACCCGAGATCGCGATGGCAGGCGGCAAGGATATCACCAAAGCCGACGAGGCGCTCTATGCTGTCAAGAGCATCGTAGAAGCAGCGTTAGCATAAACAAAGTCTGTTTATTTATCATTTTCACCAAAGCCCGAGTGCATTTTTTATGCATTCGGGCATTTGGTATGACGGGCATATCAATGCTCTGTGGTGAAAGTCCACCGAGGCGTAGTTACCGACGAACTCAAAAGCGACTCCCAAGGTTTGTATCGTGAGG
>CACYPH010000034.1 GCA_902776185.1 uncultured Ruminococcus sp.
CGATGATAATAATTCAGAGCCCCCGGCTGCAGGGGGCAAGCCAGTAATATCCCCTTCTAGGGGTAGGACAAACCACCCGTTGAACGGGTGGTTCTGATTATAGCCCTAAATATTGTGGTTTTATGATGAAACTGTAACTATATATTACAAAATTATAACTTGCCAATCGCTGTTTCAGTATTTATAATTTCTATTGTAGAAATATAAATATCGGCACGTTTCTACCTGTGCGCGGTATTTTCGATGAGGTGTAGTTATGAAATGTCCTTACTGCGGTTTTGAAGAAAGCAAGGTTATCGATTCCCGTCCCGCCGACGAGGGCGAGCGTATTCGCCGCCGCCGCGAGTGCCTGAAATGCTCCAAGCGTTTTACCACCCACGAGGTGATCGAGACGGTTCCGATCATCGTCGTCAAGCGTGACAAAAGCCGCGAGGTCTTTGACCGCAATAAGCTGACCGCGGGTCTGCTGCGCGCGTGCGAAAAGCGTCCGGTCTCCATCGACCAGATCGAGGGAATGGTGGATAAGATCGAGACCCAGCTGCAGCAGTCGCTCGACCGCGAGGTCACCTCGATGGCGATTGGTGAGCTGACCATGGAACAGCTCAAGAATGTTGACGAGGTCGCCTATGTGCGATTTGCGTCCGTCTACCGTCAGTTCAAAGATATCAACACCTTTATGGAAGAGCTGAACAAGCTGTTGAAAGAAAAATAATAATGAATGATCGCGGAAAGGATAAGCGTTTTTCTACTCTATCGCATAGGTCCTTTGATCATTCATGCTTACTGTGTATATATAGAAAGTCCCGCTTCTATCCGAAGCGGGACTTTTTACGCTTGTTAGGATGGCGGGATCCGATCAGCCTTCTGCGGGCGCTTCGGGAAGGGTGTACTTCGGACAGTTCTCGAAAGAACCGGAAATATTGCCGACGCCGTTGCCGAAATCGACTTTTTCAAGGACGTCATTATCGTTGTATGATTTGTTGATCATTTCGCCGCCCTGTTTGTAGGTCACTTCCTTGAGCGCTTTGCACTTGTTGAACGAGGTGAAGAATGCGCCTGTGATCTGGTCCATGGTGACGGAGGTCAGCGCGGGGCAGGAGTTGAACGACTTGGACATACCGTGGATGTTCTCGGTGAAAACAAGGCTTGTGACGCCGCAGTTGTCAAAGCTGCCTTCGATTTTCTGGATCGAGCCGCCGATGGTGACGGTCGCGAGCGCAGTATCGTCCTTGAAGGAATCCAGAATGTCGTGAACATAACCGCTGGTCTCGATCTTCGCGAGCGCAGCGCAGGTATTGAAGGATTTGTCGATCACCTTGATGCTGTCGGTGAATGTGACCTCAGCCAGCGCAGCGGCGTTGTTGAAGCTGTTGTAGATGCCGGTCGCGGCGTCAGACAGGGTGAGAGCAGTCAGGGCGTCGGATTTCTCGGAGAAGCAGTTTTCGATATAGCTGACGCCTTTATCGAGGGTGATCGAGGTGACGGAAGCGTTTGACGGATCCTCGCTGAGCAGGGCGACGACCTCTTTGCCGTCATATTCGGCGGGAACGGTCAGGTCGCCGGAGGCGTCCTTTTTGATGGTGCAGACGATCATATCGTCCTCGATACCGCGATTGTTTTCGATGAATTCGTAGGTCGTGCCGGAGCTTTTCAGATCGGCGATGGTGGAGAAGCTGAGGTTCTTTTCGTCGACCTCAGCGCCTTTTTCTTTTTTGTCGAAGGATGAGCAGGCGCTGATGAACAGCGTGCCCAGGATCAGGGTGAATACCAACAGGATGGATAATGTCTTTTTCATGGCAGTGCCTCCTTGATTTTTGATGGTTTTATCATAGCACAGTCCGCGAAAAAATGCTATACCAAATGCGGAAAAAAGAGATTTTTTTGCGAATTAAATCGCATCAAAAAACGCCCTGCTTTCACAAAGCAGAGCGATCTGATATGATTATAGGAACTTGCGGCTTTCGGCGACGGCAAGCTCGTCACAGCGTTCGTTCTCCGGATGACCCGCGTGGCCCTTGACCCAAACGGGTTCGACCTGATGAACAGCGCAGAGATCGAGAAGCTCTGCCCACAGCTCAGGGTTCAGCGCCTTTTCCTTTTTATTGCGCATCCAGTTGTTCGAACGCCACTTTTCCGCCCAGCCTAATTTGAGTGCGTTGCAGACATATTGGCTGTCGGAATAGAGGGTGACCTCGCAGGGTTCTTTGAGGAGCTTTAAGGCGGAGATGACCGCCATCAGCTCCATGCGGTTGTTGGTGGTATGGGCTTCGCCGCCGGAAATCTCCTTTTCGTGACTGCCGTAGCGCAGGATCGCGCCCCAGCCGCCGGGACCGGGATTGCCCGAGCAGGCGCCGTCGGTGTAGATGTTGACTTGCTTCATAGGATTACCTCGTTCGAGTTATGAGATAGTTTTTTATAATGGTATTATACCACGTTTTTACCTGTTTGCCAACCGTGAATTGAGCATGGGAGAATAACGGGTCATCAAGAAGTCTATAATATTGATAATGGGAATATTTGTCAATGTTTTAAGCGCTTCTATTGACCGAAACCTGATTTTGTAGTATACTATACGATGTATAAGTGGGAGTAGACGCAAAAATCCATTGACCGTATATAACGGATGGACGCGCTGTACACTTAAGATGCTGTATTTCATCTTCGCTTGGACGGCAGAAGCGGAGATACATAGATAAAATGAAACAAGGAGGTAATTATTTGAGCGAAAAAATGAAAAAGCCTCAGATAAAACGACCCGCTAAAAAATCTGCGGGCAAGGCGGTAAAACAGTCCGCCCCAAAAAAAACGATCTACAAATCAACGGTCAAATCGAATACAAAGAAACGCAATACGAAGGCTCCGGCGAAGAAAAAAGCGCCGGCAAAGCCCCCGATCCGCGTGACGTTCCTCGGCGGTCTGAATGAGATCGGCAAGAACATGACCGTTTTTGAGTGCGAGGGCGATATGATCATCCTCGACTGCGGTATGGCGTTCCCCGACGGCGATATGCTGGGCGTGGATATGGTCATCCCCGACTACACCTTTATCGAGCAGAACCGCGACAAGATCCGCGGCGTGATCATCACCCACGGTCATGAGGACCATATCGGCGGCATCCCGTACCTGCTCTCTAAGGTCAACGTGCCGATCTACGGCACACCTTTGACCATCGGTCTGATCGAAAACAAGCTGCGTGAGCACAGCCTGTCCGCTCCTGCCGAGCTGATCAAGAAAAACGCCGGCGATCATGTGAAGCTCGGGTGCTTTGACGTTGAACTGATCCACGTCAATCACAGTATTCCCGACTCTGTAGGCGTGGCGATCCATTCGCCCGCCGGGACGATCGTCCACACCGGCGACTTTAAAATCGACTATACCCCGATGGCGGGCGGCATGATCGATCTGAGCCGTTTTGCACAGCTGGGCGATCAGGGCGTGCTGGCGCTGATGGCGGACAGCACGAACGCTTCGCGCGCAGGCTACACGCCGACCGAGCAGAAGGTAGCGGACAGCTTTGACAGCCTGTTTGCCAAAGCGCGCCGCAACAGGATTATCATCGCGACATTCGCGTCAAATATCAGCCGTATCCAGCAGATCCTGAACTGCGCGCAGAAGTACGGCAGAAAGGTCGCTTTCTCCGGCCGCTCCATGATCAATTACATGAACGTTGCGCGCGAGCTGGGATATGTCAAGGTGCCGGATAATCTGATCATCGACATCGATCAGCTCAAGGAATATCCGCCCGAAAAGGTCGTTCTGGCGACCACCGGTTCGCAGGGCGAGCCGATGTCGGCGCTGTCGCGCATGGCGTACTCCGACCACCGCAAGGTCGAGGTCGGCGCGGGCGACTTTATCATCATTTCCGCTAACCCCATCCCCGGCAACGAGCGTACCGTCGGCAACGTCGTCGACGAGCTCTTAAAGCGCGGATGCGAGGTCGTATATGAAAGCATGTATGAGGTCCACGTTTCAGGACACGCGTGCCAGGAGGAATTGAAGCTCATCCACTCGCTGGTCAAGCCGAAATACTTCATCCCCGTTCACGGCGAGCAGAAGCACTTAAGAAAACACGTTGAGCTGGCGATGAGCGTCGGTATGAGCCGCAAGGATATCTATGTCGGCGATATCGGCAAGATGGTCGAGTTGTCCGAAAACGGCATGAAAGAGGTCGATACCGTCACCGCGGGCAAGGTCTTTGTCGACGGTCTCGGCGTCGGCGACGTCGGATCGATCGTACTGCGCGATCGAAAGCATCTCGGTCAGGACGGTCTGATCATCATCGTTGCGTCGCTGGACGTTTATGACGGTCATGTCATCAGCGGCCCGGATATCGTATCGCGCGGGTTTGTCTATGTGCGCGAAAGCGGCGATCTGATGGATGATATCAAAGATCTCGCGCTGGAGATCCTCGAGGATTGCTCCCACCGCAATATCCATGAGTGGGGCGTGATCAAGAACCGTGTCAAGGACGACGTCGCAAAATTGATCGTTAAGCAGACCGGCAGATCGCCGATGATCCTGCCGATTTTGATGGAAGTATAGGCGCTTTGCGCAGTGAACAGTTAAGAGTTAAGAGTGAAGAGTGGCGGGAGGACTCCGTCCTCACCTGATTCCTATAAGGGCGATCCCTCCCCTACAAATGATAATATGAAAAAACGTATTTGGACGGCTTTGCCCGTTTATTTGATCTTCGTGGTGCTGATGGTCCCGATGTCGATCACCACGTACTACTACAACAAAATACTGGGGATCGTTGAGATCGGCGTGACGATGGTTGCGCTGGCGCTGGTGCTGACGATGGTGGTGCGATTTCGCTCATACATCAAAAATGTCGCTGCCGGCGCGATGGAGCTGTCCTACTCGCCGGATGAAAAGGCGCTGGAGGCGATCAGAGTTCCTGTCGCTGTGTGCGGTGAGAACGGCGAGCTCTTGATGTACAACACGCAGTTTCGCAAGCACTTCCTCGATGCTTTTATGGGAGAGAATATGGCGATACAGACCTTTCTCTCCGATCACACGCCGGAATACGCGGTGAGAAACGGTACGATCGACGTTCGTTACGGCGACAAGAGATATACCGTCTTTGCACATGAGCTGAAGCGCGGATTCCTCTTTGAATACATCGACGATACCTATCTGAAAAATATCGTCGATAAGTATAACCAGACGAAGAAAAGCGTCGCGATGATGGTGTTCGATAACACCGAGGATTTTGCGGACGCAGATCAGGAGGTCGCGGCGGCGCATCTGACCGCCGAAAACCTGCTCTATCGCTGGGCGAACAAGCATAACATCCTGCTCAGGCGACTGGGCGAGAGCCGCTATATCGCGGTCTTTGAGGAGCGGGTGCTGGTCGACCAGATCAGCAAAAAGTTCCGTATCCTCGACCGCATCCGTTCGGTCACCTACAACGGCAGGAGCGCGACGGTCTCCATCGGTATCGGCCGCGACTGTGAAAATCTGACACAGAGCGCCGCCGAGGCGAAGAAGGCGCTGGATATGGCGCTCGGCAGAGGCGGCGATCAGGTCGCGATCCTCTCCGGCGGCGACTACCAGTTCTTCGGCGGCGTCGCCAAGGGCGTTGAGAAAACGTCCAAGGTCAAGGTGCGCGTTCGATCGGAACAGATCGCCGACGCGATCAAGGCGGCTGACCGTGTGCTGATCACGGGTCACAAGTTCTCCGACCTCGACTGTATCGGCGCGGCGGCGGGTATGTACGCATTGGTCAGCGAGCATTTCAAAAAGCTCTGCTATATCTGTACGGATACTGCCCATACGCTTGCAAAGGTCATGATCGAGCGGCTCTCCGAGGAGAATCCGGGGATGTTTATCTCGCCCGAGAAGGGGCTGACCTATGCGAACGAGAAGACCCTGCTGATCATTGTCGACACCCATTCTCCGGATTTCGTCGAAAGCGATAAGCTGTATAAAAACTGCGGCAACGTTATCATCATCGACCATCACCGCAGAATGGTGAATTATATCGATAAGGCAAGTGTGTTTCTGCATGAGCCGAGCGCATCGTCTGCGTCTGAGCTTGTGACGGAGATCATCGAATATCTTGCCGACGACGTCGTCAGCCATGTCCAGGCGGAGGCGCTGCTCGCCGGTATCATGCTCGATACCAAGAACTTTGTCATCAACACGGGCGTCCGCAGCTTTGAGGCGGCGGCATATCTGCGCAAAAAAGGCGCGGATACCGTGGTGGTGCGAAATGTGTTCGCGAATTCTCTGCAGAATTACCGCGACAAGAGCCGACTGGTTTCGTCGGCACAGATCTACAAGCACTGCGCGATCACGGTCGCGGAACAGCCGATCCAGAATTCACGCGTCGTCTGTGCACAGGCGGCGGACGATCTGCTGTCGATCGAGGATACCTACGCGTCATTCGTCATCTCGACGATCGATATCCACTCCGTCAACATATCGGCGCGATCGTTCGGCAAGCTGAACGTGCAGGTGCTGATGGAAAAGCTCGGCGGCGGCGGTCACCAGACGATGGCGGCGGCTCAGCTCGTCGGCGTCAGCCTGAAAGAGGCTAAGGAACAATTGATGAAGGTATTGGAAGAATCATTAGATTAGTCGGTAGTGATGACAGTGTCTGCTGCCGGATACCGACTGCCAACTTAACCGGAGGTTACATATATGAAAGTCGTATTATTACAGGACGTCAAAAGTCTCGGCAAAAAAGGCGAGCTGGTCAACGCTTCCGACGGCTACGCGCGCAATTTCCTTTTTCCGAAGGGACTTGCGAAGGAAGCCAACGCACAGGCGATGAACGAGCTGAAAAACGCCGAGCAGAGCAAAAAGTATAAGAAAGAGACCGAGATCGCCGCGGCGAATCAAGCGAAAGCGGCGCTGGAGGGTTCGAAGTTCGTCATGAAGGCGAAGGCGGGCGAGAGCGGCAAGCTCTTCGGCAGCATCACTGCCAAAGAGATCTCTACCGAGATCAAGCGCCAGAAGCAGATCGATGTGGACAAGCGCAAGATCGTCCTTAAGAGCGATATCAAAACGATCGGCGAATACACCGCCGAGATCAAGCTGTACACAGGCATCTCTGCGAACGTAGAGCTGGTTGTGGAGAAAGCTTGACAGATAATAGATAACAGATAATAGATAACAGTTGAGGGAAACGTTTGACGTTTAGGAGAATAATAGAAATCGGGTGCGGGCAGAGCACGCCGTTCACTATTCACTATTCACTGTTCACTATTCACTAAAGGAAATACTATGCCCGATAATAACACCAATTTTTATGCCGGTATGCGGCTGCCGTATTCTCCCGATGCGGAGCAGGCGGTCCTCGGCGCGATCCTACTGGACAGGGCGTCGCTCGATCAGGCGGCTGAGATCCTGCCCTCATCCGAATATTTTTATATCGCGACCCACCGCACCATCTACTCGGCAATGCTCAGAATGTATAACGAGGGTCGGCCGGTAGATATGGTCACGCTGATCGAGGAGCTCAAGCGCGAGCCTGACTTTGACGAGGCGACGACCAAAACCTATCTGGTGCAGATGGCGCAGAGCTGTCCGTCGATCTCGAACCTTGAGAATTACTGCCGGCTCGTGCGGGACAAGCATGACGTCCGCTCGCTGATCACCGCCGCCAACGAGATCATCGAGGATTCGTCCGACGGCGCTCAGGAGCCGCAGATGCTGATCGATTCCGCAGAGCAGAAGATCTTTGACATCCGCAGAGGCAAGGACATCCAAGGCCTGCAGCGGATCGACGAGGTGCTGTTCCAGACCTTCAACAGGCTCGATATGCTCAACCGCGATGACGAGGATATCAAGCCGGTCTCGACCGGTATCAGCGACCTTGACAGGGTCATTACGGGGCTCAACCGTTCCGACCTGATCCTGCTTGCCGCCCGTCCCGGTATGGGTAAGACGTCGTTCGCGCTGAATATCGCGCGCAACGTTGCGGCGACCTCCAAGAAAACCGTCGCGTTTTTCTCGCTGGAAATGACCAAGGAGCAGCTCGCATCGCGACTGCTCTCCGCAGAAGCGCTGGTCGGCGGTACGAAGCTGAGAACGGGGCGGCTCAATAACGAAGAATGGCAGCGGCTGGTAGGCGCGGGCGACGTGCTGAAAAACGTCGACCTGTACCTCGACGATACCCCCGGCATCACCGTGCCGGAGATGAAGTCGAAGCTGCGCCGCCTGAGGAAGATCGACCTGGTCGTCATCGACTATCTCCAGCTGATGTCCACCGGCAGGCGCAACGATAACCGCGTACAGGAGATCTCGGAGATCACGCGAAACCTCAAGATCCTCGCGAAAGAGATCAACGTGCCGGTCATCTGCTTAAGCCAGCTCAGCCGTGCGAGCGAACAGCGTCAGGATCACCGTCCCCAGCTTTCCGACCTGCGTGATTCGGGTTCAATCGAGCAGGACGCGGATATCGTACTGTTCCTCTATCGCGACGGCTACTATGAGCGCGAAAAGGGCGCCGAGACCGTGAACGCCGCGATCGACCAGAACAGCGGCGAGTGTATCGTCGCGAAAAACCGTCACGGCGAGACGACCTCCGTCAAGCTGCACTGGCAGGGCGAATTCATGCGCTTTACCGGAATCGACCACAATCATGATTAAGAAGGTCACAGCGTTCATCGATGAAAACCGCCTATTGAACAACGGCGACGCCGTGATCGTCGCGCTGTCGGGCGGGATGGATTCGGTCACGCTGCTCCATATACTTTATTCTGTAAAAGAATTATATAACTTAAACTTACACGCCGCTCACCTGAATCACGGGATCAGGGGAGAGGAGGCGGACAGAGATGAAGCCTTTGTCCGCGAGCTGTGCGAGGGCATGGGCGTCCCGCTCCATGTGCGGCGCGCGGATATCCTCGCGATCGCTGAAAAAAGCGGAAAGAGCGAGGAACTCTGCGGGCGAGAAGCACGCTATGCGTTTTTTGATGAACTGAGTGCAAAATACAGCGCAAAGATTGCTACCGCCCACAATCGCGATGACAATGCCGAGACCGTTTTGTGGAACCTTGTCAGAGGTTCGGGACTGAGCGGACTGTGCGGGATCCCCGTGATGCGGGGCAATATCATCCGTCCGCTGCTGTGCTGTTCGCGCAAAGAGATCGAGGCGTATCAGAGGGAACATGACCTGCGGTACGTCACGGATTCGACGAATCTGACGACGGACTATACGCGGAACAAGATCAGGCTTCAAATCATGCCGCTGCTGCGACAGCTCAACGAGAATGCCGACGGCAACATCGTGCGGATGGCAGATATCGCGCAAAAAGCGGATGGATATCTGAGCGATATTTCCATAGTAGAATTAAAAAGCTGTGAAGTCAACGGCGGTTACGACTGCGAGAAGCTCTCAATGCTGCCGGAAGCCGTTCGGGATTATGCCCTGAGAAAGATCGCGGATGTTGCGGGCGCATCGATGGACTATGCACACACCGCGCTGGTCACGCAGGCGATGCAATCCGGCGGAGCGGTGAATCTCGGCGGCGGATATACGGCGATATGCGCGCAGGGAATCCTGCGGATCGTTGCGGACGACGCTGAAAAAAACGCGGTTGAAAGTATGCCGCTGAGGGACTTTCCGCGGGCGGTACGCGTCCAAATCAAGGACGGGAGGATTTTCCGTGACGGAATCGAGATTCCCTGTCAAAAAATTAACAATTTATTCTTAAATAACCTCATCCCCTGTGATATAATCACGGATGAAACAATTGTTCGTTCACGACGGGAGGGAGATACCTTCTCCGACAGCCGCCGCGGCGTGACGAAATCGATCAAAAAACTCTTTAATGAGCTCAAGATTCCGCGGGAGGATCGCGACAGCGTTTTGCTGGCGGCAAACGGTTCGAGGGTGATCTGGATCGAGGGCGTCGGATGCTGTGAGCGCGTAGCGCCGGACCGTGACGGGGATGCGATTTTAATTGACAACGGTTCATTGCGGGAGGAGCAAATCCCTCCCCTACAGATAGAATGAGGGGGTACATCATGCATAAGGATTTAGAGAAGGTTTTGTATACCGAGGAAGAGATCAGGGAGACAGCAAAACGCCTTGCCGACCAGATCAATGAGGATTATGCCGGTCAGGAGGTCGTTTTTGTCGGACTTCTCAAAGGCAGCGTCCAGTTTATGGCGGATCTGCTCAAGAACATCGAGATCATGTGTACGGTCGATTTTATGTGCGTTTCCAGCTACGGCAACGGTACAAAAAGCACCGGTCGCGTGAATATCATCAAGGATTTGTCAGAACCTATAGATGATAAGAATGTCATTATCGTTGAGGATATCATCGACAGCGGTAATACCCTCAACTTTATCAAACGGTATTTTTCTGCGAAGAACGCCAACAGCGTGCGGATTTGTACCCTGCTCAACAAGCCCTCTCGCAGAGAGGTCGAGATCGACGTGGATTATATCGGCTTTGACGTGCCCGACGAGTTCGTGGTAGGCTATGGGCTGGATTACTGCGAGTATTATCGCAACCTGCCGTACATAGGCGTGTTAAAGCCGGAGATATATGCTTGAGCCTTCCCCTCGGGGGGAAGGTGGCTCGGCAAAGCCGAGTCGGATGAGGGGTTGACCTTTCATCCTGATCTATTAAGAATTTAAGAGAAGCGGTTTTCTTCTGTATAATTGTCTCACATTCAGCCTTACTGAGTTCGGGGCGGTTTCGGAAAAGCCCGCCCCTCATTCGTCACCTGCGGTGACACCTTCCCCCCGAGGGGAAGGCAAAGAAGGAGTGAAAGATTTGAACAACAATAATAATTTAAGCAAGGTGAAAAGCCTGCTGTTGTATCTGGGTATTCCCATCGTCATCATCCTTGTCATGACGCTGGTACTCTCTCAGGGACAGAAGGACAGCCACACCTACTCGGAGATCGTCCAGTATTTCCATGACGACAAGGTCGAGGCGTTTGATGTCGAGAGCAGCGGCTCGTCGACAAAGATCAAGCTGACCCTCGACGACGATACCGTCATCACCCATAAGATCATGGACTGGGAGACCTTCCGCGACGACGTATGGGCGGATATCAAAGCGCATAACGAAAAGGCGAAGTCCGACAAGGACAAGATGACCTTCGATCTGATCCCCGCAAGCGACAACAGCTTCTGGATCGAGCTGATCCCGACCGGTATTTTGGTACTGGCGCTGGTGGCATTCTGGTTCTTCGTGATGCGCCGCATGGGCGGCGGCATCGGCAGCAGAGAGATGAATTTCGGCAAAGCGAAGTTCAAGAATCAAGCCGACGAGAAGAAAAAGACCACCTTCGCCGATGTTGCGGGCGCAGATGAGGAGAAAGAGGAGCTGGAAGAGATCGTCGAGTTCCTCAAAAACCCGCAGAAGTATAATACACTCGGCGCGAGGATTCCCAAGGGCGTACTGCTCATAGGCCCTCCCGGAACCGGTAAGACCCTCCTGGCAAAAGCCGTTGCGGGCGAGGCGGGCGTTCCGTTCTTCTCGATCTCCGGTTCGGATTTTGTCGAGATGTTCGTCGGCGTCGGCGCATCGCGTGTCCGCGACCTGTTCGAGACCGCTAAGAAAAATTCACCCTGTATCGTCTTCATCGACGAGATCGACGCGGTCGGTCGTCAGAGAGGCACGGGACTGGGCGGCGGTCACGATGAACGTGAGCAGACTTTGAACCAGCTGCTGGTCGAGATGGACGGCTTCGGTGCGAACGAAGGCGTCATCATGATCGCGGCGACCAACCGTCCCGATATCCTCGACCCGGCGCTCTTAAGACCCGGTCGATTTGACCGTCAGGTCATGGTCGGCTATCCCGATATCAACGGCCGTGAGGCGATCTTAAAGGTTCACTCCCGTGAGAAACCCCTCTCGCCGGACGTTAAGCTACGCAACGTTGCGAAGCAGACAGCCGGCTTTACGGGCGCTGATCTTGCGAACCTCTTGAACGAGGCGGCGCTGCTTGCCGCGCGCAAGGATAAAAAGGCGATCACTCAGACAGAGATCGAAGAAGCGGCGATCAAGGTCGTCGTCGGTACGGAGAAGAAATCTAAGGTCATGAGCGACCATGAGAAGAAGCTGACCGCCTATCACGAGGCGGGTCACGCGATCTGCTTCTACGCCTGCGATACGCAGGATCCCGTCCACCAGATCTCGATCATCCCCCGCGGTATGGCAGGCGGCTACACGATGCCGCTGCCCACCGAGGACAAGAGCTACAGCTCCAAGCGTGAGATGGAAGAGGACATCGTGGTCGGCTTAGGCGGCCGCGTTGCCGAGGCGCTCGTCATGGGCGATATTTCCACCGGCGCTTCCAACGATATCGAAAAGGCGACAAAGATCGCGACCAACATGGTCGTCAAGTACGGTATGTCCGACGTGCTCGGCCCGATCAACTACACATCCGGCTCGAACGAGGTATTCATCGGAAGAGATATGGGTCATACCAAGAACTACAGCGAAGAAACCGCCGCGAAGATCGACGCAGAGATCCACCGCATCATCGACGAGGCGTACAAGAAGACCGAGACCATCCTCAATGCGCATATGCCCAAGCTCCACGAGGTAGCGGCATATCTGATGAAGCACGAGAAGATGGCAGGCGAGGTATTCGATCAGGTCATGGACGGCACCTACGTCGAGCCGGTCGAAGAACCCGAGGAAGAAGAAACAGAAGAATAAATCAACAATAGGGAGGCTTTCAACCGGCCTCCCTGACTGTTGTTTTTTGCAGATTTTTTAGTAAGTGATAGTATGCAGGATAAAATCATAATCAAGGGTGCGAAAAAGCACAATCTGAAAAATGTAGATCTGGAGATCCCGCGCGACAAGCTGGTCGTGCTGACGGGACTGTCGGGCTCGGGCAAATCGTCGCTCGCTTTCGACACGATCTATGCCGAGGGTCAGCGCAGGTATGTCGAGAGCCTGTCGTCATATGCCAGAATGTTCCTCGGACAGATGAAAAAGCCCGAGGTCGACAGCATCGACGGACTGTCGCCCGCGATCTCGATCGACCAGAAAACCACCTCAAAGAACCCGCGTTCCACTGTCGGTACGGTCACTGAGATCTATGACTATTTCCGACTGCTGTATGCGCGAATCGGCGTGCCGCATTGTCCGAAATGCGGGCGCGAGATCAGCCAGCAGACCGTCGACCAGATCGCCGACAGCGTGCTGAGCATGGAGGAAGGCACGCGGATACAGGTATTAGCGCCGATGATCCGCGGCAAAAAGGGCGAGCATAAGGGTATCTTTGAATCCGCGAGGAAGTCCGGCTTTGCACGCGTGCGCGTCGACGGGATCCTCTACGATCTGTCGGAAGAGATCAAGCTCGAGAAGAATAAAAAGCACAGCATCGAGATCGTCGTCGATCGTCTGGTGATCAAGGAAAGCATCCGCTCGCGCCTGAGCGACAGCCTGGAGACCGCGTCGAAGATGGCGGACGGGCTGGTGCTGATCAATGTCATTGACGGCGAGGATATCTTATACTCGCAGAACTACGCCTGTCCCGATCACGGCATCAGCATCAATGAGCTGAGCCCGCGGATGTTCTCGTTCAATAATCCGTTCGGCGCGTGTCCGAAATGTACGGGCTTGGGCGTCTTTATGCGCGTCGACCCAAAGCTGATCATCCCCGACGATACCAAGACCATCTCGCAGGGCGGCATCAAAGGCTCGGGCTGGGCGATGGAGGGCAACACCATCGCACAGATGTACATGGACGGATTGAGTGAAAAATACGGCTTCGATTACTTTACACCGATCAAGGATCTGCCGGAAGGCGTTGTCGATAAGATCCTCTACGGTACGGGCGACGAAAAATTGCACCTGATCCGCCGCACGCCGTTCCACCACAGCGAGTTTGAACGCGCGTTCGAGGGCATCATCCCGAATCTCGAGCGGCGTTTTCGCGAGACGGGCTCGCAGTGGATCAAAGAGGAGATACAGAGCTTTATGACCGAGATCCCGTGCGACGAATGCGGCGGCAGACGACTGAGCGACGTCTCGCTGGGCGTGACGGTCGGCGGGCTGAATATCGCCGAGATGTGCGACAAATCCGTTGTGGCGATCCTCGACTTTGTCGATAGCATGGAGTTGAGCGAGCGCGACAGGATGATCGCGGGCGAGATCCTGAACGAAATCAAGTCGCGGCTGAATTTTCTCAAGTCCGTCGGACTCGGATATCTGACGCTTTCGCGCGCATCGGCGACGCTGTCGGGCGGCGAGAGCCAGCGTATCCGACTGGCGACGCAGATCGGCTCGGCGCTGATGGGGGTACTGTACATCCTTGACGAGCCGTCGATCGGTCTGCATCAGCGCGACAACGATAAGCTGCTTGCGACCCTGAAAAAGCTCAGGGACATCGGCAATACCGTTATCGTCGTCGAGCATGACGAGGATACCATGCGCGCGGCGGATTACATCGTGGATATCGGCCCCGGCGCGGGCGTCCACGGCGGCGAGATCGTCGCGACCGGTACGGTGGACGATATCATCGCGTGCGAGGGTTCGATGACGGGCAGATACCTCAGCGGAAAGCGGCAGATTCCCCTGCCTGAAAGCCGCCGCGAGGGTAACGGCAAGCAGCTGAAAATCATCGGCGCACAGCAGAATAATCTGAAAAGCATCGATGTTAATATTCCTTTAGGGAAATTTGTCTGCGTGACCGGCGTGTCCGGTTCGGGCAAATCCTCCCTGATCAACGAGATTTTGTACAAGCATCTGGCACGCGAGCTGAACCGCGCAAAATGCACGCCCGGCAAGTTCGAAAGGATCGAGGGCGTCGAGGTGCTGGACAAGGTTATCAACATCGACCAGAGCCCCATCGGGCGCACGCCGCGTTCGAATCCCGCGACCTATACCGGCGTATTCACCGACATCCGCAACCTCTTTGCATCGACCACCGAGAGTAAGATGCGGGGCTTTAATTCCTCGCGCTATTCGTTCAACGTCAAGGGCGGCAGATGCGAGGCGTGTCAGGGCGACGGCATCATCAAGATCGAGATGCACTTTCTGCCCGATATCTATGTGCCGTGCGAGGTCTGCAAGGGTAAGCGGTATAACCGCGAGACGCTCGAGGTCAAGTACAAGGGCAAGTCGATCCACGATGTGCTGGAGATGACCGTCGAGGAAGGTCTCGAATTTTTCAAGAATATCCCGAAGATCCAGCGAAAACTGCAGACGCTGTTCGACGTCGGACTGGGCTATATCAAGATCGGTCAGCCCGCGACGACGCTCTCGGGCGGTGAAGCGCAGCGAGTGAAGCTCTCGACAGAGCTCTCAAAACGTCCGACCGGCAAGACGGTCTACATCCTCGACGAGCCGACGACGGGTCTGCATATCGCGGACGTCCATCGCTTGGTGGACGTACTGCAAAAGCTGGTCGACGGCGGCAATACCGTCATCGTCATCGAGCATAACCTTGAGCTGATCAAGACCGCCGATCACATCATCGACCTCGGCCCCGAGGGCGGCGATATGGGCGGTACCGTGGTCGCCGAGGGCACGCCCGAAGAGGTCGCGGCGTGTGATAAGTCCTTTACGGGACAATATTTGAAGCCTTTATTGCACAAAGAAGGCGAATAGTTATTGATACATGAAAAAACCCTCCTGACTTTTTTGAAGTCGGGAGGGTTTGCTGTTACAGATAAAAATTTTGTTTGGCGCATTGTAAAATGAAGTTGCAACAATAAAATAAAAGAGTCCACAGTGACGATTCTGTAGTAGAATTGAGTTTGCGGAACCAATTCGAAAGGATCAT
>CACYPH010000035.1 GCA_902776185.1 uncultured Ruminococcus sp.
GATTATTGAGCGGTTACTGTTTTTTGACGTACGGCTTACGGGTCGTGCGTCTTTTTTATTTCTCTTACTATATCAAGGAGGTTTATCATGTCAGTAAGTGTAAAATCAATCAAGTGCCCTGACTGTGGAGCACATCTGGAAATTGAAGGAAAACGTGATACTATGTTCTGCAATTTTTGCGGCGCAAAAGTCGTTCTCTCAAATGATAACGAATATGTGTATCGTCATGTTGATGAGGCAGAAATAATGCGCGCTGAAACTGAGGCAAAGCGTGCTGAAACCGAGCGGTTAATGCAGCTCAAAGAATTAGAAAAGGCTGAAGAAGATAAGAAAGCCGCAGAAAAATCCAAAAAGAACAGGTTATATATTTGTCTGTCACTCGTTGTTTTTGGAATAATATTTATGATTCTTGGTTTCTCTTTCCATGTCAAGCCAAATCTTTCAGGGCTGGCTATACTCGGTATTATATTACTTGTTGCTTCATTGATTATATGGATAAAAGGTAATAAGAAAAAGTAACAATAGGAAATAGTTACAGCTCAAAAGAATGTCGCGCAAAGAGCTTGTCTTCATAGACCGCCAATTAATGTATCACACCCTGATTCACCGGTAATAGGTATTAACCGGAAAATCAGGGTGTTTTGATGTGGTGGAGACTATTTCCGCTCGATCTGTCGCTCACGCCCTGCCCCGTCTTAGGAGCGCCCTCGTCGTCACGGATTACGCTCATTGGAAGCAGTCACGCGTGACTGCTCCCTTATCGCTTCATCGTTCCTCCTCTCCCCACCAAGCAGGCTTGTTGGGGACCCCCATATGCTTGATCTACGCTCTCGCTGAAAACGCCATGCTATGGCGTTTTCACTCCCATATGAAACGACTTCGCGTTTCATATGGGAGCACGCTCGCCTTCGATTCCAATAGTCTCCACTTGCACCGATAAAGCAAAAGAAGGGATACCAAAATGGTATCCCTTCTTTTGCTATGGTGGAGACTATTGGAATCGAACCAATGACCCCCTGCACGTCAAGCAGGTACTCTAACCAGCTGAGCTAAGCCTCCGTACGCACTATACTTTACCACATCTCTTCGAAAAATGCAAGCATTTTCTTTTTATCCGGCTAATTTTTTCTGATTTCATCACCAAATATCCCCCTCCGGCATAGGATAAATCAGGCAGGACGGCGGTAACAATCGCCGTCTTTGCCGAATAAAATCAAGGAAAGGAAAAAACATGGCAACTCCCTTTACGAATGTAGCGACCCTGAACTACAACGGCGGACAGATCCGCTCCAATATCGCGGTCGGCATGATCGAGGGCATCCTCAGCGTGTCGAAGTACGCGGTCAACGAGACCTACGGCGAGGGCGACACCCTCACCTACGTCGTCAGCATCGTCAACAATTCCGACGCTGCGATCACCGGTCTGACCGTCACCGACGACCTCGGCGCCTATGCCTTCGGCACCGGCACCGTTCAGCCGCTGACCTATGTTCCCGAGTCGCTCCAGTACTACACCGACGGCGTCCTCCAGCCCGACCCGGCAGTACAGTCCGACAGCGGTCTTGTCCTCAGCGGCATCTCCGTTCCCGCCGACGGCAACGCGACGATCGTCTACTCGGCAACGGTCAACGGCTTCGCTCCGCTTGAGACAGGCGCGTCGATCACCAACACCGTCACTGTCGATTCGCCGACCGTCACAGCGGTCACAGCAGAGGAATCCGTCGCTGTCACGAATGCGGCACAGCTCTCTATCGTCAAGTCTGTCTCGCCGATCCCCGTTCCCGAGAACGGCGAGCTGACCTACACCTTCCAGCTCCTCAACTCCGGCAACACCGCGGTGCTTGATACCGAGAACGCTACCGTCACCGATACCTTCGACCCCGTTCTGACCGACATCAGCGTCACGTTGGACGGCACAGCCCTCGTCGAAGGCGTCGACTACACCTATGACGAAGCGACCGGCGAATTCGCTACCGCGAACGGCGTCATCGCTATTCCCGCTGCGACCTATACGCAGGATGAAACCACCGGCGAATGGAGCATGACCCCCGGCTCGGTCACGCTGGCCGTCACCGGACGCATCAGCGCGCCGACGACCTAATCCCATACCCGAATTCCAAATAACAGACCTCCAACCCTGCCCCGGAGCAACCCTCCGGGGCTTTCTAAACACTTTCGTATGTTAATACATAAAATCGCTGAATTTTTTCGGCAAATCTATTGACAAACAAAAAAATCTGCGCTACAATACAGCCAAATGAATAACCCTAAACCGATGACGAAGAGTAAGTAGGCTTTACCTCTTATCTCAAAGAGAGCCGCAGGCGGTGAGATTGCGGCAGGTAACATAAGGCTGAATGGACTTCTGAGGGCGAGCAGAAATGCACAAGCGCCGTGAAACAGCGAAGAGCAGCGAGGCGCGACAAGGCAGAGTATGCAAGACGGCACGACCTACCGTGATACAGGTCAGCGTATGTCAGTACGTGTAGAGAGGGCGTAATCTTTACGCCAAGCAGGGTGGCACCGCAGGAATTATCCTGTCCCGGCATTTGATGCAGGGACAGGTTTTTGTTTTATTCGGAGGGCTTTATGAAACACTTTTTGATGACCAAACGATGGCGAAAAGCCGCATAAATCGTCAACCGAAATCAACAAATTATTATCATCAAATATAAAGGAGAAATCATCATGTCAGAAAACAAGATCCCGTATAAGATTTACTTAAGCGAAGAAGAGATCCCGAAGAAATGGTACAACCTGCGCGCGGATATGATGAACAAGCCCGCGCCCCTGCTCAATCCCGGCACGGGTCAGCCTATGACCGCCGAAGAACTGAGCGGCGTTTTCTGCGAGGAGCTGGTACAGCAGGAGCTGGACGACACCACCCCCTACATCGACATCCCGCAGGAGATCCAGGACTTCTACAAGATGTACCGTCCCGCGCCGCTGGTTCGCGCTTATTGTCTTGAGAAAGCGCTCGGCACGCCCGCTAAGATCTACTACAAATTCGAGGGCAACAACACCTCCGGCAGCCACAAGCTCAACTCCGCGATCGCTCAGGCATACTATGCAAAGAAGCAGGGCCTCAAGGGCGTCACCACCGAGACCGGAGCAGGTCAGTGGGGTACTGCACTGTCTATGGCGTGCGCGTATCTCGGACTGGACTGCAAGGTCTACATGGTTAAGGTCAGCTATGAGCAGAAGCCGTTCCGCCGCGAGGTCATGCGCACCTACGGCGCAGACGTCACTCCCTCTCCCTCGACGACCACCGAGGTCGGCAAAAAGATTCTCGAAGCCCATCCCGGCACCACCGGCTCGCTCGGCTGTGCGATCTCTGAGGCAGTCGAAGTTGCGGTCACCCATCCCGGCTACCGCTACGTACTCGGCTCCGTTCTCAATCAGGTGCTCCTGCACCAGTCCGTCATCGGTCTTGAGGCAAAGGCGGCGCTCGATAAATACGGCATCAAACCCGACATGGTCATCGGCTGTGCCGGCGGCGGCTCCAACCTCGGCGGTCTGATCGCTCCGTTCATGGGCGAAAAGCTCCGCGGCGAAGCCGACTATCAGATCATCGCGGTCGAACCCGCATCCTGCCCAAGCTTCACCCGCGGCAAGTTCGCGTATGACTTCTGCGACACCGGCATGATCTGCCCGCTCGCAAAGATGTACACCCTCGGCTCGAGCTTCATCCCCTCTGCAAACCATGCAGGCGGTCTGAGATTCCACGGCATGTCCACCACCCTCAGCCAGCTGTACCATGACGGTTACATGGAGGCAAGAGCGGTCGAACAGACCGCCGTATTCGAAGCGGCAGAACAGTTCGCCCGCATCGAGGGCATCCTTCCCGCTCCCGAATCCAGCCACGCGATCCGCGTCGCGATCGACGAAGCGCTCAAGTGCAAGGAAACCGGCGAAGAGAAGACCATCCTCTTCGGTCTCACCGGCACCGGCTACTTCGATCTGGTTGCTTACGAGCAGTTCAACAACGGCACGATGACCGACTACATTCCCTCCGACGAAGACCTCGAAGCAGGCTTTGCCGCTCTTCCGAAGATCGAGGCATAAACCGCATCGCAACAGCATATCACAAACAGTCAGAGCCTCTACCGCAAGGGAGAGGCTTTTCTGCTTAACAGAACAGCAAAAGGGAGGGCAAATGCCCTCCCTTGTCATATGCGTTATTATTCTTATTGAGAATTATTCCTCTTCGAAATCCTCTTTGCCTACGCCGCACAGAGGGCAGACATAATCGTCCGGCAGATCCTCAAAGGCAACACCGTTGTTCTCCTCGGGGTCATAGACATAACCGCATACGCTGCATACATACTTTTTCATGATCTTTCTCCTTTATATGAATGATTTGCAGAGGACGGCGTCGACACGCGTGTCCGCCGCCCTCAATAATCCATTGTCAAGCGTTTCTTATGCAAAGCTGACGGTACTCATCAGCTTTTCAAGCGCCTCATAAGATTCATCGGATCGAGTGGTCGACCAGCCGCTGCTTACACCCATATTGCGGATCTCGTAGACGTCCTCCCCGTGCTGAGTATAATAGGCATAGGCTTTCTCTTTACTTTCGTCCTCGTACACGGCGGTATAAGTGACGCCGCCGAGCTCGACCTCTCCGGTATGATCATAGTCCGAAACCTGTTCTTCTACAGTAGAGTTCTTGAACACCTTGATCAAAAGACGGTAGTCGATGTTATCCTTGTCCTTGCCGCAGTACCACAGAATCGACTTGTCGACCGCCTCTCCGTCGTGGGTCTCGGTCAGATTATTGTTGGTACTGACCACGTTCAGCGAGCTGTCGAACGTATAGCGGATATCATAGAGATCATCGCCGTTCTCGACTGTCTCGGTGTTATCGGTAAAGCTGATCCCATTCATCAGGGCGTCGAACTTGTCGCGGTCGATATCATCGGCAAAGCTCCATCCGATACCGTATACAACATCATTATCCTGACACACGCCCATGATGGTGCTGCCCCTCGTAATAACAGAGAAGGACTTGCCGGCAAACTCGATGACCTCCGCTTCATCCAGATAGCTCTGGGGGATCTCGTCGGTGAGCTCTTTGCCCTTTGTATAGCCGATGATGATCTCGGATTTGTCCGCTAAGGTATAAGTAAAGCTCTTGTCGACGACCGAGCCGTCCGCCGCATATTCCAAATGACGGTTCACGGTATCGTAGCTCTCAGGCGGGGTAAAGCTCAGGGTGATAGCGGTTGTATCCTCAGCGATCGTCTGCGGTGCGGGAGCTTCTGTTGCGGCAGTCACTTCGCTGCCGGTGCTATCCTTTGCATCAGAATCATTTCCCGAGCCGGAACAGGCTGCGAGCGCGAAAACCATCAAGCCCGCAAGTAATAAAGCCAGTATCTTTTTCATAAGATTTCTCCTTTATTCTTTATCGGTGGTCGCCTGACGCAAGCGTCCGACGACGATATTGCAATTCCTCAGTCGGCTTTGCCGACAGCTCTCTTGGCAGAGACGACAGACCCCTCTGGGCTTTGCCCATCTCCCCTAGAAGGGGAGTCTCCTTTACCAAAGGGAGCCTAACCGATCGGTTCAAAGTCCGCAACGCCGTGCTTGCACAGCGGGCAGATGAAGTCGTCGGGCAGATCCTCGCCCTCATAAACATAGCCGCAGACCTTGCAGACCCAGCCCTTCTTGCCCTCGGTAGCGGGCTTCGGCTTGACATAGTTCTGGTAGTAGGTATAGGTCATGGTCTCGACGTTGGTGATGACGCGCGCCTCGGTGACCGCACAGATGAACATGCTGTGGGTATCGAGATCGACGACCTGTTCGACCTTTAAGGACATGAACGAATTGATATACTTGCCGAGGAATACCACGCCGTTATCGGAGCGGAGCAGTCCGTCGCCGACGATCTTGTCGACCTCTCTGCCGCTCTGGAATCCGTAATGCTCGAACACCTCGAACGGCGCCTCGGTCGACAGGCAGTTGACGTTCATCATGCCGGTCTTCTTGACCATATCATGGGTCAGGTTCTTCTTATTGATGCAGACTGCGATACGGTTGGGGGTATTGGTGACCTGAGAAACGGTATTGACGATACAGCCGTTATCCTTGTCGCCGTCGCGGGCGGTGACGACATACAGACCGTAGCCGATGTTGAACAGCGCGGTCAGATCGTTCTTGTCCGCAGTATCGTCCTGCTTGGCGAGATAATCCTTGGTCAGCTCGGCGCAGAGCGCGTCGATCTCTTCCATGTTCTTGTCATTCAGCGCGGACTTGATATGAACATGGTTGTCGGTATAGGTGATGTGCTTACAGTCGTCGAGCATCTTGCGCATGGTTTTCTCTGCAAGCGGCGCCCATGAGCCGTTCTCGATGAAAGCAACAGTCTTGTTCTGGAAATTGCGCTCGGTCAGGTGGTTGATGAACTCGCGCATAAACGGGAAGATATCCGCGTTGTAGGTGGTTGTTGCGAGGACGATCTTGCCGTAACGGAACGCATCCTCGACACATTCCGCCATATCCTCGCGCGCAAGGTCGTTGACCGCGACCTTGGGACAGCCGTTGGCACGCAGCTTTTCAGCGAGCAGCTCGACTGCTTTCTTGGTGTGGCCGTAAACAGAGGTGTAGGCGATCATGATGCCGTCGGTCTCGACGCCGTAGCTCGACCATGTGTTGTAGAGATCAAGGTAATATCCGAGATTCTCGGTCAGGATCGGGCCGTGCAGCGGGCAGATAATATCGATCTCCAGTCCCGCGGCTTTTTTCAGAACGTTCTGAACCTGAGCGCCGTACTTGCCGACGATGCCGATGTAGTAACGTCTTGCCTCACACGCCCAGTCCTCGTCAACGTCCAGCGCGCCGAATTTGCCGAAGCCGTCAGCGGAGAACAGGACTTTATCCGTGCTGTCATAGGTCATCAGAACCTCGGGCCAGTGGACCATCGGAGCGCCTACGAAATTCAGCGTATGCGAACCCAGCTCAAGGGTATCGCCCTCTTTGACGACGATGCGTCTGTCCTCATATTCGGTACCAAAGAAATTCTTCATCATCGCAAAGGCTTTCTGGGACGAAACGACGGTCGCATTCGGGAACACGTTCAGGAAGTTATCGATGTTCGCGCTGTGATCGGGCTCCATATGCTGGACGACCAGATAATCCGGCTCGCGGTTACCCAGCACGCCGCGCAGATTGTTCAGCCATTCGTCGCCGAAATGCTGATCCACGCTGTCCATAACGGCGATCTTCTCGTCTATGATCGCATAGGAATTATACGCCATACCGTTGGGCACAATATACTGACCCTCAAACAGGTCGATCTTGTGGTCGTTAACGCCGATGTACTTGATGTCATTTGTAATTTTCAACTTTTCTCCTCCTGACATGATTTGTTACTCACAGTATAACGAAAAGTCTGCCCGATTGCAACAGCTTTTGCACAAATGGTGTTGAAAAATTTCTGTATTCTTGCTATAATCGACACGGTGATAATGATGGCAGGAAAAACAAGCTGTGAATTTTGCGCTTACTACAATTATAACGAAGCCTACGACGACTATGAATGCGCGGTCAATCTCGACGAGGACGACCTTGCGCGCTTCATGAGCGGCAGCGACTCGAGCTGTCCCTACTTCCGCTTCAGCGACGACTACAAGATCGTAGAAAAACAGAATTGACGCCCTCTGCAATACAAGGATTAACCTGAATATGAAACAAAAGCTCAAGCTGTATTTACAGCTCTTACTCACGTTCATGAAGATCGGCGTCGTCACCTTCGGCGGCGGCTACGCGATGATTCCGATCATCGAGAACGAAACATCAAAAAAGAAAAAATGGATCGAGCCTGACGACCTGATCGACGTGATCGCGCTTTCCGAGTCCACCCCCGGTCCGATCTCCATCTGCGCGGCGACCTTCATCGGCTACAAGGTCGCGGGGCTGATCGGCGCGTTCTGTGCGACCTTGGGCGTGGTGCTGCCGTCGTTTGTGATCATCTACCTGATCTCGCTGTTCCTCAGACGGTTTGAGGAGATCAGGATCGTCCGCTACGCCTTCTTCGGTATCCGTGCAGGCGTACTGGCGCTGTTGATCAAGGCGGTCATCTCCATGTTCAAAAAATCCCCGCAGAACATCGTCGCCTATGTCATCATGGCGGCGTCGCTGATCGCGGTCGCGTTCTTCTCGGCAAACGTCATCATCGTACTGTTGTCGGCGGCGGTCATCGGACTTGCCGCGACCCTGATTGCAAAGAAACGGGGGCATGAGCTATGAGTATCTATCTCCTGCTGTTCCTCGAATTCTTCAAGATGGGCGCGCTGACCTTCGGCGGCGGCTACGCGATGATCCCTTTCATCGAGGAGACCGTCCTCTCCCATGGCTGGCTGACCACCGGCGAGCTGGTCAATTTTATCGCCGTGTCCGAGTCGACCCCCGGCGCTTTCGCCGTGAATATCTCGACCTATGTCGGATCTGAAGTCGGCGGACTGTTCGGATCGCTGTGTGCGACGGTCGGACTGGTACTGCCGCCGTTCGTGATCATCCTGATCATCGCGAAATGCTACGAAAAGTTCAAGGAAAGCCTCATTGTCCGCGGCGTCATGCTCGGACTGAAAAGCACTGTCGTCGGACTGATCGGCGCGACCGTCCTCAAGGTCGGATACGAGGTATTGTTCCCGCTGGGCTTTTCTTTCGAAAACTTCGGCACAGAACTGCTCACGGGCAACTTCTGGTTCATCATCGTCGTGTTCGCCGTGATGCTGTTCCTGCTCCTGTACAAGAAGCTCAACCCGATCCTGATCATCGTCCTGTCTGCAGCGGCGGGCATCCTCGCGGGCTATACAGGGCTGATCAGCGTATAGATTACAAAACTTTTATCAAAATAACACAAAATTCGGTTGCATTTTACAAATACTTTTGTTATGATGATACTGTAACAGTTGTTACTATCCAAATACTTCAAAAGGAGAGTAAAAAATGCAATTAGTCAAAAAATTCTGCGCTGAATTCATCGGCACCTTCGTGCTGGTACTGATCGCCTGCGGCGTCGCGACCGTCCTCGGCTGCTCTAACGAGCCCAACGCCGCCTATGCCCTGACAGCGATCGCGTTCGGTCTGGTCATCGTCGCGATGGCGTATTCCATCGGCAACGTTTCCGGCTGTCACATCAACCCCGCGGTTTCCCTCGGCGTGCTGATCAACGGCGGTATGACCATCACCGAATTCATCGTCTACATCATCGCTCAGTTCGCGGGCGCAACTGCCGGCGCGGCTGTCCTCGGCGGACTTGTCGGCTTTGACAAGAGCCTCGGCACCAACGGTCTGTTCAACGACAGCGTTATCAAGTCGCTGATCGTCGAATGCATCCTGACCTTCATCTTCGTACTGGTCATTCTGAGCGTCACCTCTAAGAAAAAGTATGAGAAGTTCGCCGGTCTGATTATCGGCTTCACCCTGACGCTGGTCCATATCTTCGGCATCTACTTCACCGGCACCTCTGTCAACCCCGCGCGTTCCTTCGGTCCCGCGATCTTCAAGGGCGGCGACGCACTGTCCGCACTGTGGGTCTTCATCGTAGGTCCGCTGGTCGGCGCAGCTGTTGCGGCGATCGTCTATCGCTTCCTCATCAAAGCCAAGGAAGACTAGTTTTCAACTACATAAACATAAAATCAGCCGGACTGTTTTCACAGTCCGGCTTTCGTTATCTAATCAATTATCCATTACAGCATCGTGCCGAGCTCGACCCACTCGCGGCCGTGAGCCTCGGCTACATTCTTATTGGTGATCTTGCCGAGGTAGCAGTTCACACCGGAGGCGATGGCGTCGCTCTTCTTACACGCATCCTCAAGACCGTTCTTTGCGATCTCAAGGCCGTAGCGCAGGGTCGCGTTGGTCAGCGCGATGGTGCTGGTTCTCGGAACAGCGCCCGGCATATTGCCGACGCAGTAATGCACCACGCCGTCCTCGATGTAAACGGGATCATCGTGGGTGGTAACACGGCTGGTCTCGCCGCAGCCGCCCTGATCAATCGCAACGTCTACGAATACTGCGCCGTCCTTCATCTCGGGCAGATACTTTTTCTTGAAGAGCTTCGGGGTGGAAGCGCCGGGGATCAGTACAGAGCCGATGACGAGGTCGGCGTCCTTGAGCACACGATCGATATTGCTGTCAGTGCTGACGAGCGTCTGGATGTGCGCACCGAAGAGGTTGTCCAGCTCCTCAAGACGCTTGAGGTTGACGTCGAGGATGGTGACGTTCGCGCCCATACCGACCGCGATCTTGCACGCGTTCAGACCGACGGTACCGCCGCCGAGGATAACAACGTTCGCCTTGGGCGTACCGGGAACGCCTGCGAGCAGGATGCCCTCTCCGCCGAAACGCTTCTCGAGATACTTCGCGCCTTCCTGGATCGACAGACGACCGGCAATCTGGGACATCGGAGCGAGCAGCGGCAGCGAACGGTCGGTCTCCTGCAGGGTCTCATAAGCGACCGCCTTGACCTTGCCGTCCAGCAGTGCATCCATCTGTTTCTCATCTGCTGCCAGATGCAGATAGGTATAAAGGATCAATCCCTCGCGGAAAAAGCCGTACTCCTCCTCGAGCGGTTCCTTGACCTTGACCATCATATCGACGAGATTCCATACGTCCGCGGCGTTGTCGATCAGCGACGCGCCCGCATTGACATACTCGGTGTCTGCAAAGCCCGAACCGACGCCCGCGCCCTTCTCGATATAGACATGGTGACCCGCCGCGACATACGCCGCAACATTATCAGGGGTCATACCAACGCGGAACTCATTGTTTTTGATTTCTTTTACGCATCCGATTTTCATCATAATACCTGCCTTTCAATAGTTGTCTGCAATCTATTTGCAACGCTTTTAAACATTACACGACTATAATAGCGAATCACCCGGGTGTTAATTTTCTAAAAATGAATAATAAACAGAAAAATACACAAAATCGTCGAAAAACACGTTTTGTGCATCAAAATCCCGATATGATGTTGAAAAAATCCCGACGTTATGAAACGCATTTTCACCCGCATATTATTCACGCGGAGTACGATCCTTGCCGCGGTACTTGCGGATCAATGCCGCCCACAAAAGCGTCAGCGGATACGTGCACGCGCCGATTGCCATGCCAAGCGTATTGCTGATCACATCATCCGCCTGAGTCATTCCTACCGCGAAAAAATGCTGTATCAGCTCGATCCCGCAGGAAACGCAGAATCCGATCAGCACCGTCAGCAGCATTCGGATCCATGCCGACGAGCGGATGAGATACGGCAGTGACATTCCGAGCGGGACAAATAAAAACACATTCATCATGATCGAACGGAGGATAGGCGGTTCATTGACGCCCCGTCTGAATAAGGCCAACGGCATCATGTCCCTCGATGCTCCCACTTCTCCCCGCGCGCAAAGCGTAAGCAGAAAAATGATCACCCCGGAGATCACAACGGCTGTTACACAGATCGTGCGCATATTTTTTGCGAACAAAACACCGATCACGGACCAAACGATCACCAGTCCGAGCATGATCAAAGCCGCTGTCAGAAGATCGATATGATAAACCCGAATATAAATCTCACGCATGATATAACCTCAGTGTGTTTTTTCAGCGCCGCATCATCCGATTTCACGGTATCGCCTGTATTATCATACCATACCTTTTTCGCTTTGTCACCTCTTTTCCGTCTGAACGATCATTATAATTCCCGCTTGATCGAGTCGATCGCACCCTTTTCAATGCGGCTAACCTGGGCTTGGGAGATGCCGATCTCCTCGGCGACCTCCATCTGGGTCTTGCCGCGGAAGTACCGCAGATTCAGGATCTTCTTTTCTCTGGGGCTGAGCTTCCTCAGCGCTTCCTTGAAGGCAATCTCCTCGAGCCAGTCGCGGTCGTCGGACTTGTCGCCAACCTGATCCATCACGTAGATCGTATCTGCACCGTCTGAGAACACCGGCTCATACAAAGACACCGGCTCGACGATCGCCTCCAGCGCTAAGACGACGGCTTCTTTCTCGCATCCAAGCTCCCCGGCGATCTCTTCGACGGTCGGCTCGCGCCCGAATTTCGTCTGCAGCTCCTCCTTGACCTGCATCGCGTGGTAGGCGGTATCGCGCATCGACCGCGACACATGGATCGCGCCAGCGTCGCGCAAGTGACGCCTGATCTCACCCATCACCATCGGGACGCCGTAGGTGGAAAATCTTACATCCAGCGACGGGTCGAAGTTATCGATTGCCTTGATGAGCCCGATGACCCCCACCTGAAAAAGATCATCCATATTCTCGCCGCGCCCGGCAAAACGCTGGATGACCGATAACACGAGCCGCAGGTTACCGTTGATCATCTCCTCGCGCGCCTGCTTGCGTTCAACCGGCGTACCGCTGCGCATTTTTTCGAACAGTTCTCTCTTCTGCGCTTCGGTCAACACCCCGAGCTTTGCGGTATTGACCCCGCAGATCTCAACCTTATTATACTGCAAACAATCCCCCCACAGATCTCTTTACTTACAGTATTGCCGCCGGCAGGGGATTTCATACGCCGCATTTCTGTCTGCATCGGCACAAGGCGAGCTATGCCGCACTTTTGCAATTTGACATCATGAACGGAATATTGTATGATACAAGAAACGCTCTCCCGCCGCGGAGAGGACCCGAATGCTTTTTGAAAGGAGAGATCGAATGGACCGTCGGAAATACAAAACCGCCGCTATTGCGATGATTCGTTTGATCGCGGAAGCGCTGGGCGCATCTGTCGACGCTGATGATATGCCGATCCCGCAACTGGATCATTTGTATCATGTCGCCAAAGCGCATCAGATGGCGGCATTGACTGCAATCGCACTGCAGCGACGCGGAATCAAGGACGCACAGTTCAGCGATGCGCTGGCAAAAGCACAGCGAAAAAGTCTGCTCTTTGATCGGGAGCTGAAAATTATCACCGACTCTCTGGAAAAGAACAAGATCACCTTCCTCCCCTTGAAGGGAATGAAACTCAAAGTCCTCTATCCCGCGATCGGCTCCCGCGAAATGTCGGATATCGACATCCTGATCGACCAAAATCAAGCGGCGAGAGCTAAAGAAATCATGATCGACGCAGGCTATCAGGTTAAGAGCTATCAAAAAGCGAACCATGACGTCTATATCAAACAGCCTTTCTTTTGCTTTGAACTGCACCGCGAGCTGTTCAATTGGGACCGCCACAGCAGCTACCGCGCATATTTTGAAAGCCTTGCCTATGCTCCTGCCGGCGACTCTCCCTATCGCCTCGAAATGACTGTCAGCGAAATGTACGTCTATCTCATGGCGCATCACCACGCGCACTATTATTCCGCCGGCGTCGGTCTGAGATCGCTGACCGATCTCTATCTGTACCTGAGACGCTACGAAAATGAACTGGATGAAGCGTATATCCGCAGTGCATTCGAGCAGATCGGAATCGGTGACTTTGCTGAAAAGACCCGTTCGCTTGCAAAACGCTTTCTTAGAATCGACAAGCTGGATGATGAACAAAGCGCCGAGCTGGACTATTACATCTTTTCGGGTACGTTCGGAACCAAAAAACAGCATTTGAGCAACAAGGTTCTGAAAGAAACGGACGGTTCCGTTCAATCCAAGCTGAGGTATCTGAAAAAGCGTTTGGAGGTCAACGATTACCGGGTCAAAAAAAGTCCCTTTTACTCAAAGCACCCGAAGCTGGTCCCGCTGATGAAAATCACACAGCCGATCACTTCTTTTGTCAAGAAGCCGCGAGTGATCCTCTGTGAGCTGAAAGCGCTGAAGAAAAGAAAGAAGAAGTAATAAAAATCCACCGGCAAAGCCGGTGGATTTTCTTATGCGCCTTAAAGGCTATTTTACTAGCCGCGTCTTAAGGCGCATTCACGGTCTGACACTTGCAACTACTTCTTGCTACCCGTGAACGGGTCGTCCCAACCTCGTATCGTCATTTGATCGTTGATTTGATCTTCCTTAAGTTGGTTTTGGATATACTCTGCTATCCTTTTTGCATTCTTCCCTACCGTATCTACGTAGTATCCTCTACACCAAAATGAACGATTGTCATATTTACACTTTAGATTCCCGTGCCTTTGATGTATTATTATACTACTCTTTCCTTTCAGAAATCCCATAAAACCTGATACGCTCATTTTAGGTGGTATCTCCACAAACATATGGATGTGATCCGGGCATACTTCTGCTTCTATGATATGTACTCCTTTCCACTCACACAACTCTCTGAGTATCTTTCCTACTTCTACCCTATACTGTCCGTAGAATACTTTCCTTCTGTACTTCGGTGCAAATACTATATGATACTTGCAGTTCCAACTGGTGTGTGCTAAACTATTATTGTCATGCATTTCGTGACCTCCTTCTGTTATTTTTCGTGCAGTTGCCAGACCGCACTTCTATTATATCAGAAGGAGTATTTTTTGTGTACCGCTAAAGCTCTTTTGAACCCCGATACAATCGGGGGTTTTCGGTTAACAAGAAAATCCCCCTGCGACAGTACAGTAAAATGAACTGCCGCAAGGGGATTTTTGGTATGCTCCCGTCAACTGAAAAAGGAGAAATCACCCATCGATGCCGCCGCTACATCTCTTCGTTGATGGTGATGACCGTGACGCCCTCGGTGAAGGTACCGACACAAGACCAGTGAAGATAACCATCGAACGTGTTGGTGCTATTCCATCTAAATGAGCGCAGTGTATTTGTTGTAGTATCATAGTCAACATCTGTAATATACTGAGCGATATCGGGTCTATACTCTTGTCCGGTACCATGTTTGTACCATTGATTCAGAGTCGCACGAACAAGCGATGATGTGTCTGCCTTTCGGATGTGTGTACAAATGCCACCGGATGTTCCTTTTGCAATATCACCATAAAAGTAAACGACATCGCCCGGCTCAACCTTGATATAGCCGGTGGTGAATTTATCATTCACGCCTGTCACAACCCCGTTATCCTCTGTGTTGCTTGAGGTCCAACGATAGCCCTGTTTATAACCGATATCATTGTAGAGAGCAGTTCCGTCGATCTCAGCAGTGGCATGAAGGATCTGATTGGTATACATTGAAGCGGCTGTCGCTGTGATCACC
>CACYPH010000036.1 GCA_902776185.1 uncultured Ruminococcus sp.
AACCTATCTCGGCAAGCTGCTGAAAAACGTATCGATGAAAAAGGCATTGTCCGCCGATATCAGCTGTGCGTATGAGACCGCGAATATCGAAAAGCTCTCCGCCGCGTGCGACGAGATGAGCGCAAACGCCGGTATCCTCGAACGCCTTGCCGATCACCTCAACCACATCGACGATATCGTCGAGCAGGCGAACTTTGTCCGCGACGAGATCCTGCCCCAGATGGACGTCCTCAGAGAATATGCCGACGCCGCCGAGGCTGTCGTCGACGCAGAGCTTTGGCCGCTGCCGACCTACGGAGAGTTGCTTTTCGGCGTAAGATGATATATAATAGTTGATAGTTGGCAGTCTTTAGTTGGTAGTCAGTATAGTGCCTGCGGCGCTAAAGGGAGCACGTAGCGCTCAAAATAACCACCAACTACCAACCGCCAACTAATAACTACCGAAGAATGAGGTATCAACTATGTGTGGAATCGTAGGATATGTCGGACCGCGCGACTGTACGGATGTTCTGGTATCGGCGCTGACAAAGCTCGAATACCGCGGCTATGACTCAGCCGGTATCGCCGTCTTTGAGAACGGCAAAATCGAGGTCGCCAAGTCAAAAGGCAGACTGACCGATCTTGTCGCAAAGATGGAAAAACAAGGAAAGCCTCAGGGACACGCCGGCATCGGTCACACCCGCTGGGCGACCCACGGCGAACCGTCTGACGTCAACTCCCATCCCCATTCGGGACGGCGCGTCACCATCGTCCACAACGGCATCATCGAGAACTACAAGGCATTAAAGCAATTCCTGATCGATAACGAACGCACCGAGTTTCTCTCCGATACCGACACCGAGGTCGTCGCGCAGCTGCTCGACTTCTACTACGACGGCAACCCCGTCAAGGCGATCCGCAGGGTCCTGCACGAGGTTCGCGGATCGTTCGCACTGGGCATCGTCTTTGCCGATCGTCCCGAGACAGTCTATGCTGTACGCTGCGAATCCCCGCTGATCGTCGGTCAGGGCAACGGCGAAGCGTTCATCGCCTCCGACGTTCCCGCGATCATCAAATATACCAAGGATTATTATCTTTTAGAGTACGGCGAGATCGCCGTACTGAAAAACGGCGGCGTCACCTTCTGCGACCTGCACGGCCGCATGGTGGAAAAAGAGCTGAAAACCGCCGACTGGGATGAGGACAGTGCCGAAAAGGGCGGCTATCCCCACTTCATGATCAAGGAGATCCATGAACAGCCCACCGCCGTCAAAACCACCATCACCCCGCGCATCGAGAACGGTATGCCCGATCTTTCCGAATGCGGCATCACCCCCGAAACGCTGAGCAAGGTGAACAACATCTTCATCGTTGCGTGCGGTACTGCGATGCACGCCGGTATGGTCGGCAAGTATATCATCGAGAAATACGCCCGCGTGTCCGTCACGGTGGATATCGCATCAGAATTCCGCTACCGTGACCCGCTGATCGGCGAGGGCGACCTCGTGATCATCATCAGCCAGAGTGGCGAGACCGCCGACAGCAAGGCGGTACTGAATCTAGTCAAAGGCACTGCCGCAAAATCGCTCGCGATCGTCAACGTCAAGGGCAGCTCGATTGCCCGCGAGGCGGATATGGTCATCTACACCCACGCGGGTCCCGAGATCGCTGTCGCCTCGACAAAGGCATATATGGTACAGCTCGCGGTCATCTATCTCTTAGCGTTCGAGATGGCATACGCCAAGGGCAAGATCGATCAGGGCAAATGTCAGCGGCTGACAGCCGAGCTGACGCGCATCCCCGACGTCATCGAGGAAACGATCGACAAGGTCGTCGACCAATGTCAGTATATCTCGACCAAGCTGATCACCGCCGACAGCCTGTTATACATCGGGCGCGGACTGGACTATGCACTGAGTATGGAAGGCTCCTTAAAGCTCAAGGAGATCTCCTACATCCACTCCGAGAGCTACGCGGCGGGCGAATTAAAGCACGGCACCATCTCGCTGGTCGAGGAGGGCATGCCGGTGATCGCCGTCGCGACCCAGAACCGCCTGCTCGAAAAGACCGTGTCCAACATCAAAGAGGTCAAGGCGCGCGGCGCGATGACGATCGTCATCTGTGACGAAGAAGCAGATATCGACCGTGATGCGGCGGACTATCTGATCCGTATCCCGAAGCGATACGAGGTGCTCATGCCGATGGTCGCGACCGTCCCGATGCAGCTCTTGGCATATTACACCTCGGTCAACAAGGGCAACGACGTAGATAAGCCGAGAAATCTGGCAAAATCCGTTACGGTAGAATAAAAGATCGTAGTTGGTAGTTTTTAGTTTGTAGTTAGTATAGTGCCTGCGGCGCTATCGGGAGCGCAAAGCGCTCATAACCACCAACCACCGACTAACACAGTACAAAGGCGTACTTGATTCATTTCAAGTACGCTTATTTTTTATCATTTGGAAGGTGATTTTATGACAGTAGAATTTTGGTTTTTGATCGGAGCCGCATTGGTATTCTGGATGCAGGCAGGCTTTGCGATGGTAGAAGCAGGCTTCACCCGCGCAAAGAATGCCGGCAACATCATCATGAAAAACCTGATGGACTTCTGTATCGGCACGGTCGTGTTCGCGCTCTTAGGCTACACGATCATGATGGGTGAAGACACCCTGTTCGGACTCATCGGTATTCCGAACATGGATCTGTTCGCCCACTTCAAGGAGTTCATCGCATCCCCGGCAAACGGCGATTTCACCGCCGCTTCCACATTCGTATTCAACCTCGTATTCTGTGCGACGACCGCGACGATCGTCTCCGGCGCGATGGCAGAGAGAACGAAGTTCTCCGCTTACTGCATCTATTCCGGCGTCATCTCGCTGTTCATCTACCCGATCGAAGCGCACTGGATCTGGGGCGGCGGCTGGCTGAGTCAGCTCGGTTTCCACGATTACGCCGGCTCCTGCGCGATCCACATGGTCGGCGGTATCGCGGCATTGGTCGGCGCTTGGATCTTAGGGCCGCGCCTCGGCAAGTATGAGCGCGACGAGAACGGCAAGGTCGTCAAGGTCAACGCGTTCCCCGGTCACAACATCGTTATCGGCGCGCTGGGCGTATTCATCCTGTGGCTGGGCTGGTACGGCTTCAACGGCGCTGCCGCGACCACCCCGTCTGAGCTTGCGTCCATCTTCCTGACCACTACGATTGCTCCCGCAGTCGCGACCTGCACCACCATGATCTTCACCTGGATCAAGAACGGCAAGCCCGACGTTTCGATGTGCTTGAACGCATCTCTCGCAGGTCTGGTCGGTATCACGGCAGGCTGTGACGCGCTTGACGCGATCGGCGCGACCGTCGTCGGTATCGTATCCGGTATCCTCGTGGTCGTGGTCGTCGAAGTGCTCGACATGAAGCTCCACGTTGACGATCCCGTCGGCGCTGTCGGCGTCCATATGGCAAACGGTATCTGGGGCACGATCGCAGTCGGTCTGCTCGCAAACCCCGACGCTCCCGCAGGACTCTCCGGCCTGTTCTACACCGGCGACTTCAAACAGCTCGGCTTACAGCTCTTAGGCTTTGTCACCGTTGCGGCATACGCGACGATCATGATGATCATCACCTTTAAGATCATCAAAAAGACTGTCGGACTGCGCGCAACAGCCGAGGAAGAGATCATGGGTCTGGATATCACCGAACACGGTCTGCCCTCTGCCTACGCAGGCTTTGCGGCGACCGCTGAGGACTACAGCATCTACGGCGAGGATATCACCGTCGTCACCGGCGACACACCGGTCGCCGAGGCAGTCGAGGTCAAGGCTGTCCCCGCAGTCGGCAGCCGCGACGGCAAATTCACCAAGGTCGAGATCATCTGCAAGGAAGCCCGCTTCGAAAAGCTCAAGAGAGCGATGGCTCAGCTCGGCATCACCGGCATGACCGTCACCCATGTCATGGGCTACGGCGCGCAGAAGGGCAAGCCCGAATACTACCGCGGCGTACCGCTCGAAAGCAACCTGCTGCCGAAGCTGCAGGTCGAGATGGTCGTCTCTGCGATCCCTGTCAGAAAGGTCATAGAAACCGCGAAGAAAGCGCTCTATACCGGTCATATCGGCGACGGCAAGATCTTTGTCTATGACGTAGAAAATGTCGTCAAGATCCGTACCGGCGAAGAAGGCTTTGACGCCCTGCAGGGCGACGAATAAGCCGTATACAAGGACTTCGGGAGACCGAACAAACAGTTTTCTTTCCCCTCACTTTTTCGCTGAATAATAACTCTCATCAGCTCTTTATTGCACACCGTTCGGCTTCCTAAAGTTTACAGGCCGTGAACCTCATCGTTCACGGCCTGTATTTTTTCATAAATCTATTTGAACAGCTTTGATCCTGTCGATCGCATCCTTGAGAACACTGTGCGGGCAGGCGAAATTCAGCCGCATAAAGCCCTCGCCTGACTTGCCGAAGGTACCGCCCTTGTGCAGGCGTACACCCGCCTTGTACAGTAAAAGGTCATACAGCTCGTTGTCGGATAAACCCAATCTGCGGCAGTCGAGCCACGCAAGATACGTCCCCTCAGGCAGAACGGCACTGGTTTTTGCGCCCTTCGGAAATGCTTTTGTAAGAATCTTTCTGCTCTCGTCAAGATAGTCGAGCAGCTCTTGCAGCCATCCCTCGCCATCGGCATACACCGCTTTGGTCGCGGCGATCCCAAAGGCATTGACGCCCATCTGACAATTCGCGCGCATTTCCTGCTGAACCGATCTGCGGATGCGGTCATCCGCGATGATCATATTGGATGCTTCGATCGCGGCGAGGTTAAAGGTCTTGGTCGGCGCGACACAGGTCACCGTCCGCGCGGCGATATCCGCGGATAACGACGCGATCGGGATATGCCGATGCGGCGCAAACACCAGATCGGAATGGATCTCGTCCGAGATGATCGCGACTTCGTTCTCAAGACAGATTTGCGCGACCTTTTCCAACTCCGATTTTGTCCACACCCTGCCGACGGGATTGTGCGGCGAGCAGAACAACAGCGCCTTGACACGGTTTTCCCTGATCTTCTTTTCAAAATCATCAAAATCGATCTCGTAGTGACCGTTGATGTTTTTCAGATCCGAGATCACGAGCCTGCGGCGATTCGAGCGGATCACGTTCGAAAAAGGATAGTACACCGGCTCGAAGATCAGCACCGCGTCATCCTCCCGCGTCAGCGCGCGGATCGCACAGGCGGCCGAATACATCACCGCGGGCGACGGCACGATCCAATTTTTTTGAATATCAAATGAGAATCGCCGACCGTACCATGACTGTACCGATCCAAGATAAGCGTCATCCGCCGCCTGATAACCGTAGATCCCTTTTTCTGCGACCTTTTTCACGGCTGTTTCCACACAGGTAGCGGTCTTGAAATCCATATCCGCCACCCACATCGGGATCACGTTTTCTGCGCCCTTTATCGGCTCATACTTGATATCCCCCGCGGTATTTCTGTTATGTATCGTATCAAAATCGTACACGATCATCCACTCCGTTTGACAATTTTAAGAAGGCGGGATTCAAATCCCGCCTTCCTGATTATACGCTTATATCGCCGCAAAATCAATGATGATCTGTTCGAGCGGCGTACCGTTTTCCGTTTCCCGCAGCAGACGCTCCGCCGGACACTCGCGCCGATCGATGCGGTCGTAGAGCGGCGAAAGGAATTTTTCCTCAGCGTATCCGCGTCCGCGCAAGCCTTCCTCTGCTAAGCCCACGATCTCTCTGAGCAGTCCGTACAGTCGATCGGCGTCGACAAAATCGGGCAGCGTTCTCCTCACTAAGAGCTCTCTCAGCACCGCGGGCGAAAGATCGTGCCCGTAGATCACGGTATCATTTTTCAGCAATTCGTCCAGCGGATCGAGCTTCTGAGCCAGCCCGATATGGAACGCGGGCAGCGCCATCGCATCATGGATCGGCTGGGTACAGGCGGAACGGTATTCGATCGTCCCGCGGAAGGTCAGATCCTCAAACTTGAAGGTTCGCAGATATGCGAGATCCTCGATCTGCGGCTTGACGGTGATCTGATGATAAACGCCGTTTTCGTAGTATTCGCCCTGCACCGCATCCGACTGCAGATACTCGACGATATTGATCGGGTTAAAGTTGATATATTTTTCGCCGCGCTCGACACAGTAGATCGAGGTGTCGGCAATATAGCCGAGGATATCGTCGGCTGCTTTGAACTCTCTGTCATACATCCCAATGTTCTTGGGATTGATGCCGTGGGTACTCTTCTCCCAGAACATATCGCGGCAGCACAAAAGCCCGGGGTCGTAATCGGTCAGAACGGAATTGCTGAACAGGATCGCTTTGAGCGGTTCAAGACGGTTCATCACATTCAGCGTCTGCGGCAGTTTTTGAATATTGACGTCCAGCTGAACCTGCGACGCCGACGAAAATGTGCCGAACTCGGGGAACGGATGAAAGTCCATCAACCCCTCATACCGCCGATAGCTGTGCAGATGATGGAACAGCATCCGATACCTGCCGTTCGGAACGGGAAAATTGCGGTTGTATTTTCGGTAGGGATTCACGCCCATCCCCGTCAGGGTATAACGGTACAGCTTGAAAAAATCCTGTATGAACGCGTAATACTCCCTGAACCTTTGATCGATGCGATTCAGGTCGCTTTCTCTGCCGAAAGAAAGCTCCAGATTGTTGTAGGAGCAGTCGTAGGACAGGATGTCCCCGGTAATCTCCTGTACGGCAGAATAGACATTCCCTTCATCGTCGATCCCGCTGACGGAAAAGTCAAAATGCGCGCAGAACACCTTGGTCAGCTGGTGGACGACGTTGAAATCCACCGCCTGACGGTTCAGGTTGACGATGGGCATCTCGATCTCGACGCCGATATAGTTGTCGTGATTGTCCTCTGTCGGTCGGATGTACTTTTCGTACAGCTTTTGCAGAATCAGATCTCTGTCCATAATACCCTCAATACTTTGTGTATTCATCCTCGCAGGAACGCATGGCGAGGATCGTTTCGCTGATCAGCTTGTCCAATTCCCAGCCGAGCATCTCTGCCCCGCGCTCGATGACCTCGCGCGAGCATCCGGCGGCAAAATTCTTGTTCTTGTATTTTTTCTTAACGGATTTCAGCTCCATATCCTGTACGCTTTTTGACGGACGCATCAGTGCGCACGCGCCGATCAGTCCCGACAGCTCGTCGGTCGCATAGAGGATCTTTTCCATCTCATGCACCGGCTCGATATCGACCGTCAGCGCATAGCCGTGCGAGGCGGTCGCGCGGATGATCCGCTCGTCGATCCCACGCTCGCGCATGATCTCCTGCTCCTTGATACAGTGCTCGTCCGGGTACCTCTCAAAGTCAAGGTCATGCAGCAGACCGACGATCCCCCAAAACTCTTTTTCATCCGCATAGCCGAGCTTATCGGCAAAGTATTTCATGATCCCCTCCACCGTGACGGCGTGGCGGATATGAAAGCTGTCCTTGTTGTATTCCTTTAACAGCGCAAACGCTTCATCGCGCGAGAGAACGGAACTCATAGTCGCACCTCTTATTTCATACTAACCTACTATATTAATAGGTTATTATTATACTCTTCCTCCGGTCGCTTGTCAATAACCGAATGTTACAAAAGCCCGAGTAAATCTTTTCGAATTCCTCGGGCTTTTTCCATTTTTCTGTTTTTCTTTTTACAAACCCGAGAAGATCTGATACAACAGCTTGACCTGCTCGGGATTTTCGATATACTCGTTTCCGTGGTTCGTGCCTGTTCTGATCAGCTTGCCGTCACGGAACGCGAGCAGGGTCGTAAACGGGGCAGGCTTCCAGTTTTCCCCGCTCAGCGGAACGGTCGCGATCCATACCGCGTTGTCCTTCTCAAGATAATACAGCGTATCCCTGCAGTTGGTGTGGACATACAGATTCTGCCCGTCACAGAGCAGGAGATTGAGCTTGTTGCCCTTCGCCATCTCTCCGACGATCCCATCGATCAGCTCGAAGCGCTCGTCAAAGCTCAGCTTGCCGCCCTTTTCAGCCTGCGCCGCATTCAAACGGTCGAGCAGATACAGAAAGATACGCTCGGAATCGGTATCTCCCTGTTGGAGCGTGACATATTTTGACAGCGCAGGATAGTCGAAGATCGTGCCGTTATGCACCTGCGTCCACCTTCTGCCGAGTTGATCCTTGCCCGTAAAGGGATGACAGTTGCGGTATTCCACGTTGCCGATCGTCGCATAGCGGATGTGTGCCAATAGCAAGCGTGATTCGATCGGCGCGCTCAGCCGCTCCTTAAGGTAATGGCTCTTCATCGCCTCGGTGTTTTCTTTTTCGATCGCCGCGTCGCTGCGGTTCAGGTCCGCAAGCCCCCATCCATCGGGATGCTGCGGCGAATTCTTGAAAAATGCCCTCAGATATTCATTTGTCAGCTGTTTGTCGCGGGCGCTCAGCCCGAATATCATGCACATGGTCAACCTCTGTATTTCTTTGCCAGTGTCAAGCCGTCCTCGATGTAATTCCGAAAACCGCCGCGCACCTGTTCGGCGTACCGCTTGCCGTTGATCTTCGCTTTTTGAAAATCTACATCCGGCAGGAATGACGGCGCGAACCGTGCCGCAAAACGTTCTGTTTCCTCCAATACGGATGACGCGGCGTCTTTGACGGTCATCACCCTGTGATCCCATTGAATCGTATTGTCGGTATCGTGATACAGCGACGCTGTCTTGATGTTCTCGATCGCGATCTTCTGTTCTTTTTTTCCGACCGGCAGATCCTCAAGCTGCATCAGATACAGCATCAAAAGATGGATAAAGCGGATATCCTCCTTGAAAAGTCCCACCGGCGAAAGCGGATTGACGTCAAGACACCGCAGCTCGATATGATTCACGCCGTTTTCTTTCAGCGCGTCCAGCGAGTTTTTGCCGCGCGGCTTCAGCCTCAGCGGATAATACAGCTCCGACGCGGCATACAGCAGTCCGCGGTCGATGTAGTCCTGAATGCTCGCGGTGTATCCGTCAACACCCGAAAAGTCGAGGATCGGCAAAAAGTCGTTCCAGTATCCGACCTCGGAACAGCGGAAGGAAGCATAACGATACCGGTCGGAGTCGCTCAGCCCGCTGAGCTTTAAAAAGCTTTTATCCGCGAGCGGACTTGCCGCTGTCAGAAAGACGATCAGCCACGTATATCCGAGCAGCTTGCGGCTCAGCTCGACATAGGTATCGTCCTTGAAGCGTCGGAAATCCTCCCCGCCCGCTTTTGAGAACGCCGCGTGCAGTAATTCGTCAGAGAACGAAAAATTGAAGTGGATGCCCGAATAGAGCATTTTCGCCTTGCCGTATTTCTGCGCCAGATAATTGCGGTAAATCTCGCGTTCCTTTAGATCACCCTCAAAATGTGCAACAGGAATATCCTCCTGTGACAGCACGATCGGCGGATTCGAAAACGGCCACAACAGCTCGCCCATCCCGCGCAGTTTTTCATATACCGCCCGGTGGATCTCGCCCAGCTCGCGGAACAGCGAGCCGATGTCCCGATGAACGGAGGTGATTATCTCCGCCTGATTTTCGCAGAAGTCGCGGTCGATGTACGGCTCGCTGAACGGATGCGGCGTATGCGAAAGCCTGCCCTCGGGCGTGACCCTCAGGCTCTCTTTCTCCACGCCGTATTCAGCGTTTTCCATCTGCTGTTGTATCTCGATTGCGGTATAATCCCAGCTCATAATAACCTCAAATACATATTTACCTACTCTGTTGATGGGTTATTATTATACTCTGATATCGTCCGCTTGTCAAGATGCGATTAACAACAATCGGTTTTATGACAAAATCGGCTCATACTTTCAAGCAGCATGAGCCGTTCTTTTTATCATTTATTCTCTGTGCCCATCCGCCTGAGGATCTCGGGCGCGGCGATCTGGAACCACACCGTGTAGAGCTCGGGGCGGTTCAGCAGATCCCGAGCGAGATCTTCGACCGTGATCCACTTGATCTCTTCCGCCTCCAGCGGATCCACCCGAACCTCGCCGTCGTAATTCGTCAAAAATACATGGTCGTACTCATATTCGGTGACGCCGTTGTCGAACACATGATGGTACACAAATTGAAATTGCTCCCGAACCTCTGACGCAAAGCCCAGCTCCTCCTGCATTCGGCGCGCGACAGCATCCGTAAGCGATTCGCCCCGCCGCGGATGCGAACAGCAGGCGTTGGTCCACAGCCCGCCGGAGTGATACTTATCACGGTGGCGCTTTTGGATCAGCATCCGTCCGTCATGGATCACAAAAACCGAAAATGCGCGGTGAAGCAGCCCGCGCGCATGCGCGTCAGTCTTATCCGTATAACCGATCTCGTTATCAAAAAGATCTACCAAAATGATCTCGTCGTTCATGCTCTGCTCCTTCTCGCGTCGCCGCCCATATTATCTATAAAATTATACCATGTGAGAAACCGCATTTCAACAGTTTGCAAAAACTTACCGATCATCTGAAGCAAAAAGCATTTTACAATCCGTCAAACATCCTGTATAATAGAATCATTCTAAATACTATTCAATAAGAAAGAGGTCATATTATGAAAAAGAATTTAGGTTCCTTCCCCGCAGTCTACCCGATGCCCGTGCTGATGGTCGCGGCATATGACGAGAACGGCAAGGTCGGCGTGATGAACGCCGCATGGGGCATGATCTGCGCGATGGACAAGATCGCGCTGTTCATCAGCGAGGGTCACAAAACCACTCAGAATATCCTGAAATCCAAGGCGTTCACCGTCAGCCTCGCCGACAAAGCGCACATGGACGTCGCAGACTTCGTCGGCATCGCGACCGGCAACAAAATGCCCGACAAATTCGAGCGCACCGGCTACCATGCGATCAAGAGCGATTTTGTCAACGCGCCTATCATCGACGAATTCCCCGTGACGATGGAGTGCGAGCTTGCCGAGGTCGTCGATACCGAGAACGTCTACATGATCGTCGGCAAGATCGTCAATACGCAGGCGGAGGATTCCGTCCTTGACGAAAACGACAAGGTCGAGGTCGAAAAGCTCGAAGCGCTGATCTTCGACCAGTTCAAGCACGGCTATTATGTCACCGGCGAACAGGTGGGCAAGGCTTGGAACGCCGGCAAAGACCTGATGAAATAATCATACAAGGATACAGAATCGTGCAGGAATTTATTTTTAAGCCCGCCGACGACGGCACCTACTGTGTCGCCGGTTACAAGGGCGACGAATCCGAGGTCGTCATCCCCGACAGCTACGGCAGCGGCGTCATCACCGTCATCGGCGACGGACTGTTCAGCGGTCACAGCGAGATCACCTCGGTCCATATCCCCGATACCGTCACCAATATGGGCGAGTTCATCTTTGACGGCTGCGATCAGCTGCGCCGCATCGATCTGCCCTCAAAGCTTGAATGTCTGTGGGGCTATACCTTTGTGCGCTGCGGGATCGAAGAGATTACCCTCCCCGATCCTCTCGTGACCATCCCTCCCTTTGCCTTCAAGGACTGCAAGAATCTTCGAAAGATCGTCTGCGGAAAAGGGCTCAAAAAGATCTATTCATGGGCGTTCGCGGGATGCGACAAGCTGACCGAGGTCATCCATGACGATTCAGTCGCGGTCAGCGAGCAAGCTTTCCAATCAAAGGAACTGAACACATAAAACAGGTGGATCAAATGACAGCAAAAGATTACTTACATTACATTGTCCACGAGATCCACCGTACGATCGTCGCGACGGTGGATGACGACGGCTTGCCCGTTACCTGCGCGATCGATATGATGGACTGTGACGACAGCAGTCTGTATTTTCTGACCGCCAAGGGCAAGCGTTTTTACGATCGGCTGATCAAGAGAGGCTTCCTCGCCCTCACCGCGATGAAGGGCGAGGATACGATGTCCAGCGTCGCGGTATCCGTCAGAGGAAAGGTGCGCGAGCTGGGCTTTGAAAAGATCCCCGCGCTGTTCGACAAGAACCCCTATATGCGCGAAATCTATCCGACCGATGAATCGATGAAAGCCTTGACAGCCTTTCAGATCTATGAAGGCGACGGCGAGTGGTTCGACCTCTCGAAAAAGCCGATCGAACGGGCGAGCTTCTCTTTCGGAAAATCCGAAGATAAAGCCGAGGGATACTTCATCACCGATCGCTGCATCGGATGCGGAAGCTGTCTCGACGTCTGCCCGCAAAACTGCATCGACCTGAGCGATACCCCCGCCGACATCCGGCAGGAAAACTGCCTGCACTGCGGCAACTGCCTGAGCGCCTGCCCGACAGGCGCAGTCGTCCGCCGATAAACAACCGCTGTAAGGAGAAAAACATGGAATTATTAAAAGGCTCGCCGACCGATATGACCGGCAGACAGGAGCGCGAAAAACGCACCTACTCATTTCTCGACAAACTCTCCATCGACTACGACCGCACCGACCATCCCGACGAACCCGCCACCACCATGGAGGCGTGCGCGAAGATCGACGCGATCCTGAACGTCCGCATCTGCAAGAACCTGTTTCTCTGCAACCGCCAGAAAACCAATTTCTATCTGCTGATCATGCCCGGCGATAAGCCCTTCAAAACCAAAGAGCTGTCAAAGCAGATGGGCATCAGCCGCCTGTCGTTTGCAGACGAAGCATTCATGCTGGAGTTCCTCGACATCCACCCCGGCAGCGTATCCGTTCTGGGGCTGATGAACGATCACGAAAACCGCGTTCAGCTCGTGATCGACGAGGATGTATTAAAGGAAGAATACTTCGGCTGTCACCCGTGCGTCAACACCAGCTCCATCCGCTTCAAAACAGCCGATCTGACCGAAAAAGTCATCCCCGCGCTGAACGCCGAACCGATCATCGTCCATCTCGACGGCGCCGAATAACCGCAGGCGGAGAATCTATGGAACTGAAAAAACTCGAATGCGATCTGACCGTCTGCAAGGTCGCATCCGTTGACGCGCTGGACCTGCAAAAAGACTTTTACTTTATCGGCAAAACGGACGAGGAGATCTCCCTCGTCTGCCCGACTGCAGATGTCCCCGCCGCAACGACCGCGCGTGACGACGGATGGAAAGGCTTTCGGATCGAGGGCACGCTCGACTTCTCCCTCATCGGCATCCTTTCAAAGCTGTCGTCGATCCTCGCCGAAAACCATATCGGGATCTTTGCCGTATCGACCTTCAATACGGATTATATCCTCGTCAAAGCGGAGGATTTCGAAAAAGCGGCGAAGGCGCTTTCCGACGCGGGATACACGATCATTTGATCGATCGGCAAAAGCCGCGCTGAGAGCAAGGTACGCCCTCCTCAGAAGCGCAGACTGCCGACCGGGCAAAGCAGGCGGTTAAATAATCCTTCCCGTCACTAAAAGCAACGAAAAATCACCTTAACGCTTGCTTTTTCAAACGATAGAATATAGAAAAAGCTCACCCACATCAAACCCATAGGAGGTCACTATGCAAAACTTTGATTATCAAACCCCGACCAGATTGATCTTTGGCAAGGGCGTCGTCGAAAAGCTCCCCGAGGTCATGAGTGGCTTCGGCAAAAAAGTCCTGCTCGCCTACGGCGGCGGGAGCATCAAAAAAATCGGTCTCTACGACAAGGTCCGGGAACTGCTCAAAGACTTTGAAATCTACGAGCTGTCCGGCATCCAGCCGAACCCGAAATACGACCCCAGCGTCCTTGACGGCGTGAAGATCTGCAAAGAAAACGACATCGACGTCATCCTCGCAGTCGGCGGAGGCAGCGTCCTCGACTGCTCCAAGGCGATCGCGACCGGCGCAAAGTACGACGGTGATCCGTGGGATCTGATCACCTACAAAGCATTCGCGACCGACGCGATCCCGATCGTGGATATCATCACCCTTGCCGCTACCGGCAGCGAATACGATCCGGGCGGCGTGATCTCGAGAACCGAAACCAACGACAAAATCGGCTACGTCGACCCCCACAATTTCCCGCGCGTATCCTTCCTCGACCCGACCTATACCTTCACGGTATCGAAGAAGCAGACCGCCGCAGGCTGTGCCGACGCGATGAACCATATCATGGAGCAGTATTTCTGCGCGGATTCGACCCTCCTCAACGACGGCTTCATGGAGGCGGGCTTAAAGAGCCTGATGATCAACGCGAAGAAGTGTCTGGATAACCCCAAGGATTACACCGCGCGCGCCGAGATGATGCTGACCTGCACCTACGGCTGCAACGGCATCTACGCCCTCGGCAGCAGCTATTCCGGCTGGCCGTGCCACGCGATCGAGCACGCCCTCTCCGCCTACTACGACATCACCCACGGCGAGGGGCTCGCGATCATCACCCCGCGCTGGATGAAGCATATCTTAAACGACACCTCGGTCGACCGCTTCGTCAAATACGGCGTGAACGTCTTCGGCATCGATCCCGATCAGGACAAGTTCGCTATCGCAAATCAGGCGATCGACGCGACCTACAAATTCTTCGAATCCATTAACATCCCGATGCACCTGACCGACGTCGGCATCGACGACAGCCGCATTGGCGAAATGGCGCACCATATCGCGGTCAACGAAGGGCTCGACAAAGCATGGATCCCGCTTTACGAGGACGACCTTCAAAAGATCCTCACCGATTCTCTGTAAAAACACACTAACATATAAAACGAGCAGGACGTCCGATGTCCTGCTCGTTTTTTGTCATGATTTATTTGTCCAGTTCTTTATAATGCTGTCCGAAGTCCTCCATCGATTTGATGATCGGGCGCATGCTTTCGCCCAACTCGCTGAGCGCATATTCGACCCTCGGCGGTACTTCCGGATAGACGGTGCGGGTGATGATGCCGTCCTCCTCCATCGATCTGAGGCTGTCGGTCAGCACCTTCTGGCTGATGCCGTCCAGACTCTTTCTCAGCTCAATGAACATCCCCGGTGCAAGCACTAAAGTGTCCACAGGACACTTTACCCGCGCAAAGCGCGGGCGGGGTATCACTTCGCTTTGCTCTACGGATTACGA
>CACYPH010000037.1 GCA_902776185.1 uncultured Ruminococcus sp.
AATCGACCGCACATTTTTACTTATTTGTCAAGTCTTTTTTCAAAAATATTTCAAAAAAATACCCCGTACCCATGTTTGAGTACGAGGTATATCTTTTTGCGTGCTAGCTTAATGACATTGCCTGATTTGGGAGGGCTTTTTCGTGTTGCAATCAGCGTAAAAATGTGATAAAGTGGGATAAACAGTAAAATGCTACGATGCGTAGCATAAATTAACGCACAATGTCAACTCGTTTTGATTGCGCTACCCGATAGCCGATGGTATGATAAAGCCACCATCAACGAAGGAGGTCAACATCATGTTGAACGAAAGAATCAGAAATCTCAGAAAACAAAATAATCTCACGCAGGAACAGCTTGCCGAAAAGCTGAATGTATCGCGTCAGGCGATCACCAAGTGGGAATCCGGCGCTGGTCAGCCGGATATCGGCAACCTCAAAGCGCTTGCACAGGCATTTGATATCAGCTACGATGAGCTGCTGTCCGACGGCGATATCACCGAGCGCGACAATGTCAGCCACACCGAATTCGACGTTTTCGGTGAAAGTAATTTTGAAATCAACTGCGACTGCGTCAAGGAGCTGAATGTCACCGCCGGTGACTTCGAGAAGATTGCCGTGGAAATCAGGACCGATCTGCCCGACAAGGCGTATCATCTTGCGAAAGTTCGTCTTGAAAACGGCAGGGGAAAGGATATCGCTGTCCTCAAGATCCTGCCTGATAAAAAGTATATCCGTGAGGAAACCGGCAAGCCGATGTCCAAGCAGGAGGCAAAGCAGCATTTGACGGTCAATATTATTCTGCCGCTGGCGTATGCCGACAAGATCGAGCTGCAGGGTGATGCAGAGCTCCTCACGATCCATGATATTGCAGAGCCGAAACACATCGAATTTGACGGCAAGGCGCATATCGTCAATGTCCGCAACGCTAAAGGTCACCTCGAGCTGACCTCTGGTGTGGATATGGAGATCCACTACGACGGCTCGATGGAGCAGTTTGATATCAATCAGCTCAGCGCGGTTTCCAATCTCTACCTGAGCAAGGATGCGCGCGTCAATGTATATAATAAGGGAAGATCCTACGATCTAATCTTCGACGGTTACGAGAATGTACCCGATGCAGAGCATCAGATCGAACTCAACGGCAGAAAAACCGAGCTGACTGTCAGGAGCGAGTGATCGGCAGGAACAAAAAAAGAGGTACTGTATGACACAGATTACGATCACAGAAGAAAGAATCACTGCGGATGAATACATTGGTTTTCTGAAACGGACAGATCTCGGTTCGCAGTATCCGCAGGAAAGATTCCGGGATCGCATCGAAAAGCTGGTCAAAAACGCGTCGATCAGTCTGATCGCGCGCAACAGTGACGGCTTGATTATCGGCGTGCTGTTCGGACTGAGCGACTTTGCCTACTGGCTGTTTATTACCGATCTGGGCGTTGACAGAGCATATGAAAAGCAGGGGATCGGAACCCGGCTGATCAAAACCGCGCATCAGCTTGCGGGCGGGGAAAAGGACATTGCGGTCTATCTGGTCGCGAATGAGAATGCGATCCCGTTTTACGAAAAGCTGGGCATGGAGCAATCGACTGACGTCATGCAGTACAACAAAACCGACTGGACAGGATTCACGGTCGAATAAAATGATTAACTCCCGAAATACATCAAGAAACGAAAATGCCCTCCCGATCACAGAGATCAGGAGGGATAATTCTTTCATAGAATATTAATCGCACGGTAAAGAATTAGATGCATTTCAACTCGCAGATCGCGCATCTTACCCGCACCGTTGCACCGCTTACCGAAAACGCCTTGAACAACTCGTTTTTCGATGTTATGATAGAGACACAGAAAACGAAATACGGTATTTCAGAAAGAAGGAAACAATCATGACAACAAAAACACTGGGCACGATCCAGAAACTTTCCAATGTCGGTAAGATCCTGAGCAAGATCGTCTTTATCTTCAGCATCATCGGCTTTGTCGGCTGTATCGCCGGTATCATCAGCCTCAGTGTTTTCCCCGACGGCGGTTTCAAGATCGGCGGCATGACCATTCACGGTTTGGTCGAAACAAACGCCGATATCAGCATGGGCACTGCCTATACTGCGATGGCGATCGCGATCGTCTTCTGTGCGGGAGAAGCTGTTCTGGCGAAATTTGCCGGAAACTATTTCAAGCACGAGTTAGATGCAGGCACACCCTTTACCTTTGACGGCGCAAAGGAAATGCTCCGCCTCGGTATCCTGACGATCTGCATTCCGGCAGCTACATCGACAATTGCTGCGATCACCTATGCGATCATGTCGCATGCTTTCACCGGTGTGGACAAACTGGATTTCTCGAACGCTTTTTCCATTGGATTGGGAGTCATGTTCATTATCATGAGCCTGATCTGCAAGCACGGCGCTGAGGTATCACAGAAAACCGATCCCGATCAGAAAGAAATCGGCTTATCGATATAATAATGATAAAGTAAAAATCCCTCCCGATCGACAATGATCAGGAGGGATAATTCTATATTAGAATATTAACCATAGAAGCGGACACAGCGGTCGGCGCCTTCCTCAGGGCTGAATTCCGCTGCCCAACCGAGAGATTCCAGCTTTTTGGAATCCAGGGAGGAGTTGCTCATCAGGTTGTAGCCTGCAGCTTCGGCGTCATCGGGATTCTCGTAGGTGAGCTGAGTACCCGCGGCGTCGGCGATGCACTTAGCGATCTGGCTGATGGTGATGATGGAATTCGGGTTCGAGATATTGTACGCGTTCTGGCTTTCGCCGCTGAGCAGGATCGCAAGCAGTGCGGTCGCACAGTCGAGCGAGTAGCAGTAGGATCTGAGCTGACTGCCGGCGGACTTCATGACGATATCCTCGCCCTTGACAGCGTTGCGGGTAAACTGCGCGGTCGCGCGGTTGTCAAAGGGTGTAACGCCCGGACCGTAGATATGACCGGGTCTCGCGATAACGGTGTCCATTCCGTACTCCATGCTGTACGCGACGCAGAGTGTCTCGGACGCACGCTTGGAGCTGGGGTAGGAGGCGCGCTGATTGAGAATATCAAGGTAGCCGTAGTCGTTCTCGAAATACGGCTCCATGCCTTCCTTCTGACCGTAGACCTCGCTCGAGCTGATATACAGCACGCGCTTGGTACCTTTCTTTGCCGCCATCGACAGCAGATTGTTCAAACCAATGAAGTTTGCTGCCATGGTCTCGACCGGCTCTGCAACATACGCGGCAGGATTGGCGTTGGATGCGGCGTGGATAATGTAATCCGCTTCAACGTCGATGCCCTCAGCCTTGGTTGCGTCGTAGTACACAAAGCCGTAGTCCGGACCTTCCTTCATATGCGGGAAGCGGTCGGCAGGCTCTTCGTGGGTACGCGCAGCGTGGATGATGCGGATGTTTGCGTCATCGTAGGTGTTGAGGTAGTAGATGATATCGACCACACAGGAGCAAATCAGTCCGCTGCCGCCGGTGATCAGAATGGTTTTGCCGTAAAGCTTTTTGATGTCCTTGACGTGGGGGATGACCCGCTCCACGTCCTTCCAGTATGCTTCGTTATAAATCATATTACTTTAACCAGGTCGTTCTTTCGGTATGGAGAAGTACCTCAAACAGATCGAGGTCCTCGGTGGTGGTGATCTTCATATTCTTTTCAGCGCCCTTGGAGAAGTAGACGGTCTCGCCCAGCGCCTGCATCAGCGTACAGGAAGCGGCAGTGTTCTCGATGCCCTTCTCAGCCGCCTGCTCATGCGCCCAGAGAAGCTTGTCCAGCGCGTAGGTGTGGGGGGTCTGGGTACGATAAAGCTGTTCTCTCGGAATGGAGGTGGTAGAGGAAAGTCCGCCGTCTCTGCTGTAGAATACTGCTTCAACACAGGGGATCGCCGCAACTGCACTGCCGTGCTTTTTGTAAACGGCGAGGGAGTTCGAGATGATCTCGCTGGATACTAAGCAGCGGTTGCCGTCGTGGATCATGACGATGGGATTCTCGCTTTCATGCGCATCTTTGATCGCCATCAAGCCGTTGTGGATGGATTCCTGACCGGTATCACCGCCGGGAACGATCGCCTTGAGCTTGGTGATGTTGAACTGGGAGGCGTATGCCTTGACAACGTCCATCCAGTTGGGCAGGGTGACGATGACGATCTCGTCAATGCTCGGATGACGCTCGAACGCCTCGAGGGTATATACGATGAGGGGCTTGTTGTTCACATGGATAAACTGCTTGGGAATATCCTGACCCATACGCGAGCCGATGCCGGCTGCTGTCAATAATGCAACTACCATTGGAAAAACCTCTTTCTTTTATGATTGTAACCGATGATCGCAGTGCGGTCATCGGTTAGGGTGTGTGGTGTCGGATAATATGGTCTAAAGATCACGCCTGGATGATCTTGCGGATCTCCTCGGCAACTCTCTCGGACGCGTGACCGTCGTCGATGCTACCCTTGTCCTTCAGGAACGCGTCGCAATCCTTGACGAATTTCTCTTCGTCGAAGTTGAGGATATTCTGCATCAGCTGATCGTTATCGGTTGCAGTGGGGAAGGGAAGCGCTGTCAGCGGGAAGAACATGGTGCGCTCGTGCTCGGCGTAGTTTTCGACGTCCGTCGCATAGGTGAAGCCGGGCTTGCGGCGCAGCATATATTCGCAGATCCAGCTGGAATAATCGGTGATACCGACGTCGATGATCGCCATCAGCTCCTGGATATCGGGATAGCCGCTGACGTTGATGACGTTATTCGGGAACAGGTTCCATTTCAGGAAACGCTTGGTGCGCATATGAAAGCGCGTCATGATGACCCACTTGCCGCCGAAACGCTTTTTCAGCGCTTCTCCAAGACGATCATAGTCGATCATATACGGGCGCAGGTCGCGGTCGTCGCGGAAGGTCGGCGCATACATACAGATCTTCGCGTCCTTGGGAATATCGTACTGACGGCGGATAGACTTATCAAGCTCCGCGATCTTCTTTTTATCGTCGCACAGAAGGATATCGTTGCGCGGATGACCGAATTTCCAGATCGGTGTTTTCTTCCAGAAATCCTCGCGGTAGATATCGTCCTCCATGTCGGAGTTCGAGATGATATAGTCGGTCATGCGGCCCTCGCGGGCAGCCTTGCGCAGCCAGCTCTTGTCGTTATTGGCATCGCGGCCGAATTTCTTGATGCCCAGCGAGCCGTGCCATGTTTCAATCAATACCTGACTTCTCTTTTTGCGATAGCGGACAAACGCGGTGCTGATGCCGTTATCAACGATGACCTTTGCACTGCAAAGCTCTCTGAAAAACTCATAAGAGTTACGCAAAACGGGTCGAACCTCGTCGGGGAAGAACAGCGGGCCTACACGAGTGTTCTTCATAACAGTCCATACAAGGTCGGCGTCATAGCCCGCCTTGATGACTCCGTCACAGATCGCCTTGGGGTTACAGTCGTAGTTGCCGGTGAAATTGAGGAAGATGATCTTGTTCTTCTGAACCGGGAAAAACGGCTTTATCAGTGAGATGAAAATGCGCTTGATACCGGAATCGATTTTTTTGATGATGGTCATCAAAAAACCTACTCCGAAAATTGCGTCAAGAAATCGAAACAATTCCAGCCCATCCTTTCAGTTTTATCAATATTTTCTCTGAAATTCATTCTTATGCGTATTGTACCATTATTCCCTATATTTGTCAATAAATTCACCCGTGCGAAACGCCGATAATCAATCCCGTTTGCTCGCGGATTCTGGATGTTTGTCACATAAAGACGCATAGAGAAAAGTTCTGTATCCCGCTATAATTCCGCATGTGAAAAATCAACTTCTCTCTCTGACTTTTCGGGAGTATTTTGAGGAATTCTATTGACTTTTACGCTTTAACGTGCTATAGTAGACTTATCATTCTAAAAGGAGTAACGGCATGAGCTTTGTATCGCATAAGACGACCTCTCGATTTACCAATACCTACGCGCGCTTTTATGCGGGCTTTTATTGCTGTGCTCAGGATCTTTCGACTGTCCTTATGTAACAGGTACTGTATGGGTATTGATGCGGTTCTGTTTTCGGACAGAGCCGCTTTTACTTTTTAAAGCAGAAAAAGCAGCAAATGAAAAAGGGGTATGTTTATGGATAAGCTTGGTGAAGCCAGACAGACAATCAACGAGATCGACGAGAAGATGGCGCGTCTTTTTGAGGAGCGTATGCAGGCGGCAAAGTCGATCGCGTCCTATAAAAAAGAGCACGGACTGCCGATCTACGATGCCGACCGTGAACAGACAGTCATCGAACGCAACAAGGTGTTTATCAAAGACGGCGAGATCGGGGCATACTATCCGCGTTTTCTCAGCGATATTATGGCGATCTCCAAGCAGTATCAGGAGCGCCTGATCAGCGGGGCGAAGATCGCCTACTGCGGTATCGAGGGCGCTTTTGCCAATATCGCCGCAACCAAGATCTTTCCGTACGGAAAGGCGATCTCCTATCCGGATTTCCGCAGCGCATATGAGGCGGTGGAAAACGGCGAGTGCGATTGCTGTGTTCTGCCGATCGAGAACAGCTATGCCGGCGAAGTCGGTCAGGTAATGGATCTGATGTTCTCGGGCTCTCTCTATGTCAACGGCATCTATACGCTGCGCATCGCCCAGCATCTGCTCGGCATTCAGGGTGCGGATATCCGACAGATCAAAACGGTCGTCAGCCACCCGCAGGCGCTGGCACAGTGTGCGGGATATATCCGCAAAAAAGGTTTCAAGACGATCGAATATAACAATACCGCCGCCGCGGCAAAAGCGGTGAAGGATAACGATGATCCGACCGTCGCGGCGATCGCGTCCATCGAGACCGCCCGGCTCTACGGGCTGGAAATGCTCGACCACGACGTCAATGAAAGCGCGATGAATTCCACCCGCTTTGCGGTATTCTCCCGTGCGGAGAATCGCAAGCTCAGCACGCCTGACGGCAACTTTATTCTGATGTTCACGGTTAAGAATGAGGTCGGCGCGCTGGCGCAGGCGCTGAATGTTTTGGGCAGCTACGGATTCAATATGCGCGCGCTGAAATCCCGCCCGATGAAGGATCTCGCGTGGCAGTATTATTTTTATATCGAAGCAGAGGGCGACGAGACCGGCCGCAACGGTGCGGATATGCTGCGGCATATCGCGCTGCACTGTGACAAGCTGAAGGTCGTCGGTCATTACAGCGAAGAAGTTTTATTGGAAGATGGTGAGATATATGTCTGATAGCAAAGTGTTAAGAATGGAACTCGGTGAGAACAGCTACGACATTGTGATCGAGCGCGGCGCGCTGAAAAGAGTCGGCGAGCTGTTCGACCTCAACCGCAAGGTGATGATCGTCACCGACGACGGCGTTCCCGAGGAATATGCTGATACTGTCGCGGATTTCGCGGCGGAGAGCACTGTTTTCACAGTGCCTCAGGGCGAATCCAGCAAGGAGCTCGGCTGGTGGCGTGCGATCCTGACGAAGATGCTGGAGCGCGAGTTCACGCGCCGTGACTGTGTTGTCGCGGTCGGCGGCGGCGTTGTCGGCGATCTGGCGGGCTTTGTCGCGGCGACCTATATGCGCGGCGTCGATTTTTACAACATCCCGACCACCGTACTGTCACAGCTTGATTCCTCGATCGGCGGCAAAAACGGCGTCAATCTCAACGATATCAAAAACATGGTCGGTACCTTCTATCAGCCGAAGAAGGTCATCATCGACCTTGACCTGCTGCATACCCTGACGACCCGCCAGATCTGCAACGGCCTTGCCGAGGCGGTGAAAGTTGGTCTGACCTCCGATAAAGAGCTGTTCGAGCTGTTCGAGAACGGCAACGTTCCTGCGCATATCGACGAAATCGTTCTGCGTTCGCTTCTGGTCAAGAAGGACGTCGTCGAGCAGGACGAAAAAGAGCAGGGACTCCGCAGGATCCTCAACTTCGGACACACCATCGGCCACGCGATCGAGAGCTTTGAACACCTCAACGGTCTGTATCACGGCGAATGCGTTGCACTGGGCATGATCCCCATGGTCAGCGACGAGCTTCGCCCGCGCCTGTTGAAGGTGCTCGAAGAGATCCACCTGCCTACCTCGATCGAGCTGAATGTCGACGAGGTCAGCGAAGCGCTTGTGCATGATAAAAAGATCCAGGGCAATTCCGTTATCGTTACCACGGTAGACGAGCCCGGACATTATGAAATGAAATCCATCCAATACAGCGAGTTTGCTCCGCTGATCGAGATGGTCAAGAAATAACAGTAAAACGCATGAAAAACACATTCGGAAACAACCTGTGCCTGACGCTTTTCGGCGAAAGTCACGGCGAATATATCGGCGGGGTTTTGGACGGACTTGCTCCCGGGATCGCCATCGACGACGATTATATCCGCTCACAGCTTTGCTTGCGCAGACCGGCGGGCAAGATCTCTACCGCGCGGCAGGAGGCGGATGAATACCGTATCGTCAGCGGCGTCTTTGAGGGCAAAACCACCGGAACGCCACTGACTATCCTGATCCCCAATACCGCTCAGCACAGCAAGGATTATTCTGCGACCCGTGCGCTGGCGCGACCCGGTCACGCGGACTATACCGCTTACGAAAAATATCACGGCTATGAGGACTATCGCGGCGGCGGACATTTTTCCGGCAGAGTGACCGCGGCGCTGGTCGCGGCAGGTGCGATCGTGCTGTCCGCCCTGAAGCAGAAGGGAATCGTTATCGGCACACATATCGCATCCTGTGGCGGGATAGAGGACAGCAATTTTGAGAATCTGTCCGCAGAAATTGCCGCGCTGAATACAAAGAATTTTGCTGTGATCGACGACGATAAAGGCGCAGAAATGCGCGCTCAGATCGAAGCGGCTGCGGCAGACGGCGACTCAGTCGGCGGCGTCTTGCAGACAGCGATCCTCGGCGTTCCTGCAGGCGTGGGAGAGCCTTGGTTCGACACCGTCGAGGGCGTATTATCCCATGCGCTGTTCAGCATCCCCGCGATCAAGGGCGTCCAGTTCGGCGACGCTTTTGCGATGGTGAACGGCAGAGGCAGCGACTATAATGATAGCTATTATATTTCTGATGAAGAAATAAAAACCGCAACCAATCATAACGGCGGCGTGAACGGCGGTATCACCAACGGGATGCCGATCCTGTTCTCTTGTGCGGTCAAACCGACGCCGTCGATCTTCAAGGCGCAGAACACCGTCGATATCTTCAACAAGACCGATGCGGTACTCGAGCTCAAGGGCAGGCATGATCCCGCCATCATCCATCGCGCGCGCGTCGTTGTCGATAGCGTAGCGGCATTAGCGATCGCCGATCTGCTGGTCACGCGCTTCGGTACGGATTGGCTCCGGCTCCCTTTGGTAAAGGGAGCTGTCGACAACGTCGACTGAGGAATTGCAGTATTGTTTGAGCGAAGCGAGTAACACAAACTATTCATGACCGACCACTAATTATGGATCAACTAACACTATGGACTACGGATTAATAGGCGAGAGGCTGCCCCACAGCTTCTCCAAAGAAATACATGAGAAGATCGCCGATTATAAATATTCTTTGAAAGAATTAAATCCTGATGAGATACAAAATTTTATTCTTTCAAAGAATTTTAAAGCAATCAATGTGACGATCCCCTATAAGCAGACGGTCATCCCGTTCCTCGACGAGATCGCACCGGAAGCACAGGCGATCGGCGCAGTGAACACCGTCGTTAACCGCGGCGGCGTTCTCTATGGTTATAACACCGATTTCGGCGGGATGCGCGCGCTGATCGAGCGCACCGAGGTCGACCTGAAATATAAAAAGGCGCTGATCCTCGGCACGGGCGGCACTTCGCGTACAGCGAAAGCGGTCTGCGAACGTCTTGGTGCGAAAGAGATCCTGCGTGTCAGCCGCAGCGGAAAAGAAGGCTCGATCACCTATCAAGACGCCTATGAAAATCACACCGACGCGGATGTGATCATCAACACCACGCCCTGCGGGATGTTCCCGAACATTTTCGATTGTCCGATCGATTTGGACAGATTCCCGCATCTTTCCGGTGTGATCGACGCGGTGTATAATCCGCTGAATACCGCACTGGTTCTCAAAGCCCGCGCACTCGGTTTGAACGCCGCGGGTGGACTGTACATGCTGACCGCTCAGGCGGTGCTGGCGGCGGAGCATTTTATGGACAAAGAGCTCGATGCGGTCAAGCTGACCAACGAGATCTACGATGATATATATTTCTCTAAAAGAAATATTGTGCTTTCCGGCATGCCCGGCTCGGGAAAGTCCACGGTCGGCAAAATCGTCGCCGATCAGCTCGGCAGAGAATACATCGATACCGATGCGCTGATCGTTGAGCGCGCGGGCGAGATCACGAAAATCTTCGCCGAACACGGCGAAGCGTATTTTCGCGATCTCGAAACAGAGGTCATCAAAGAACTCGCGCCCCTGAATGGCAAGGTGATCTCCCTCGGCGGCGGCGCAGTATTGCGCGACGAGAACGTCGATGTCCTGCGGCACAACGGCGAGATCTTCTTTATCGATCGCGCGTTAGAATCACTGATTCCTACCGATGATCGTCCTCTTGCCGACGACAAGGCGAAAATCACGGCGCTGTATGACGCTCGCATCGACCGCTATATGACGACCGCCGACTATATCATCGACGGCGACTGTGACCCCGACGACGTCGCCGACAGTATCATCAACGGAGAGTAACCGGCTCCTTTTGGTAAAAGGAGCTGGCAGCAAAGCTGACTGAGGAATTGCATCAATTGAGCAAAGCGACCAACCATATTAATTCAGTATCTCCCTTCGGTCGATCAATACTGCAATTCTTCCACCGCTGACGCGGTTTCTCTAGCGAGAACGGCAACCCTTCCGGCGCTACGCGCCACCTCCCCTAACAGGGGAGACTCCCTCCCTTTACCAAAGGGAGGCGAAAGGAGAGTAAACCTATTTGAAAATCTTAGTTATCAACGGACCGAATCTGAATATGCTCGGTATCCGCGAGCCGGATATCTACGGGCGTGTTACCTATACCGACTTGTGCGATATGATCCTCGAGTATGCTTTGAATAAGAATATCGAGGTCGAATTGTATCAGAGCAATCATGAGGGCGATTTGGTCGATAAAATACAGGAGGCGTACGGCAAAACGGACGGTATCGTCATCAATCCCGGCGCCTATACCCATACCAGCGTCGCGATCCTCGACGCATTGAAAGCGGTCGCGATCCCTGCGGTGGAGGTCCATATCTCCGACGTGGACGCGCGCGAGGAATTCCGTCAGATCAGCTACATCCGCTCCTACTGTAAGGCGACGATCAGCGGACGCGGCGTGCAAGGATATCTTGACGCGATCGACCTGCTGAATAACGGTGACTGACGTGAGAGTGACTATCCTGCCATCAAAGGCGCACGGTACGATCACTGCTCCGCCGAGCAAGAGCATGGCGCATCGCCTGCTGATCTGTGCGGGACTGAGCGGGGGAGAGAGCGTCGTTCGCAATCTCGCGTTTTCCAAGGATGTTGAGGCGACCATCGCCTGTCTGAAAGCCCTCGGCGCACAGATCGATCTTGACGGCAATACCGCCTATATCAAGGGGGTGGATGTGCGTCAGCCGCTCGATAATACCGCGGTTCTGCCGTGTAACGAATGCGGAAGCACACTGCGCTTTTTGATCCCGCTGTGTCTGCTGTGCGGCGAAAAACGCGTGCTGACCGGCTCCGAATATTTGCTGAAACGCCCGCTGGGCATTTATGAAGCGATCGCAGAGAAACAGGGCTTGCAATTTGAAAAATCCTCTGACCGACTGACTGTCAGCGGTCAGCTTCACAGCGGCGTGTATGAGATCGCGGGCAATATCAGCTCCCAGTTTATTTCGGGACTGCTGTTTGCTTTACCGCTGCTCGACGGCGACAGCGAGATCCGTCTGATCCCGCCAGTCGAGAGCAAGCCGTATATCGATATGACCCTCAGCTCCCTGCGTGATTTCGGGATTTCTGTCGCGGAAAACGGCAATTCCTATTTCATCAAGGGCGGTCAAAGCTACTGTCCCGCGGATATCACCGTCGAGGGCGACTATTCCAACGCCGCTTTCTTTGAAGCGCTCAACTACGCCGATTCGGATGTGACTGTCGATGGATTGCGCGCGGATTCGCTGCAGGGCGATCGTGTATATAAAATTCTTTTTAAGAAAATAAAATCCGGTGATGCGGTGATCGATATCGCCGATTGTCCCGATTTAGGACCGATCTTATTTGCGGTGGCGGCGCTCTGCGGCGGTGCCAAATTCACCGGCACGCGGCGGCTTCGTATCAAGGAAAGCGACCGTGCCGCGGCGATGCAGGCTGAGCTGAAAAAGCTCGGTATCGGGATGACGGTAGGGGAGAATGATGTTACCGTTCACAGCGGGGCGCTTCATGCCCCCTCAGAACAGCTCGACGGTCACAACGACCACCGTATCGTAATGGCACTGTCCGTATTGTTGACCGTGACCGGCGGCACGATCACCGGCGCTCAGGCGGTCTCAAAGAGCTTTCCCGACTATTTTGACAGGCTGAAAGATTTAGGAGTAGATTTAATATATGGAATGGATCAGTAATTCAAGAATTTTGATTGTCGGTCTGGGTTTGATCGGCGGCAGCTATGCCCGCGCGCTGAAACGCCTCGGCTATCATGTCACCGCGATCGATACCCGCAAGGAAGCGATCGACTATGCCCTTGAGAACCACATCATCAGCGACGGTTCTACCGAGGTCGACGAAGCGATCGTATCTTCTGCGGACGCGGTCATTTTCGGTCTGTATCCGAAGGTGTTCGTCGAGTGGATCGAAAAGTACCAGCAGTATTTCAAGCCCGGCGCGATGCTGACCGACGTCACCGGTGTCAAAAGCTGTGTCGTCTACGATATCCAGGAGATGCTTCGCCCCGACGTAGAGTTTATCGGATCTCACCCGATGGCAGGCCGCGAGGTCTACGGCGTCGAGAATTCCGACGACGGCATCTTCCGCGGCGCGAACTTCATTATCACCCCGACCGAGAAGAATACCCCTCAGGCAATCCGCTGGATCGGTTCGCTGGGCAGGATCCTCGGCTTCTCGCGCATATCCGTGCTGACGCCCGAGGAGCACGACGAGATGATCGGTTACCTGTCACAGCTGACCCACTGTATCGCGGTCGCGCTGATGACCTGCTCGGACAACGAGCATCTGGTGGATTACACCGGCGACAGCTTCCGCGATCTGACCCGTATCGCGAACATCAACGACCTGATGTGGAGCGAGCTGTTTATGCTCAACCGCGAGCCGCTGTTGAAGTACATGGATATTTTTCTCGACGAATTTGCATCGCTGCGCGATATGATCCGCGACGGCAGCGTCGATGAACTGCGCGAAAAAATGCGCCTGAGTACCAAGCGCAGAGCGTATTTCAATAAGTAATGGTATCGGGACAAAAGCTGTTTGTCCCTGAAAAGGAAGGTATATTATGAATATGAATCTGGAATTTGCGCGTCAGCTGACGATCCCGATGGAGGTCAAAAAGATCTATCCCCTCGACGACGACCTCATCGATCTGGTAGAGCAGCGCGACAGAGAACTCAAAGACATCTTTGCCGGCAAGGACGACCGCATCGTGCTGATCATCGGACCTTGTTCGGCGGATAAGGAAGACAGCGTACTGGACTATATCTGTCGGCTCCGCACGGTGCAGGATAAGGTCAAGGACAAGATCTTCATCATCCCGCGTATTTACACCAACAAGCCCCGCACCACCGGCTCGGGTTACAAGGGTATGCTCCATCAGCCCGATCCCAATAAAAAGCCCGATATGTTCAAGGGGATCGTCGCGATCCGCTCGATGCACATCCGTGCGCTGAGAGAAACCGGCTTTTCCTGTGCGGACGAGATGCTCTATCCCGAGAACCATCGCTACCTTGACGATATCCTCGCCTATGTAGCGGTCGGCGCGCGTTCGGTAGAAAACCAGCAGCATCGTCTGGTCGCCTCGGGCGTTGATGTACCCGTCGGCATGAAAAATCCTACCGGCGGCGATCTGAGCGTTATGATGAATTCCATCACCGCGGCGCAGAAGGGTCATACCTTCCTCTATCGCGGGTGGGAGGTCCACTCCGAGGGCAATCCCTATGCTCACGCGATCCTGCGCGGTTATATGAACAAGCACGGCGAAAGCCTGCCGAATTATCACTACGAGGATATCATGCATCTGGTGCGCCTGTACGCCGCGGGAATGTTCAAGAATCCCGCCTGTATCATTGATACCAACCACAGCAATTCCGGCAAGAATCCCTTTGAACAGCCGCGCATCATCAAAGAGGTCATGGATGCGCGCCGCTACGACAGCGAGATCCACCGCGTCGTCAAGGGCTTCATGGTCGAGAGCTATATCGAGGACGGCTGCCAAAGCGTCGACGGCGGCGTTTACGGCAAGTCGATCACCGACCCGTGCCTCGGTTGGGAAAAGACCGAGCGCCTGATTCTCAATCTGGCGGACATGGCATAAATCAATTAATATTCTAAATTCGAAATATAACCGATAAAAAGCCTATGGTGTCATTGATACTATAGGCTTTTATATTAATTTTTCCGATGGCGCATTGTAAAATGAGGTTGCAACAATAAAATAAATAGTCCATAGGGACGATTCTGTAGTAGAATTGAGTTTGCGCTCACCAATTCGAAAGGAAT